>NZ_NEIQ01000081.1:0-532 GCF_002112765.1 Pseudomonas sp. B6(2017) | reverse complement strand
ATACAGACGAGCGAGGCTAGCGAGCAGTTCCGGATACTCCGGCCGCCCCTCCCTGAGGCTCGGGCACACCATTACGTGTTCGCGCCCGCAAGCATCGGCAGTCTCCTTCAGGGCGTGGGCGACGATGGGCTTGCTGGACACCTCAAGGTACAGCTCGAAGCCATCCTCCAGGGCTGCCGTCACTGCTTGCTCGAAAAGCACCGGGTTACGTGAGTTCGCGCACCAGAAGTCCGCATTCCGGGGCGCCAGGGCCCGGGGATCGCCCAGGGACGAGTTGTACATGGGCAGGCGCGGAGTCAGGCAGCGCAGTTCGCCAGCGGCTTGGCGGATGTCCTCCAGGACCTGGTCGATGTGTGGACTGTGGAACGCCACATCGCTCGCCACGCGCCGCGGCACCAACCCCTCCTCGGCCCAATCACCGGCGAGCCGCTCGACCTCGCCGGCCGTACCGGAAATCACCGTGGACGAGGGGCTGGCGGCGATTGCCGCGACCACCTGTGCGCGCCCCTCCAGGCGCCTGGCGGCCTCGGCG
>NZ_NEIQ01000009.1:0-310214 GCF_002112765.1 Pseudomonas sp. B6(2017) | reverse complement strand
GTACAGGCGCTTGCGCTGATGGCTGCAGGCCTTGTGCCGTGGTCGGGGGGGAGGGGAGAGGGGAAAGAATACGGCCCCTGTTCAGGGGCCGTATGCGGTGTAGCTAAGACGGGAGCGCAAGGCCGGTCTTACTTGCGGTCTTCCAGCTTGGTGATGTCGCGCGACTCGTAGCCGGTATACAGCTGGCGAGGACGGCCGATCTTGTAAGGGCTGGAGAGCATTTCCTTCCAGTGGGAGATCCAGCCGACGGTACGCGCCAGGGCGAAGATCACGGTGAACATGCTGGTTGGAATGCCGATCGCCTTGAGGATGATCCCCGAGTAGAAGTCGACGTTCGGGTACAGCGAGCGCTCGATGAAGTACGGGTCGGTCAGGGCGATCTCTTCCAGGCGCATGGCCAGTTCGAGTTGTGGATCGTTGTTGATGCCCAGTTCCTTGAGGACCTCGTCGCAGGTCTGCTTCATGACGGTGGCGCGTGGGTCGCGGTTCTTGTAGACGCGGTGACCGAAGCCCATGAGCTTGAACGGATCGTTCTTGTCCTTGGCCTTGGCGATGAACTTGTCGATGTTCGACACGTCGCCGATTTCATCGAGCATGGTCAGCACGGCTTCGTTCGCACCGCCGTGGGCAGGACCCCAGAGGGCCGCGATACCGGCAGCGATACAGGCGAACGGGTTGGCGCCCGAGGAACCCGCCAGGCGCACGGTGGAAGTGGAGGCGTTCTGCTCGTGGTCGGCATGGAGGATGAAGATCCGGTCCATCGCCTTGGCCAGCACCGGGCTGATCGGTTTGATCTCGCACGGGGTGTTGAACATCATGTGCAGGAAGTTCTCCGCGTACGACAGGTCGTTGCGCGGGTACATCATCGGCTGGCCCATGGAGTACTTGTAGACCATCGCTGCCAGGGTCGGCATCTTGGCGACCAGGCGCACGGCGGAGATCTCGCGGTGCTGCGGGTTATTGATGTCCAGGGAGTCGTGGTAGAACGCCGAGAGGGCGCCGACTACGCCGCACATGACGGCCATCGGGTGGGCGTCGCGACGGAAGCCGTTGAAGAAGCTCTTCAGTTGCTCGTGAACCATGGTGTGGTTCTTCACGGTGCTGACGAACTGGGCTTTCTGCTCGGCATTGGGTAGTTCGCCGTTAAGTAGCAGGTAGCAGGTTTCCAGGTAGTCCGATTTCTCGGCCAGCTGTTCGATCGGGTAGCCGCGGTGCAGCAGGATACCCTGGTCGCCGTCGATATAGGTGATCTTCGACTCGCAGGAGGCGGTCGACATGAAACCGGGGTCGAAAGTGAAGCGGCCCGTGGCCGTCAGGCCCCTAACATCGATTACGTCGGGACCAACGGTGCCGGTTAAAATGGGCAGCTCGACGGGGGCTGCGCCCTCGATGATCAACTGCGCTTTTTTGTCAGCCATGTGGCCTCCTATTTATGCTTGAAATCATCAGACAGACCCCCCACGCAGGGCCCGCACCACTATAGTGGGATAAATCTGAATGTCAATTTGCCTAAAGTCTTGTCCCAGAAGGCTTTGAGAGGGATTTTTTAGCGAAATTCACTGCCATTTACGCCTTTTATAAAGCTAACGCAATCAGCTATTAGGGGAAGGCGTTTGCGTTGTCATTAGTAGCCTAACTGTCTATACTCGGCCACCGACCGCCATGGGCTTCTGGGCCTGTTTTGATGGGGGTCGCACTCCCTGGGTGGTGGTTACCTGACCAGTGCACTCCCCAACAACTTTGCCCTGATTGTTAGGGGCTCTTCAGTGTGAAAAAAAGCCGTGAATAGCCAACGACCTGTAAACCTAGACCTAAGGACCATCAAACTCCCCATTACCGGCGTTACGTCGTTTCTCCACCGTGTTTCCGGCATCATCCTCTTCCTGGGCATCGGCATCATGCTGTACGCATTGAGCAAGTCCCTGGGCTCCGAGGAAGGTTATGCCGAGGTGAAGGCGTGCTTGACCAGTCCGCTGGCCAAATTCGTTGCATGGGGCCTCCTGTCCGCCTTGCTGTATCACTTGGTGGCCGGTGTACGCCATCTGATTATGGACATGGGCATCGGTGAGACGCTGGAAGGCGGCAAGCTGGGCTCGAAAATCGTTATCGCCGTATCCGTGGTGGTAATCGTTCTGGCGGGAGTTTGGATATGGTAACCAGCGTTACGAACCTGTCGCGTTCGGGCCTTTATGACTGGATGGCGCAGCGTGTCTCTGCGGTCGTTCTCGCGGCTTATTTCATTTTTCTGATCGGGTACCTCGTAGCGAATCCGGGCATTGACTACACCCAGTGGCATGGCCTGTTCGCAAACAACTGGATGCGTATCTTCAGTCTGCTGGCCCTGGTGGCCCTTGGCGCTCACGCCTGGGTCGGCATGTGGACCATCTCGACCGACTACCTGACGCATATGGCGCTGGGCAAGTCGGCGACAGCGGTACGTTTCCTTTTCCAGGCAGTATGCGGCGTCGCAATGTTCGCTTACTTCGTCTGGGGTGTGCAGATTCTCTGGGGTATCTGATTCATGGCTAACATTCCAACCATTTCTTTCGACGCCATCATCATTGGCGGCGGTGGCGCCGGCATGCGTGCCGCACTGCAGCTGGCCCAGGGCGGTCACAAGACTGCTGTAGTCACCAAGGTCTTCCCGACCCGCTCGCACACTGTATCCGCCCAGGGTGGCATCACCTGCGCCATCGCTTCGGCCGACCCGAACGATGACTGGCGCTGGCACATGTACGATACCGTCAAGGGTTCCGACTACATCGGTGACCAGGACGCTATCGAATACATGTGTCAGGAAGGCCCGGCCGCGGTCTTCGAGCTGGATCACATGGGGCTGCCGTTCTCCCGTACCGAAACTGGTCGTATCTACCAGCGTCCGTTCGGCGGCCAGTCCAAGGACTTCGGTAAAGGTGGCCAGGCCGCCCGTACCTGTGCCGCTTCCGACCGTACCGGTCACGCACTGCTGCACACCCTGTATCAGGGCAACCTGAAGGCCGGCACTACTTTCCTCAACGAGTACTACGCAGTTGACCTGGTGAAGAACCAGGATGGCGCGTTCGTTGGCGTGATCGCGATCTGCATCGAAACCGGCGAAACCCTGTACATCAAGTCCAAGGCCACCGTTCTGGCCACTGGCGGTGCGGGTCGTATCTACGCCTCGACCACCAACGCTCTGATCAACACCGGCGACGGCGTGGGCATGGCCCTGCGTGCCGGCGTTCCGGTGCAGGACATCGAGATGTGGCAGTTCCACCCGACCGGTATCGCCGGCGCTGGTGTTCTGGTTACCGAGGGTTGCCGCGGCGAAGGTGGCTACCTGATCAACAAGCACGGCGAGCGCTTCATGGAGCGTTATGCTCCGAATGCCAAGGATCTGGCTGGCCGCGACGTAGTGGCACGTTCCATGGTCAAGGAAATCATCGCTGGCAACGGTTGTGGTCCTAACGGCGACCACGTGATGCTCAAGCTGGACCACCTGGGCGAGGAAGTGCTGCACAGCCGCCTGCCTGGTATCTGCGAGCTGTCCAAGACCTTCGCCCACGTCGACCCTGTAGTCGCTCCGGTTCCGGTCGTGCCTACCTGCCACTACATGATGGGCGGCGTTGCCACCAACATCCATGGCCAGGCCATCACCCAGAACGCCGCTGGCGAAGACACCATCATCCCTGGCCTGTTCGCAGTGGGTGAAGTGGCTTGCGTATCGGTACACGGTGCCAACCGCCTGGGCGGCAACTCGCTGCTGGACCTGGTGGTATTCGGTCGTGCGGCTGGCCTGCACCTGGAAAAAGCGCTGACCGACGGTATCGAATACCGCGATGCCAGCGATACCGATGTGGACGTTGCCCTGAGCCGCCTGGCCAAGCTCAACGAGCGTACCACCGGCGAAGACGTCGCCAGCCTGCGTCGCGAACTGCAGAGCTGCATGCAGAACTACTTCGGTGTATTCCGTACCGGCGAGTACATGCAGAAGGGTATTGCCCAACTGGCCGACCTGCGTGAGCGCATCGCCAACGTCAAGATCAACGACAAATCCATGGCGTTCAATACTGCCCGTATCGAAGCTCTGGAACTGCAAAACCTGCTGGAAGTGGCTGAAGCCACCGCCATCGCCGCTGAAGTGCGTAAAGAGTCCCGCGGAGCTCACGCCCGTGAAGACTACGAAGATCGCGACGATGAAAACTGGCTGTGCCACACCCTGTACTTCCCGGGTGAGAAGCGCGTTGCCAAGCGTGGTGTTAACTTCTCGCCGAAAACCGTACCGGCTTTCGAGCCTAAAGTCCGGACTTACTAAGGGTGGCAGTCATGTTGCAAGTCGAAGTTTATCGTTACAACCCTGACACCGACTCTGCCCCGAAAACCCAGGTTTTCCAGGTCGATACCGGTGGCAAGGACCTGATGGTGCTGGACGTGCTGGCGCTGATCAAGGAGCAGGACGAGGGTTTCTCCTACCGTCGCTCCTGCCGTGAAGGCGTTTGCGGTTCCGACGGCATGAACATCAACGGCAAGAACGGCCTGGCGTGCATCACGCCGCTGTCCGCCGTGGTCAAGAAGAACAAGCTGGTCATCCGTCCTCTGCCAGGCCTGCCGGTTATCCGTGACCTGGTCGTCGATATGAGCATCTTCTACAAGCAATACGAGAAGGTGAAGCCATTCCTGCAGAACGATACTCCGGCTCCGGCTATCGAGCGTCTGCAGTCGCCGGAAGAACGTGAGAAGCTCGACGGTCTGTACGAGTGCATCCTGTGCGCCTGCTGCTCGACCTCTTGCCCATCCTTCTGGTGGAACCCGGACAAGTTCCTGGGTCCAGCCGCTCTGCTGCAAGCCTATCGCTTCCTGGCAGACAGCCGCGATACCAAGACTTCCGAGCGTCTGGCTTCGCTGGATGACCCGTTCAGCGTATTCCGCTGCCGTGGCATCATGAACTGCGTCAACGTTTGTCCGAAAGGCCTGAACCCGACTAAGGCCATCGGTCACATTCGTAACATGCTGCTGCAGAGCGGCGTGTGATTCAGCTGTTGTACCCGTAGGACCGCTGTACCGTAAAAGCCGAGGCGCGGGCTTCAACCCGCGTCCTGGCTCTAACCTGAGCAGCAGCTCACGAAGTGGCTGCTCTATATTTTGAAGAAATGAGACAAGCAGGGGCATCCGGGCTGGTACCCGGACTATCAGCGTGATCCTAAGTGGCTTGTTTTGGTCGCTGCATTCGGACTTCTGCAAGCTTGCTCGGTGTCGTCGCCGGTGGTGTTCCCCTAACCGAGGGTGACCAAGCATGCAAGAAAGCGTGATGCAGCGCATGTGGAACAGCGCCTACCTATCCGGTAGCAACGCTGCATATGTGGAAGAGCTCTACGAGCTCTACCTGCACGACCCTAACGCTGTGCCAGAAGAGTGGCGCACTTACTTTGATAAGTTGCCTGCCGACGGCAACACTGCCATCGATGTTTCGCACTCGACGATCCGCGATCATTTCGTCTTGCTGGCAAAGAACCAGCGCCGCGCCCAACCGGTTTCCGCCGGGAGCGTGAGCAGTGAGCACGAGAAGAAGCAAGTTGAAGTGCTGCGATTGATCCAGGCCTATCGGATGCGTGGCCACCAGGCATCCCAGCTGGACCCGCTGGGACTGTGGCAGCGTCCTGCACCTGCAGACCTGTCGATCAATCATTACGGCTTGACCAATGCCGATCTTGATACGACCTTCCGTGCCGGCGACCTGTTCATCGGCAAAGAGGAAGCGAGCCTACGCGAAATTCACGAAGCGTTGCAGCAGACATATTGCCGCACCATCGGCGCTGAATTTACGCACATCACCGATTCCGAGCAGCGCCACTGGTTCCAGCAACGTCTGGAAAGCGTACGTGGCCGCCCAGCCTATTCGGCTGACATCAAGAGCCACCTGCTCGAGCGCGTAACCGCGGCGGAAGGCCTGGAGAAGTACCTGGGCACCAAATACCCGGGCACCAAGCGCTTCGGCCTGGAAGGCGGCGAAAGCCTGATCCCGATGCTCGACGAGCTGATCCAGCGCTCCGGCTCCTACGGCACCAAGGAAGTCGTGATCGGCATGGCCCACCGTGGTCGCCTGAACGTGTTGGTCAACACCTTCGGCAAGAACCCGCGCGAGCTGTTCGACGAGTTCGAAGGCAAGAAGAAGGTCGAGTTGGGTTCCGGTGACGTGAAGTATCACCAGGGCTTTTCCTCCAACGTGATGACTTCCGGTGGCGAAGTGCACCTGGCCATGGCCTTCAACCCATCCCACCTGGAAATCGTTTCCCCGGTGGTCGAGGGTTCGGTACGTGCCCGTCAGGACCGCCGCAACGATTCGAGCGGCGACAAGGTCCTGCCGATCTCCATCCACGGTGACGCGGCATTCGCCGGTCAGGGCGTGGTCCTGGAAACTTTCCAGATGTCGCAGACCCGCGGTTTCAAGACCGGCGGTACCGTGCATATCGTGGTCAACAACCAGGTTGGTTTCACCATCAGCAACCCGCTGGACTCGCGTTCCACCGAGTACGCCACCGACGTTGCGAAGATGATCCAGGCGCCGATCCTCCATGTGAATGGCGATGATCCGGAAGCCGTGCTGTTTGTCACCCAGCTGGCCATCGACTACCGCATGCAGTTCAAGCGTGACGTGGTCATCGACCTGGTCTGCTACCGCCGCCGTGGCCACAACGAGGCCGACGAGCCAAGCGGCACACAGCCGCTGATGTACCAGCAGATCACCAAGCAGCGCACCACTCGCGAGCTGTACGCCGAGCGCCTGACCCAGGGCGGCGTGCTCGACGCCGAACGCGTCCAGGCCAAGGTCGACGAGTATCGCAATGCGCTGGACAACGGCTTGCATGTGGTCAAGAGCCTGGTCAAGGAGCCGAACAAGGAATTGTTCGTCGACTGGCGTCCATACCTGGGCCACACCTGGACCGCACGTCATGACACTCGCTTCGACCTGAAGACCCTGCAGGAACTGTCCGCCAAGCTGCTGGAAGTGCCTGATAGCTTCGTGGTCCAGCGTCAGGTCTCGAAGATCTACGAAGATCGCCAGAAGATGCAAGCCGGTGGCCTGCCGATCAACTGGGGTTACGCCGAGACCATGGCCTACGCCACCCTGTTGTTCGAAGGCCACCCGATCCGCATGACCGGCCAGGACATCGGCCGCGGTACGTTCTCGCACCGCCACGCGGTCCTGCACAACCAGAAAGATGCCAGCACCTACGTGCCGCTCAAGCATCTGTTTGAAGGCCAGCCGCGTTTCGACCTGTACGACTCGTTCCTGTCGGAAGAGGCCGTGCTGGCATTCGAATACGGCTACTCGACCACCACGCCGAATGCGCTGGTGATCTGGGAAGCCCAGTTCGGTGACTTCGCCAACGGTGCCCAGGTGGTGATCGACCAGTTCATCACCAGTGGCGAGCACAAGTGGGGTCGCCTGTGCGGCCTGACCATGCTGCTGCCGCATGGCTATGAAGGGCAAGGTCCAGAGCACTCCTCGGCACGCCTCGAGCGTTACCTGCAGTTGTGCGCCGAGCACAACATCCAGGTGTGCATGCCGACCACGCCGGCACAGATCTACCATTTGCTGCGCCGTCAGGTAATCCGTCCGCTGCGCAAGCCGCTGGTGGTCCTGACTCCGAAGTCGCTGCTGCGCCACAAGCTGGCCATCTCGACCCTGGAAGATCTGGCTGAAGGTTCGTTCCAGACCGTTATCCCGGAAATCGATGCTCTGGATCCGAAGAAGGTCGAGCGCGTGGTTCTGTGCAGCGGCAAGGTCTACTACGACCTGCTGGAAAAACGCCGTGCCGAAGGCCGCGAAGATATCGCCATCGTGCGTATCGAGCAGCTGTACCCATTCCCTGAGGACGACTTGAAAGAAGTCCTGGCTCCTTACACCAATGCCAAAGCGGCCGTCTGGTGCCAGGAAGAGCCGATGAACCAGGGCGCCTGGTACTGCAGCCAGCACCACCTGCGTCGCAGCATCAGCAACCTCAACAAGTCTCTCGTACTCGAGTACGCGGGCCGTGAGGCTTCTGCTGCTCCAGCATGTGGTTACGCATCGATGCACGCCGAGCAGCAGGAAAAACTGCTGCAAGACGCGTTTACCGTTTAACGCCTTCGCGCACCTGAAACCGAATTTAAGGAACCACAGATAATGGCTATCGAGATCAAAGCCCCCACTTTCCCGGAATCGGTTGCCGATGGCACCGTTGCCACCTGGCACAAGCAACCGGGCGACGCCGTCAAGCGTGACGAGCTGATCGTCGACATCGAGACCGACAAAGTCGTACTGGAAGTGCTGGCTACCGCCGACGGCGTGCTGGGCGCTATCGTCAAGAACGAAGGCGACACCGTTCTGTCCGACGAAGTCCTGGGCTCCATCGTCGAGGGTGGTGCTGCTGCCGCAGCTCCAGCCGCCGCAGCTGCTCCGGCCGCCGCTGCCGCAGCCCCGGCTGCTGCCGAAGGCGAAGACGATCCAATCGCCGCACCAGCTGCACGCAAGCTGGCTGAAGAAAACGGCATCAACATCGCTTCCGTTGCCGGCACCGGCAAGGGCGGTCGTGTGACCAAGGAAGACGTAGTGGCTGCCATCGCCGCCAAGAAAGCCGCTCCGGCTGCCGCGCCTGCCAAGGCTCCGGCTCCGGCCGCTGCTGCTCCGGTCTTCGCTGCCGGCGATCGCGTCGAGAAGCGCGTGCCTATGACCCGCCTGCGTGCCAAGGTTGCCGAGCGTCTGGTCGAAGCCCAGTCGAACATGGCGATGCTGACCACCTTCAACGAAGTCGACATGACCGAAGTCATGGCCCTGCGTTCGAAGTACAAGGACCTGTTCGAGAAGACCCATAACGGCGTGCGCCTGGGCTTCATGTCCTTCTTCGTGAAGGCTGCCACCGAAGCCCTGAAACGCTTCCCGGCGGTCAACGCGTCGATCGACGGTGCGGACATCGTCTACCACGGCTACTCGGACATCGGCGTCGCCGTTTCCAGCGATCGTGGCCTGGTGGTACCGGTGCTGCGCAACGCCGAGCTGATGAGCCTGGCAGAGATCGAGAACGGCATCGCCACCTTCGGCAAGAAGGCTCGCGACGGCAAGCTGTCGATGGAAGAGATGACTGGCGGTACTTTCACCATCACCAACGGTGGTACCTTCGGTTCGATGATGTCGACCCCGATCGTCAACCCGCCGCAAGCGGCCATCCTGGGCATGCACAACATCATCCAGCGTCCTATGGCGATCAACGGCCAAGTGGTCATTCGTCCGATGATGTACCTGGCACTGTCCTACGATCACCGCCTGATCGACGGTAAAGAAGCCGTGTCGTTCCTGGTGACCATCAAGAACCTGCTGGAAGATCCGGCGCGTCTGCTCCTGGACATCTAAAAAGCAGTTGCAGGCTGCAAGCGCCAAGCCACTAGCCCCTGGGCGGTGGTTTGGAACTTGTGGCTGCAGCTTCTAGCTTGCCGTTAAAAGGAACCTTTTATGACTCAGAAATTCGACGTGGTAGTGATTGGTGCGGGCCCAGGCGGTTATGTTGCCGCCATCAAGGCCGCACAGCTTGGTCTGACGACTGCCTGCATCGAGAAGTACACCGACAAGGAGGGCAAGCTGGCCCTCGGCGGTACTTGCCTGAACGTCGGTTGCATTCCTTCCAAGGCTCTGCTGGACAGTTCCTGGAAATTCCACGAAGCCCAGGACGGTTTTGCCATCCACGGTATCAGCCACTCCGGCGTGAGCATGGATGTACCGGCCATGGTCGGTCGCAAGGCCAACATCGTCAAAGGCCTGACCAGCGGTGTCGCCACCCTGTTCAAGGCCAACGGCGTCACTTCGATCCAGGGCCACGGCAAGCTGCTGGCCGGCAAGAAAGTCGAAGTCACCAAGCCTGACGGTTCGGTCGAAGTGAT
This sequence comes from Pseudomonas sp. B6(2017), assembly GCF_002112765.1. Classification (NCBI taxonomy): domain Bacteria; kingdom Pseudomonadati; phylum Pseudomonadota; class Gammaproteobacteria; order Pseudomonadales; family Pseudomonadaceae; genus Pseudomonas; species Pseudomonas sp. B6(2017). Next base: position 300,320 of record NZ_NEIQ01000009.1, on the reverse strand, counting down.
CGAAGCCGAAAACGTGATCCTGGCTCCAGGTTCGCGTCCGATCGACATTCCGCCGGCTCCGGTCGACCAGAACGTGATCGTGGACTCTACCGGCGCCCTGGAATTCCAGGCAGTGCCTAAGCGTCTGGGCGTGATCGGCGCTGGCGTCATCGGTCTGGAGCTGGGTTCGGTCTGGTCGCGCCTGGGTGCGCAGGTGACCGTCCTGGAAGCCCTGGACACCTTCTTGATGGCCGCTGATACCGCGGTTTCCAAGGAAGCGCTGAAGACCCTGACCAAGCAAGGCCTGGACATCAAACTGGGTGCTCGCGTGACCGGCTCCAAGGTCAATGGCGAAGAAGTCGTGGTGACCTACACCGACGCCAATGGTGAGCAGAACATCACCTTCGACAAGCTGATCGTTGCCGTTGGTCGTCGTCCGGTGACCACTGATCTGCTGGCTGCCGACTGCGGCGTGACCCTGGACGAGCGCGGTTTCGTGCACGTTGACGATCACTGCGCCACCACCGTACCGGGCGTGTACGCCATCGGTGACGTGGTTCGCGGCATGATGCTGGCGCACAAGGCCTCTGAAGAGGGCATCATGGTTGCCGAGCGCATCAAGGGCCACAAGGCTCAGATGAACTACGACCTGATCCCGTCGGTTATCTATACTCACCCGGAAATCGCGTGGGTCGGTAAAACCGAGCAGGCCTTGAAAGCTGAAGGCGTAGAAGTTAACGTCGGCACCTTCCCGTTTGCCGCCAGCGGCCGTGCCATGGCAGCCAACGACACCGGCGGTTTCGTCAAGGTCATCGCCGATGCCAAGACTGATCGCGTATTGGGCGTCCACGTGATTGGCCCAAGCGCTGCGGAACTGGTTCAACAAGGTGCGATCGGCATGGAATTCGGCACCAGCGCCGAAGACCTGGGCATGATGGTTTTCTCCCATCCGACCCTGTCCGAAGCCCTGCACGAAGCAGCCCTGGCTGTGAATGGCACTGCCATCCACATCGCCAACCGCAAGAAACGCTAAGCAATAATAAGAAACCACGGCGGTTGGCCCGTCGTGAGCCTTGTGCGCAAGACTCACCGCGGAATATCCGCTGGACTCGACCTCTCAGGGTAGCGCCACACACTGGACCGGGGCCCAGGCTCCGGAACCCAGGTGTGGCGCTGGTTTGAGAGTAGCGGTCACAGGTGGTGCGGCACTCATCTGGAGTGCAGCGCCGAATGCGCAGTACCTAACGAAGACGGTAAAAAGCATGAATCTTCACGAGTATCAGGGTAAGCAGCTGTTCGCTGAATACGGCCTGCCAGTATCCAAAGGCTACGCGGTAGACACCCCGGAAGAAGCAGCAGAAGCTTGCGACAAGATTGGCGGCTCCGAGTGGGTTGTCAAAGCCCAGGTTCACGCCGGTGGTCGCGGTAAAGCGGGCGGCGTCAAGCTGGTTCGCAACAAGGAAGACGCCAAGGCATTCGCACAGCAGTGGCTGGGCAAGCGTCTGGTGACCTATCAGACTGACGCCAATGGCCAGCCTGTCACCAAGATCCTGGTTGAATCGTGCACTGATATCGCTAAAGAGCTGTACCTGGGCGCTGTCGTTGACCGTTCCAGCCGTCGCATCGTGTTCATGGCTTCCACCGAAGGTGGCGTGGACATCGAGAAGATCGCTCACGACACTCCAGAAAAAATTCTCAAGGCCACTATCGATCCACTGGTTGGCGCTCAGCCATTCCAGGGTCGCGAGCTGGCATTCCAACTGGGTCTGGAAGGCAAGCAAGTCGCCCAGTTCGCCAAGATCTTCGTAGGTCTGGCCAAGCTGTTCCAGGATCACGATCTGGCCCTGCTGGAAGTGAACCCACTGGTAATCAAGGCCGACGGCGATCTGCACTGCCTGGACGCGAAGATCAACATCGACGCCAACGCCATGTACCGCCAGCCTAAGCTGAAGACCTTCCACGATCCGTCCCAGGACGATCCGCGTGAAGCTCACGCTGCCAAGTTCGAACTGAACTACGTAGCCCTGGACGGCAACATCGGTTGCATGGTCAACGGTGCTGGCCTGGCCATGGGTACCATGGACATCGTCAACCTGCACGGCGGCAAGCCAGCCAACTTCCTCGACGTAGGTGGTGGCGCTACCAAAGAGCGCGTGACCGAAGCCTTCAAGATCATCCTGTCCGACGCCAACGTCGCTGCAGTACTGGTCAACATCTTCGGCGGCATCGTTCGCTGCGACATGATTGCCGAAGGCATCATCGGCGCCGTGAAAGAAGTCGGCGTGAAAATCCCGGTTGTTGTTCGCCTCGAAGGCAACAACGCTGAACTGGGCGCTAAAGTACTGGCAGAAAGCGGTCTGAACATCATCGCTGCTACCAGCCTGACCGACGCTGCTCAACAAGTTGTCAAAGCTGCGGAGGGCAAATAATGAGCGTCCTGATCAATAAAGACACCAAGGTTATCTGCCAAGGTATCACCGGTTCGCAGGGTAGCTTCCACACTCAGCAAGCCATCGAATACGGCACCCAGATGGTGGGTGGCGTAACTCCAGGCAAAGGCGGCACCGAGCACCTGGGCCTGCCAGTGTTCAACACCGTCAAAGACGCTGTAGCTGCCACTGGCGCCACCGCCAGCGTGATCTACGTTCCAGCTCCTTTCTGCAAGGACTCGATCCTGGAAGCGGCTTTCGGCGGCATCAAGCTGATCGTCTGCATCACCGAAGGCATTCCTACCCTGGACATGCTGGACGCTAAAGTTAAGTGCGACGAGCTGGGCGTGACCCTGATCGGCCCTAACTGCCCAGGCGTGATCACTCCGGGCGAATGCAAGATCGGCATCATGCCAGGTCACATTCACTTGCCAGGCAAAGTCGGTATCGTTTCCCGTTCCGGCACCCTGACCTATGAAGCCGTCAAGCAGACCACTGACGCCGGTTTCGGCCAGTCCACCTGCGTCGGCATCGGTGGTGACCCGATCCCAGGCTCCAACTTCATCGACATCCTGAAGCTGTTCCAGGAAGACCCGAAGACCGAGGCGATCGTGATGATCGGCGAGATCGGCGGTTCGGCTGAAGAAGAAGCGGCTGCCTACATCAAGGCCAACGTGACCAAGCCGGTTGTTTCCTATATCGCTGGTGTGACTGCTCCTCCGGGCAAGCGCATGGGCCACGCAGGTGCAATCATCTCCGGCGGCAAAGGTACTGCGGACGAGAAGTTCGCTGCCCTGCAAGACGCTGGCGTGAAAACCGTGCGTTCGCTGGCAGACATCGGCAAGGCCCTGGCCGAGCTGACTGGCTGGACTGTCAAGTAAGCTCCCACGCTTAGCTTGCAATGCTGCTGACAAAGGCCACCTTCGGGTGGCCTTTGTCCTTTCTGCGAGCCGCAAGCAGCCCAGGGCCAGGGCTGGAGCGAGAAGGGGATTAATACCCGCGGAAATATAGTTTCAAAAAAGCGACATTTGACATGTCGCATATAAGAAAATTCGCACCGTGGCGGTGCGTTCGTCTTACAGATTCGTTACGCTAGCCGCCTCTTTGATGTGTCTGCTACCCACAAGGCTGCGGCACGCTAAACGGGTCAGTCTTATACGGATTGACAGCATTTCCCTCACCCCAAAGGGAAATCCCTCTCTAAATTCCGATTCAGTAGTGTGGTATTTCCTTAATGAAAGTGTTGAAAGGCCAGGACATCCTGGCGCTCGGATTCATGACCTTTGCCCTCTTCGTCGGGGCAGGCAACATCATCTTCCCGCCTATCGTCGGCTTGCAGTCCGGACCCCATGTCTGGATGGCGGCGCTGGGCTTTCTGATCACCGCGGTCGGCCTGCCAGTGATCACCGTGGTGGCCCTGGCCAAGGTCGGTGGCGCCATGGACTCCCTGAGCAGCCCCATCGGCAAGGTTGCCGGCGGCCTGTTGGCTGCAGTGAGCTACCTGGCAGTGGGCCCGCTGTTCGCCACACCGCGCACGGCCACCGTATCCTTTGAAGTAGGCTTGGCCCCGCTGACTGGCGAAAGCCCGCTGGCGCTGGCGCTCTACAGCACCGCCTACTTCCTGCTGGTGTTCTTCATCTCCCTGTACCCTGGCCGCCTGCTGGATACCGTCGGGCGTTTCCTGGCCCCGCTGAAGATCATCGCCCTTGCGGTCCTGGGCATCGCAGCCTTCGCCCTGCCGGCTGGTGACATCGGCCAGGCCACTCCGGAATACGTGGCGGCGCCGTTCTCCCAAGGCTTCATCAATGGCTACCTGACCATGGATACCCTGGGCGCGCTGGTGTTCGGCATCGTCATCGTCAACGCCATCCGTTCTCGCGGGGTGGAGTCGCCGCAGTTGATCACCCGTTACGCGGTGATCGCCGGCCTGGTCGCCGGTGTCGGCCTGGCGCTGGTCTACGTCAGCCTGTTCCGCCTGGGCTCCGGTAGCCATGAAGTGGCTGTCGGTGCGACCAACGGCGCGGCAGTGCTGCATGCCTACGTGCAGCACACCTTCGGCTCCCTGGGCAGTGGTTTCCTCGCGGTACTGATCTCCCTGGCTTGCCTGGTGACTGCCGTAGGCCTGACCTGCGCCTGTGCCGAGTATTTCAGCCGGGTCTTGCCGCTGTCCTACAAGACCCTGGTAGTGATCCTCGCGGGCTTCTCGCTGGTGGTGTCGAACCTGGGCCTGACCAAGTTGATCGCGTTCTCGATCCCGGTACTGACCGCCATCTATCCACCATGCATCGTCCTGGTGGCCCTGAGCTTCTGCAAGGACTTCTGGCAGGATCAGCGCCGCATCGTCGGCCCGGTGATGCTGGTATCGTTCATCTTCGGCCTGATCGATGCGATCAAGGGCACCGCGTTTGCCGGTCTCATCCCCAGCCAGCTGTCCCACCTGCCGCTCAGCGAGCAGGGCCTGGCCTGGCTGGTGCCTTCGGTGATCGTCCTGGCCCTGGCCGTGGTCTGCGATCGCCTGTTGGGCAAGCCCAGCGAAGCCCTGGCCTGATTTGACCGGTGTTCACCGGCCGTCACGAGCGGTCGGCCAGCGCTGTTGAAAATGCCCCGTATCCATCGATACGGGGCATTTTTTATGGGCCTTGCGCGGTGTCTTTTTCTCTGGCGAGGCGTCGAAACATTGCTCCCAGCTTTCGCCAATGCCCACAGGAATTTGCATGTCGTTCATCCAAGCCAACCAGATCCACCTATTGGCCGCCCTCTGGTTCATCGTTTGCTGGGGCGGCTACACCCGCTACGCCACCTGGAAAGGCCGCGACACACCTTGCCTGGCCAGCGTCCTGCACCTGTATCGCGAAGACTGGATGCGCCGCATGCTGTTGCGGGACAACCGCATCGCCGATGCCAGTGTGATCGGTAACCTGGAGCGCAATGCTTCGTTCTTCGCCTCCAGTACCCTGATCATCCTGGCCGGCATCATCACTGTGCTGGGAGCATCGGAGCGCGCGGTCTCGCTGCTGGCCGACATCCCCATGGTCCAGCAGGCATCCCAGGGCATGTCGGAAATCAAGTTGCTGTGCCTGGCGCTGGTGTTCGTCTATGCCTTCTTCACCTTCAGCTGGTGCATGCGCCAATACAACTTCGCCGCGGTGCTGGTGGGGTCGGCGCCGATGATCGGTGAGCGGCATGTCTCCGAGCAGGAGCGCAAGGCCTTTGCCGCCCGCGCCGCGCGGGTGATTTCCATGGCGGCCAACCAGTTCAACTTTGGCCTGCGCTCGTATTACTTCGGCATGAGCATGCTGGCCTGGTTCGTCAGTCCCTGGTTGTTCATGTTGATGAGCAGTGGGGTAGTGCTGGTGCTCTATCGTCGCGAGTTCCATTCCGACGTTCTGGACGTCATGGTCTATACCCCTACAGAGGCGCCATTGCCCGAGGTGAACAAGGAGAACAACTGATGACCATTACGTTCTGGTGCGTGTTTATCAGTGCGTTGTTGATCTTCATTGCGCGGATGCCAGTGGCCAAGGCCATGAAGGAGCAGGGCGGCTACGACAACCATCTGCCGCGCCTGCAACAGGCCCGGTTGAGCGGGCGTGGGGCCCGGGCCCTGGCGGCGCACCAGAACAGTTTCGAAGCCTTCATCCTGTTCGCCGTGGGCGTGTTGATGGCACACACCACGCAGACCCAGGGCTGGTTGATCGATACCCTGGCGATCGTCTTCGTGGTTGCCCGTGTGCTTTACCTGGGGTGTTATCTGGCCGACCTGGCGTGGCAACGGAGCCTGGCCTGGGGAGTTGGCCTGTCGTGTTCTTTGTTATTGATGCTTAGTCCAACTTTTCGTTGGTTGTTGGCATAGAAGTTACGCCGAAAAAAATAAAGCCCGCACTTGGCGGGCTTTATTCTGTACTGCGCTAAAACCGACTTAGTTGGTTTTAGGTGCTGCTTCCTTGGCGCTTTCTTCAGCAGCGGCCTTGTTGGATTCAGCCTGATCTTTGGCAGCTTCGGCGTTTTCCTTGGCTGCGTCGTTCACCTTATCCTGAGCTTCGTTCATTTTCTGTTGGGCTTGCTCAGCATGTTGGTTGGCATCTTGAGCTTTGTCCTCGGATTTCTTGTCGCAGGCAGCCAGACCGAGGGAAGCGGTCAGCATCAGGGCAATAGCTAAAGTCTTACGCATGGGGTGTTTCTCCTGAGTGAAGATATCTACTGGCCTTTCGATCATGGCCTTGTGACTTAAGTTCCTTGGCTGCGCAGATATATTAAAGATTGATGTCACGGAACTTTTTTACTTTATCGAGCGCACATTCCAGACAATAACTAGAGGCATTCGCCATGGCGCAAGATCTGATCTTCGAACGAGCACAGCGCTTTATTTCCGCGCTGCGCCACTGCCAGGTGCTGGGTATCGGCGTCCATAGCGCCTCCCCGGAGGGGCTGACCCTGACCTTGCCCTATAGCCCGCAAATCGTGGGCGACCCCCAGAGCGGGGTCATCCATGGCGGGGCCCTGACCACGCTGATGGACACCGCCTGCGGTCTGGCCACCCTCTGTGTACTGCCGGAGTTCGAGGTGTGCCCGACCCTGGACCTACGCATAGACTACATGCACCCGGCGCAACCGCATCAGGCCGTGCACGGGTTTGCCCAGTGTTACAGGGTCACCACCGATGTGATTTTTACCCGCGGTTTTGCCTACCAGGACGATCCCGAGCATCCGGTGGCCCATGTGGTAGGAACCTTCATGCGCATGGGCAAGGGCTTGCCTGGCGCTTCCGCTGCCAGCAAGGGAGAGCGGGCATGAGCGAGGATCTCAAGACCCTGCTGGAGCAGGCCCACCGCCAGGGCGAGTACGCAGCCTTGCTGCAGCGGATTCCCTACGCCGCGTTGATCGGTATCGAGTGTTCGCGCCTGGGCGACGAGTTGCTGTTTCGCCTGCCGGCCAACAAGGACAACATCGGCAATCCCTTGTTGCCGGCGCTGCATGGGGGGGTGATCGCCGGCTTCATGGAATTGGCGGCAGCCCTGCACTTGTTGGTCTTCACCGGTTCTCCCGAGGTGCCGAAGATCATCGACTTTTCCCTGGACTACCTGAGCGCCGGGCGTTTTCGCGACACCTTCGCCCGTTGCCAGGTATGCCGCCAGGGGCGGCGGGTGGCCAATGTCGCGATTACGGCGTGGCAGAGCACTGCCGACGAGCCGATCGCCACCGCTCGTGCACATTTCAAGATCCAGGATCGGACCGGCTCTTGAAATCTGCAGAGTGATCCCCACTTTCATGTCATCCCGCCGCTCACCGCTTCCGGAGTGCGGCCAATGCCATCTGATTGGAGTTTGATGACCATGAGTGTGGAAACTCAAAAGGAAACCCTGGGCTTCCAGACCGAGGTGAAGCAACTGCTGCACCTCATGATCCATTCGTTGTATTCCAACAAGGAAATCTTCCTGCGCGAGCTGATCTCGAACGCCTCCGACGCGGTCGACAAGTTGCGCTTCGAAGCCCTGTCCAAGCCCGAGTTGCTGGAAGGTGGCGCCGAGCTGAAAATCCGTGTGAGCTTCGACAAGGACGCCAAGACCGTCACTCTCGAAGACAACGGTATCGGCATGAGCCGTGAAGATGTGATCACCCACCTGGGGACCATCGCCAAGTCCGGCACCGCCGATTTCATGAAGAACCTCACCGGCGACCAGAAGAAGGATTCGCACCTGATCGGCCAGTTCGGCGTCGGGTTCTACTCCGCGTTCATCGTCGCCGACCAGGTCGAAGTGTTCAGCCGTCGTGCCGGCCTGGCCGCCAGCGAGGGCGTGCACTGGTCGTCCAAGGGTGAAGGCGAGTTCGAAGTCGCTACCATCGACAAGGCCGAGCGCGGCACCCGCATCGTCCTGCACCTGAAGTCCGGCGAAGACGAGTTCGCCGATGGCTGGCGCCTGCGCAACATCATCAAGAAGTACTCCGACCATATCGCCCTGCCGATCGAGCTGCCCAAGGAAGCTGCGGCTGCCGAAGGCGAAGAGCAGCCGGCGCTGGAGTGGGAAACCGTCAACCGTGCCAGCGCCCTGTGGACTCGTCCGCGTACCGAGATCAAGGACGAGGAATACCAGGAGTTCTACAAGCACATCGCACATGACTTCGAGAACCCGCTGAGCTGGAGCCACAACAAGGTCGAAGGCAAGCTGGAATACAGCTCGCTGCTGTACGTACCGGCCCGCGCGCCGTTCGACCTGTACCAGCGTGAAGCACCGAAGGGCCTCAAGCTCTACGTGCAGCGCGTGTTCGTCATGGACCAGGCCGAATCCTTCCTGCCGCTGTACCTGCGCTTCATCAAGGGCGTGGTGGACTCCAACGACCTGTCGCTGAACGTCTCCCGCGAGATCCTGCAGAAAGACCCGATCATCGATTCGATGAAGTCGGCGCTGACCAAGCGCGTGCTGGACATGCTGGAGAAGCTGGCCAAGAACGAGCCGGAGCAATACAAGGGCTTCTGGAAGAACTTCGGCCAGGTGATGAAGGAAGGCCCGGCCGAGGATTTCGCCAACAAGGAGAAGATCGCCGGCCTGCTGCGCTTCGCTTCCACCCAGGGCGAAGACGGCGAGCAGAACGTTTCCCTGGCCGAGTACCTGGCGCGTGCCAAGGAAGGCCAGGACAAGATCTACTTCCTCACCGGCGAATCCTACGCCCAGGTCAAGAACAGCCCGCACCTGGAAGTCTTCCGCAAGAAAGGCATCGAAGTGCTGCTGCTCACCGACCGGATCGACGAGTGGCTGATGAGCTACCTCAACGAGTTCGACGGCAAGAGCTTTGTCGACGTGGCGCGTGGTGACCTGGACCTGGGCAACCTGGACTCCGAAGAGGACAAGAAGGCCGCCGAGGAAGTCGCCAAGAGCAAGGAAGGCCTGGTGGAGCGGATCAAGACCGCCCTGGGCGAGAACGTCAGCGAAGTGCGGGTCTCCCACCGCCTGACCGATTCGCCGGCGATCCTGGCCATCGGTGAACAGGACCTGGGCCTGCAGATGCGCCAGATCCTCGAAGCCAGCGGGCAGAAGGTGCCGGACTCCAAGCCGATCTTCGAGTTCAACCCGAGCCATCCGTTGATCGAGAAGCTCGACGGCGAGCAGAGCGAAGAGCGTTTTGGCGACCTGTCGCACATCCTCTTCGACCAGGCTGCCCTGGCGGCCGGTGACAGCTTGAAAGACCCAGCGGCTTATGTCCGCCGGTTGAACAAGCTCCTGGTCGAGCTGTCGGTTTAACCAAGTAGCAAGAAAAACCCGCCCTAACGGCGGGTTTTTTCATTCTGGTGTCCCTTTGCTGGAGGAGCTGAGTCATGAGTCAAATCACCGTGCGTTCCGTGGTATATCAGATCGATGGTCAACCCTATGAGGGCCGCCTGGCCTTCGATGCCGCCCACAAGGGGCCCCGCCCGGGCCTGCTGATGGCGCCGAACTGGATGGGGGTTACCGATGGCGCGCAGAAGATCGCCGAAGCGGTAGCCGCCCAGGGTTATGTGGTGCTGGTCGCCGATCTCTATGGGCAGGCGCTGAGGCCTCGTGACTTCAACGAAGCCGGGGCGGCGATGACTCCGTTGAAGGATGACCGCGCGTTGCTGCGCAAGCGCATGCAGGCCTCGTTCGCGGCCTTGCAGGCCCAAGGGGAGGCGCCAGTCGACACCTCGAAGCTGGCGACCTTCGGTTTCTGCTTCGGTGGCTGCTGTGCCCTGGAGCTGGCTCGCAGCGGCGCACCGGTGAAGGCGGCAGTGTCTTTCCACGGCACCCTGGATACTCCCGAGCCCGCCGATGCACGCAATATCAAGGGCGCGGTGCTGGTACTGCATGGAGCGGCCGATCCGTTCGTGGCCAAGGAACAACTGCCGGCCTTCGAGGCGGAGATGGATGCCGCCGGGGTGGACTGGCAACTGGTGAGCTACGGTGGCGCGGTGCATTCCTTCACCGATACCCATGCCAATGTGCCGGGCAAGATGATGTACGACGCCAAGGTTTCCGGCCGGGCCTTCGCCACCATGCATCACCTGCTCGAGGAAGTGTTCCGGGGCTGACAACTGCTCCTGCGCTCGCCACGACCCATGCAGCGGCCGTGGCGGGCGAGAGGGCTCAGTGTTTGCCCGGTGGAAGCTCGATCCGCTCGCTTTCTCCAGGGACCTGCGGCCAGTCCCCGGCCGCCCAGCGCCGGCGGGCCTCGTCGATCAGGGCCGGATCGCTGGCGACGAAGTTCCAATTGATCCGGCGTGGCCCGTCCAGGGGCGCGCCACCGATCAACACCGCATGGCAATCGCTTTCGGCGAACAGGGTCGTGGTTTCGCCTTCCGGCAGGATCACCAACGTATTCAGCTCCACCGGCTGGCCATCCAGCTGGGCCTCGCCTGCCAGCACGTACAGTGCCCGTTCCTGATGCTCGGTAGGAATCAGCAGGCTGGTGGCGGTTTGCAGCTGCAGTTCGGCGTACAGCGTCGGGGACAGCACCGGCACTGGCGACTCCAGGCAGAAGCCATGGCCGGCGATCATGCGGATGCTCACGCCGAGGTTGTCGTTCACCGGCAGGCTGGCAGCGGGGTGATGACTGTAGTGCCCCGGCCCCTGTTCCTGGTCCCGGGGCGAAGCCAGCCATACCTGTAGCCCATGCATGCGCCGCTCCCGCTCCAGTTGCGCCGATGGCGTGCGCTCGACGTGGGCGATGGCGCTGCCGGCGGTCATCCAGCTGACGTCCCCGGCCTCGACGACCTGGTCCGAACCCAGGCTGTCCTTGTGCTGGATCTGCCCGCTGAACAGGTAGGTCAGGGTGGACAGGCCGATATGCGGATGTTGGCGGATGTTCATGCCCTTGCCCGCCGGATAGGTGGTTTCCAGCATGTGGTCGAAGAACACGAAAGGCCCGACGCTGCGACATTGCGCCGAGGGCAGGGGGCGGAGGATGGGCTGGCCTTCGACGTCCTCGGCACGGGGACGGATCACGAGGGGGGAATTCATGGCGGGCTCCAGGCTGCTCGGGTTATGCCCGGGAGCATAACCCGCTTGCCCAGGCCGCGCGCTACTGGCTGAAGGCGCCTTCGGAGAGGTGGGTCTCGATGCTCACTTCGCTGGTGGTCATCAGCTTGTGGATCGGGCAGCGATCGGCCACTCGATGCAGTTCTTCACGCTGGGCATCGGTGAGCACGCCCTTGAGGGTCAGCTTCACATGCAGGGCGTACTTGCCCTTGGTTTCCTCGCTGTTGTCATGCTTGATCTCCACCGTGACGCCGGTGAGCGGGATGTTCTTCTTCTGGGCATAGAGCTTGAGGGTCAGGGCCTTGCATGCCCCCAGCGCGGCGTCGAAGTAATCATGGGGCTCCGGAGCGGTGCCTTCGCCACCTGCCGACTTGGGCAGGTCGGTGAAGAAGTGGTGGTCGTCCACCTGGATGCTGTGGCGGTAACCTTCGCTGGACTCGGTGTTGACGGTGATGGTCATGGCAAACCTCAGGCAGTGATTGATGGAATCAGGCATTAAAGGTGCTGAAGTTATAGAGCATCACACGACTCGTGTGTTCCCCATTTTCTGAACCTGCGACCTGGCGCCACGGTCTATCCTGCTTCGATACTCGGGAGCCTGAGCGGTGCACTGGAGCCATTTTCACGCAAGCTGCCTGTCTTTGCTGCTGATGCTGCCCCTGGCGGCAGCACAGGCACGGGACTACATCTACAGCGATGCACACCTGCACTATGTCGATTTTTTCCAGGAAACCCAGGGCATGCAGGCCTTGCTCAAGGCCATGGCCGACAACCGGATCGAGCAGGCGATGATCTCCGGGATCCCGGTGGCCAAGAAATGGCACGAGGACGAACCCAAGCGTCCGCGCTACTACGCCGGGGACGATGCCGGTGCCTACTGGTACAGCGCCACCGATGTGCTGGTGGCCGCCGCGGTCAAGCAGCTACCGGCCGAGCAACGCCGGCGCCTGCATCCGTTCCTTTCGGGGTTCAATCCCAACGACAAGAATTCCGCGGCCCATATCCAGCGCATGCTCGATCTCGATCCGGGGTTGTGGCAGGGCATCGGCGAGGTCTTCACTCGCCATGACGACCTCACTGCGTTGATCGACGGCGATACGCCACGGGCCAACAACGAGGCCATGGCCAAGGTCTATCGCCTGGCAGCGAAGCATGATCTGCCTGTGATGCTGCATTCGAACATCACCTCCAAGCGCGAGCGCAATCCCCTGTACCTGGCAGAGATAGAGGAGCCCCTGGGCCAGCATCCGCAGACCCGGTTCATCTGGGCCCACGCGGGTACCAGCGCGGAAATCCATCGTCACCAGGAGCGCCTGGAGTTCCTGCTGCCGACCCTGGAGCGGTTGCTGGAGCGCTACCCGAACCTCTACATAGACCTGTCCTGGAGCCTGCTCACTCCCTATCTGCTGGACGAGCAGGGCACCCCGCGCCGGGAGTGGCTGCGCTTGGTGGAGCGCTATGCGGAGCGCTTCATGCTGGGCTCGGATGTGGTCGGGCGCTTCGACAAGCTGGGGCGGGAATTGCACGGCTTCGATGGGTTCCTCGATGCCCTGCCGGCCGAGGTGGCCCGCAAGGTGGCCCATGACAATTTCCTGGCCGTGCTCCCGGCTTCTCGCTGAGCCGCTGTCCCGGCGGATTGTCATCAGCTTGTCACCCTTGGTTCATATGCTCGCGCCATCTCAATCAAGGAGCGCGATATGCATTTCACTCGTTCAAGCGTCCTGGCGGCGCTGATGATCGTCAGCGGCCTGGCCAGTGCCGAGGTCCGTGTCGAAGGTCCCGTGGAGTTCGGCGTGTTCGAAGGCCCCGAGGCCGAGCTGCAATCGGGGGAGCGGGTGCTGCGTCGCAGCAACGAGAAGATCCAGCAGACTGCCGTGGTACCGGCCCGGTTGGGCACCAAGTTCGGCCTGCGCTACCAACTGCTGGGCAAGGTCGCCGACGGCCAGCCGCTGACCCTGTTGTACCTGACGCCGGGCATTCGCACTCCTGATGGCTTGCGCCATGACAAGCTGGAAGTGACCCAGAAGCTGGTGCCCAATGCCCCTCAGGATGTGATGGCCTACGAGTTCACCGAAAGCCACGAAGTGGTGCCGGGTGAATGGCACTTCATGGTGTTCCAGGGCGACCGTTTGTTGGCAGAACAGCGATTTTCGGTGCGCTGAATCGTTTTATGCCCCGGTATCGAAGTACTTGGGCGTTTTGATATCACTTTTTCGTCTTACGCAAATTCCATCTGGCCCGATACCGTCTAAGAGCACCTGCTGCAAGTCTTGCAGCGCTCTAGGAAGGAGCCAAAGGAATGAGCCTCAGAAGTCTGAATATTGCGCCACGGGCAAGCCTGGGTTTTGGCTTGCTGGCGCTCATGATGTTTATCCTCGGGGCATTCGCCCTGATGCAAATGGCCAACATGCGCCAGCAATCCGATGAGGTAGAGAGCAATTGGTTGCCCAGCGTCATGTCCGTTGGTGACATGAGCCAGGACCTGCTGCGGGTCCGCGCCTTGACCTTGCGCCTGCTGATCAATCGCGATCCTCAGGCGATCGCCCAGAACGAAGCCAAGATCAACGACATAAAGAAGGGCCTGGGCATCGCCCAGGGACGTTATGAATCGCTGATCGTGCTGCCCCAGGAGCGTGTGCTGTTCGATCGCTTCAAGTCCATCGAGAAGCAGTACCTGGAGCGCCAGGCCCAGGTCATGCAGTACTCCAGCCAGAACCAGGTGGAGGCGGCGGTCAAGGTCGTCAACGGCGAGATGAACCAGTTGGCCGATGAAATGGCCGCGACCCTGCATGACCTGATCGACCTGAACAAGCAGAGCGCCACCCAGGCCACCGACCTGGCCCAGGAGGTGTTCAGCAAGTCGCGGATCTGGGTGGTGGTGATGATCGTGGCGGCGGCGCTGGTGACCGTTGGCCTGGCGTTGCTGCTGACCCGCAGCATCGTCCTGCCCCTGGCGCAATCGTTGAGCGTGGCCGAGGTGGTGGCCGGCGGCGACCTGACCGGCGATATCCGGGTGAGCGGCAAGGACGAGCCGGCGCGCTTGCTCCATGCGCTCAAGGCCATGCAGCACAGCCTGCGGGAAACCATCAAGCGGATCTCCGATTCTTCGAGCCAGCTGGCCTCGGCCTCGGAGGAGCTCAGTAGCGTCACCGAGGATGCGACCCGGGGCTTGTACCAGCAGAACCAGGAAATCGAACAGGCGGCCACGGCGGTGAACCAGATGACTGCGGCAGTGGAGGAGGTGGCCAGCAATGCCGTGGCCACGTCCCAGGCTTCCCGGGAGTCCGACCGGATCGCCAAGCATGGGCGCGAGCAGGTGCAGCAGACGGTGCTGTCCATCGAGTCGCTGGCGGAAGATGTGACGGCCAACGCCAACCAGGTGGAAGACCTGGCCCAGAAGGTCTACGGCATCAGCAAGGTGCTGGAGGTGATCCGCGCCATTGCCGAGCAGACCAACCTGCTGGCGCTGAATGCCGCCATCGAGGCGGCGCGGGCCGGGGATGCCGGGCGCGGTTTCGCAGTGGTGGCCGACGAGGTGCGGGCCCTGGCCCATCGGACCCAGCAATCGACCCAGGAAATCGAACAGATGATCGGGGGCATCCAGCAAGGCACCGACCTGGCGGTCAACTCCATGCAGCAGAGCAACAGCCGCGCCCGCTCGACCCTGGAAGTGGCCAAGGCGGCCGGCCAGGCCCTGGAGGAAATCGCCTCGGCCTTCACCGAGATCAACGAGCGCAACACCGTCATCGCCAGTGCCTCCGAGCAGCAGGCAGCGGTGGCGCGGGAGGTGGATCGCAACCTGATGAATATCCGCGACCTGGCCCACCAGACTTCGGCGGGGGCCAACCAGACCAGCGCCGCCAGCCAGGAGCTGTCGCGCCTGGCGGTGGATCTCAACGCCATGGTGGCGCGTTTCTCGGTGTGAATCCCGGGCAAGAAAAAGCCCCGAACCAGTCGGGGCTTTTTTTCAGGCTGCGGCGGGGCCTACTTGCCCTGCCAGCGCTTGAGGACCAGGGTGGCATTGGTGCCGCCGAAGCCGAAGCTGTTGCTCATCACGGTATTGAAGGCAACGTCTTCGCGGGTCTTGGTCAGGATCGGCATGTCGGCCACTTCCGGATCCAGCTCGTCGATGTTGGCCGAGCCGGCCATGAAGTTGCCTTCCATCATCAGCATGCAGTAGATCGCTTCGTGAACGCCGGCGGCGCCCAGGGAGTGACCCGACAGGCTCTTGGTGGAACTGATGGCCGGAGCCTTGGCGCCGAACACTTCACGCACGCCTTTCATTTCGGCGACGTCACCGACCGGAGTCGAAGTGCCGTGGGTGTTCAGGTAGTCGATCGGGGCGTCGACGGTGGACATGGCCATCTGCATGCAGCGGATGGCGCCTTCGCCGCTCGGAGCCACCATGTCGTAGCCATCGGAAGTGGCGCCGTAGCCGACGATTTCCGCGTAGATCTTGGCGCCACGGGCCAGGGCGTGTTCCAGCTCCTCGACCACCACCATGCCGCCACCGCCGGCGATGACGAAACCGTCACGCTGGGCGTCGTAGGCGCGGGAGGCTTTCTCCGGGGTTTCGTTGTATTGGGTGGACAGGGCGCCCATGGCGTCGAACAGGAACGACTGGGTCCAGTGCTCTTCTTCACCGCCGCCGGCGAACACGATGTCCTGCTTGCCCATCTGGATCTGCTCCATGGCGGTGCCGATGCAGTGGGCGCTGGTGGCGCAGGCCGAAGCGATGGAGTAGTTCAGGCCCTTGATCTTGAACGGCGTGGCCAGGCAGGCGGAAACGGTGCTGCTCATGGTCCGGGTGACGCGGTACGGACCAACGCGCTTGACGCCTTTCTCGCGCAGGATGTCCAGCGCTTCCATCTGGTTCAGGGTCGAGGCGCCGCCGGAGCCGGCGATCAGGCCGGTGCGCGGGTTGGATACCTGCTCTTCGGTCAGGCCGGAGTCGGCAATGGCGTCCTTCATGGCCAGGTAGGCATAGGCTGCCGCGTGGCCGACGAAACGGTAGATCTTGCGATCGATCAGTTCTTCGAGGTTCAGGTCAATGGAGCCGGAAACCTGGCTACGCAGACCCATTTCGGCATATTCCGGGTTGAAGCGGATGCCAGGGCGACTTGCACGCAGGTTAGCGGAGACGGTCTCTTTGTCATTGCCCAGGCACGAAACGATGCCCAGACCAGTGATAACGACGCGGCGCATGCGGATAACCCTTAAAAATTGTCAGTGGAGGTGAACACGCCGACCCGCAGGCCTTCGGCAGTGTAGATTTCCTTGCCGTCGACGCTGACCGAACCATCGGCGATGGCCAGGTTCAGCTTGCCCTTCAGGACGCGTTTGATATGGATGTTATAGGTGACCTTCTTGGCGCTTGGCAGCACCTGGCCGAAGAATTTGACTTCTCCCGAGCCCAGGGCGCGACCGCGGCCCGGCAGGCCTTGCCAGCCCAGGAAGAACCCCACCAGCTGCCACATGGCATCCAGGCCCAGGCAGCCTGGCATCACCGGGTCGCCTTCGAAATGGCAGGCGAAGAACCACAGGTCCGGAGTGATATCCAGCTCGGCGACCAACTCACCTTTGCCGTACTTGCCACCTTCGCCGCTGATGTGAGTGATGCGGTCGATCATCAGCATGTTGCCGGCGGGCAGTTGCGCATTACCTGGGCCGAACAGCTCACCGCGACTGCAGCGCAGCAGATCTTCCCGAGTAAAGGCGTTTTGTTTGGTCATGCGAGCTCCTCAATAGTCCCGTGCGGCAGGGTTGGGCAAATCTTCCCGGCCGATCGAAGCGTTCATGCCTCGAGCCGGCAGCCTACTCATAGACTATTGCGTTGTAGTGAAAGTCACAGCGCAAAGGGCATGAATGTACACTTGTGCACTGAAATTTTTTTCGGAGGCCTTTTCAGGGCCCCATCGGGTGCCTAAGACTGCCGCACTTTCGCCCGCCACGCCAGTCGCAGATGTTTGAAAATAGCCCGCTATTGCACCCAACGTTGGAGAATTTGCTGTAGATCCGCCCGCTTGAAGGGCTTTGCCAGATAGTCGTTCATGCCGGCCGCGAGGCAGGCCTCACGGTCACCCTGGAGGGCATTGGCGGTCAGCGCGATGATGGGCAGATCGGCACAACCGGGCAGTTGCCGGATCTGCCGGGTGGCCTCGTAGCCGTCGACCAGCGGCAGCCGGCAATCCATCAGGATCGCCTCGAAAATCAGGCTTTCGGCACTGCGTACCGCCTGGGCGCCATCGGTGACGATGCTCACGCTGAAGCCCAGGCTGCGCAACATGGCCTGGATCACGGTCTGGTTCACCGGGTTGTCCTCCACCAGCAGCACGTTGCGGCCTGCGCCCTGGTCCGCCGCGGTGCTGGCCCGTGGGGCCGCTACCGGCAGTGTCTGCTGGAACAGCGCCAGGGGGATTTCCAGGGTGAACACCGAGCCCCGGCCTTCCTCGCTCTGGGCCCGCAGGGTGCCGCCCATGCGCTCGGCCAGGGTCCGGGCGATGGGCAGGCCCAGGCCGGTGCCGCCATAGCGCCGGGAGATCGAGCTGTCGGCCTGCTGGAAGGCGTCGAACATCGATTCCAGGCTGGCCGGGTTGATGCCGATGCCACTGTCGCGCACCGCACAGGTGAACCACAGGAGCTCGTGGTCCAGGGCCTGCCACTGGGCTTCGATGGTCACGCTGCCTTGTTCGGTGAACTTCAGCGCGTTGCCGACCAGGTTGACCAGGATCTGGCGGATCCGCGTCGGATCGCCCTTGACCTGCAACGACTCCAGTCCCGGCGCCAGCCGCAACTTCAGGTCCAGGCCCCGTTGCAGGGCACTGTGCTGGAAGGCCTGGGCCGAGCTGGCGATCAATTCGGCCAGGTTGAACGGAATGTGTTCCAGCTCCAGGGCCGAGCGCTCGATACGCGAGAAGTCGAGAATGTCGTTGATCACCTTGAGCAGGTGCTCGGTGGATTCCGAGGCCAGTGCCGCGTACTCGCGTTGCTCGCGGGTCATCTCGGTGGTTTCAAGCAACTGCAGCATGCCCAGCACGCCATTCATCGGCGTGCGCAACTCATGGCTCATCATCGCCAGGAAGTCCGACTTGGCCCTGTTCGCCTGTTCCGCTTCTTCCCGGGTCTGGATCAACTGGGACATGGCCTGCTGCTGTTCGCGGCTGGCCAGTTCCAGGCCGGCCGCGAGGTTGTTGATGTGCCGCGCCAGGTTGCCCAGCTCGCCATCGTCGACGATCGGCAACGGGGTCTTGAAGTCGCCTTCCTGGATCGCCTTGACCGCGTTGCTCATGGCCCTGATCGGCTGGGCCAGGCCGGCGGCCAGGCGTCGGGCCAGCAGGAAGGTGAAGAGCAGGGCGAACAGGGCGAGGATCCCGGCCTTGAGGACGATTTCCTGTTGGCGCTGGCTGAAGGCGTCGTTGGACATGCCGACCAGCACGCGCCCCAGGTAGCCGTCGCCCTGGCTGGCCAGGCTGCCCGGATCCTCTTGCAGGAAGTCGTTGTGCACCTGGATCCGCTGCAGCCGCACGGGAGCCTGGAATACCTTGATCTGTTTCGCATGGTCATGGCGGGCCGCAGGCTGCTCGACATACACCAGGATGTTGTTGGCGCTGTCCTGGACCTCCAGGAATTGCACGTGGGGCGTGCTCAGGGTCGCTTGCAACAGGCTTTCCAGGCCCTCGTTGTTGCCGGAGATCACCCCGTATTCGGTGGCCGGGGCCAGTTGGTTGGCGATCAGCTGGCCGGTGTGGTCCAGCTCCTGGTGCAGGTCCTGGATGCGCACGAAAGTGAAGAAGCTGATCAGCAACAGTGTCAGGAGCAGCGCGGGGCCGAGGCTGATCAGCTGAGTACGGGCCTGGATATCCCAACGGCGACGCAATGTCATGGGCGTTTCTCTCCTTCGCTCAACTGGCGGGCGACGGTCTCAGGATCGATTTCCTCGATGCCCAGGGAGCGTGCCACCTGTGGGTTGCTCAATACCTTGAAGGCCGCCGGGTACTGCGAACGGGGCCATTGGGCCGGTGGCCGGTCCAGCAGCTGGTCCAGGGTTTGCAGCCAGTCCTGCTGGTCGCTGTAGGTGCTGGCCAGGCTGCCAGCCCTGACGAAACCGGCGTTGGGCCCGATCAGGGCCTGTTGTCGGGCATAGCTGCTGAGCAGCAGGTTCTTGACGGTCTTGGGGTTGTACAGGCTGGGGTCGTCCAGGCCCAGCAAGACTTCGCTGTTGCGCAGCACTTCCTGCAATGGACGACTGTCGCCGATGTCGTTCCAGGCCTCGGCGACGATTTCCAGCCCCTGGGCGTGCGCCGCCTGGCGCAGTTCCTCGAGCAGGAACCGGCTGTCCTGGCTGTACAGCACGCCCACCCGGCGGACCTGGGGCAGCACCTCGCGGATCAGGCGTAGCTGGCGGGCTCCGGGCGGGTCGCTCCACAGCAGGGTGAGCCTGGGCTGCGGCGTGCCTGGCAGGCGTTGGGCGGCTTGCAGGCGACTGATGCGCAGCACCAGGGTCGGCGGGCCCTGCGCATCCTGCAGGCGCCAGTCGAGGCTTTGCGGGTCCAGCAGGATCAAGCGCGTGGCCGCCGGCAAGAGGCCCGGTGCGGGCAATTGCCCGAGCGGCTCGAAGCGCACCTGGTCCTGGGGGCGCAGGTCCGCCAGTTCCCGGGCGAAGCTGCGCACGCTGTCGCTGTCTTCACTGGCGGTCAGCAGCACTTCGGCGGCGCGCAATGGCGCGCACAGCAGCCAGCCCAGCAGCACCAGGCTCCAGCCGAGTCGAGGCAGGCTCTTGCGCGAGCGAGCCATGCTAGAACTCCAGCTCCGCGCTGAAGTACAACGTGTGGCGGGAGTCGTAGCGGTTGTCGGCGAAGGTGACGGGCTGGTGGTCGAGCCGCTGTTGCAAGGTGCCGGCCAGCTCCAGGTCGGCCTTGCCCAGGGACAGGCGCTTGGCGACGCGGGTATCGACCCGCTGGAAACGGTAGCCGTTGAGGGCGCTGTCTCCATAGTAGAAGAGCGCGCTGGACCAGCCCTGGCCCCAGTTGCGCAGCCAGCCGGCCGAGCCGCTGTTGCTGGCGCTCAAGCGCTGGTCCAGGCGGTTGCTGGCCTGGGCATGGACATAGGCGTAGGTCAGGCGCAGGCGGTCGGCGCGGCTCAGCTGCCAATCCAGCTGGCTTTCGCTGCCGGTGAAACGCGCCGAGTTGCTGTTGCTGGCGATGTACTGGTTGTTGCGCAGCGGCTCGCTGACCATCCTGCTGATTTCGTCGTAGAACAGCTTGATATCCAGGTTCAGCCGCTGGTCGACGAAATAGCCGTTGTAGCCCAGCTCCCGGGAGCGCATGCGTTCCTGGTCGAGGTCGCCGGGGCCGCGGGTCTTGACGAAGTACTGGGCGCTGTTCTGGCCGTAGACCGGAGCGCTCAGGCCGGTGACCCGATAGCTCCAGTTGACGTTGTTCTCGAACATGTCCGGGGAACGGATGGCTTCGGAGTACACCGCCCGCAACCCGTGGCGCGGGTTGATCAGGTAGTTGACGGCGATCCGCGGGGTCAGGGAGTTCCCGGTGAGCCGGGCGTCTTCGTACATGGCCCCGCCCTGGATCAGCCAGTGTTCGCTGGCCCGCCATTCCAACTGGCCGAACAGGCGCCAGGTGGTGTCGTCCAGCACGCCGTTGAAATAGGTCTCGGAGTCGGCGCGGTCGTAGCGGTAGTTCATGCCGCTGACCAGCCGCAGGTCGTCGGCGAGGCTCAGGGTGTCCTGTATTTCCAGGTCGTAGCGGGTTTCCCGGGTGCTCTGGTCGATACTGCCGCAGACGGGCTTGCTCCCACCTTCCTTGGTCCATTGCTCAAGGACCTTCCCCGCCAGTGCTTCTTCATCCGGGGAACCGGCCGGTGCCTTCGAATAACTGGCGATGTTGCGCGCCAGGCGCTCGGTGTAGTTCGGGTTGAGCTGCCATAGGCGCGCCAGTTCGGGACTGAAGGACAGGGCCGCATCGCAAGCCCTCCAGGTCTGCTGGCGATCCCAGTGCTGGGCCGAGCCCTGGACGTAGAGGCTGTGCCGTGGGTCCAGGTCCAGGTTCCAGCGCAGGGAGGTCGCATAGTCCTTGGCGATCACGTCGGAGTTGTAGCCTTTCTCGGCGTAGTCCCTGAACACCGGCCGATAGGTATAAGGCCGCTGGTTGCTGCCTTCCTTGGCATTGAACTGCCAATCGATGCTCTGGCGTTCGTCGAGCATCTGGCCGAGCGCCAGGCTGATGCGGTTCAGGCGCCGGCTGTCGCGATAGTCCGACCCGTCCTGGCGCTTGTCGAAGCCATCGTCCTCCTGGCCCGAAAGCGACAGGCGCAGGTCGCCGCCGTCCCAGCCGGTACCCTGGCTGGCGTACCAGTCGGCCACACCACGCTGGCCACGGGTCACCTTGATCCGCGTGCCATGGCTGTTGGCCGGCGAGCGGGTAATGATGTTGACCACCGCCATCAATGCGTTGGCGCCGTAGCTGACGGTATTGGGGCCGCGGAATACCTCGATGCGCTCGATATCCTCCATGGCCACCGGAATGTCGCTCCAGTCCACGGTGGCCAATCCGGCCCGATACACCGAGCGCCCGTCGATCAAGACCTGCATGCGCCGGGCTTCGCTGGCGCTGGTGCCGTGGTAGTTGACCGTGGCCTGGTTGCCGCTGATGGCGCCGACCATCATCCCCGGCACCAGGCGCAGCAGTTCGCTGATGTCCCGGGCGCCGCTGGCCTTGATCAATTCGTTGTCCAGCACGGTCATGCTGCCGGGCACTGCGGCGGGGGATTGTTTCAGGCGGGTGGCGGTCAATACCTGGGGCAGTGCGCCGTCGTCGACGAACAGATCTTCGGCCAGCGCCGGATGACCGGATAGCATGCCCAGCAGCAATGACAGGCGAAGGGGGGAGGGACCAGCGGGCACGGCGCAGCCTTGAAACGTGAAAGATGGCGCGCATGTTAACCGAGACGGTCGAGTTTTCCATTCGATGGGCCTGCATCCGCCGAGCGCCTGCGCGGGTTTGCGACAGATCGCCCGGACAGTTGACCGGGGCTGGTGGTCGGATGGCCGCCCCGTATAATGCCGCCATCGCCACTGCTATGGAAAAACGGATTGCATATGACACAACAGCGCCCTATTGCGGTCCTGGGAGGCGGAAGTTTCGGTACCGCCGTGGCCAACCTGCTGGCCGAGAACGGCCAGGCGGTGCGGCAGTGGATGCGTGATCCCGAGCAGGCCGAGGCCATTCGGCTCAATCGCGAGAATCCGCGTTATCTCAAGGGCATCAAGATCCACCCGGCGGTGGAGCCGGTCACCGACCTGCTGGCCACCCTCGAGGACAGCGACCTGTGTTTCGTCGCCTTGCCCTCCAGCGCTCTGCGCGCGGTGCTGGCGCCCCATGCACAGCGACTCAGCGGCAAGATGCTGGTCAGCCTGACCAAGGGCATCGAGGCCCAGACCTTCAAGCTGATGAGCCAGATCCTCGAGGACATCGCGCCCCAGGCGCGGATCGGCGTGCTCTCGGGCCCCAACCTGGCCCGCGAAGTGGCCGAGCATGCCCTGACCGCCACGGTGGTGGCCAGTGAGGACGAGCAACTGTGCCAAGAAGTCCAGGCGGTGCTGCATGGCCGTACCTTCAGGGTCTACGCCAGTGCCGACCGCTTCGGCGTCGAGCTGGGCGGCGCCTTGAAGAACGTCTACGCAATCATCGCCGGCATGGCGGTGGCCCTGGGCATGGGGGAAAACACCAAGAGCATGCTGATCACCCGGGCCCTGGCGGAGATGACCCGCTTCGCCGTGAGCCAGGGGGCCAACCCCATGACCTTCCTTGGCCTGGCCGGGGTCGGCGACCTGATCGTCACTTGCTCCTCGCCCAAGAGCCGCAACTACCAGGTGGGCTTCGCCCTGGGCCAGGGCCTGAGCCTGGACCAGGCGGTGAGCCGCCTGGGCGAAGTGGCGGAAGGGGTCAACACCCTCAAGGTGCTCAAGGCCAAGGCCCAGGAGCTGGGGGTCTACATGCCGCTGGTAGCCGGGTTGCACGCGATCCTGTTCGAAGGCCGGACGCTCACCCAGGTGATCGAGCTGTTGATGCGCGGCGAACCGAAAACCGATGTCGACTTTATCTCCACCAGCGGATTCAACTGAGCAGTACAGGAGCGAGACATGAACGATACGAATTCCGAGGCCAAGTACGAATCCATTCTCCTGCGGGTGTTGTGGATGCTGGTATTCGCCCTGGTGTGGCAGGTGGCGCAGTTCCTCCTGGGGGCGCTGGTGGTAGTGCAGCTCATCTACCGATTGGTCTACGGCGCTCCCAATGCCAGCCTGATGAACTTCGGCGACAGCCTGAGCCAGTTCCTGGCGCAGATCGGCCGCTTCGGCAGTTTCCACACCGAACAAAAGCCCTGGCCGTTCGCCGACTGGCCGGCGCCCCGGGCTCCGGAGGGCGAGGCGCCCCACAGCGTGCCTCCGGCGCCGCATCCGGTGCGTGACGAGGAGCCCAAGCTGTGAGGCTCTGGGTATTGCGCCATGGCCAGGCCGAAGCCCATGCGGCCACCGATGCCGAGCGCAACCTGACGGCCCATGGCCGGCAGCAGGTGCTGGCCAGCGCCGCGCAACTGATCGGCCAGCCCCTCACCGGGATCCTTGCCAGTCCCTATGTCCGGGCCCAGCAAACCGCGCACCTGGTGCGCGAGGCCCTGGGCTTTGAGGGCGAGGTGCGTACCGTGTCCTGGCTCACCCCGGATGCCAATCCACTGCGGGCGCTGGAGCAACTGGACAGCGCCGAGAACCTGTTGCTGGTCAGCCACCAACCCTTGGTGGGCAGCCTGATCGGCCTGTTGCAGCATGGTCACCTGCGTGACCCGCAAGCCATGGACACCGCCAGCCTGGCGGAGTTGGCGGGCGACTGGCCGCTGGCCGGGGCCATGACCCTGGTTCGCGTCGACCATCCCTGATGCCCTCGCCGCCGGGCCCCTGGGCTCCGGTGGTGGGTGTCGGCAAGGCTGATGCCGGCTACATTTCTTAACTTGCAGCGCTCCCTGGTGCGTGGAATAGTCGACCGAGCAAGTGCTTGGTTGGTTAGCGGCTGTTCCCGAACACAACAAGAACAAAGGAGCGCGTCATGTCTGCTGCTTTTCGTTTGCCGTTGCAAGTGTTCTACCAGCGTGAAGCAAGTCATCCCCAGCAACTTTTCCTGGTCCAGCCCTGCGCCGGTGGCCAGGTGCAGGAACTGAGCTGGGCCGAGGTCGCCCAGCAGGTCCGACGCGCCGCCCAGTGGCTGCGGGAGCGGCAACTGCCGGCGGGCAGCAATATCGCGATCATCGGCAAGAACTCCGCCCACTGGATCATCGCCGACCTGGCGATCTGGATGGCCGGGCATGTCTCGGTGCCGCTGTACCCCAACCTCACCGCCGAGTCGGTGGCCCAGGTGCTGGAGCATTCCGGGTCGGCCCTGGCGTTCATCGGCAAGCTCGATGCCTGGCCGGAAATGTCCCGGGGCATCAGGCCTGGTTTACCCACCATCAGCCTGCCATTGGCGCCGCAGGGCAGCTTCGATTTCAGCTGGGAGGCGCTGCAGCGTTGCCAGCCAATGACCGACAGCCCCTGCCCGGGGCCCGACCAACTGGCCACCATCATCTATACCTCCGGTACCACCGGATCGCCCAAGGGCGTGATGCACAGCTTCGGCAACCTCGGGTTCACCGCCAGCCATGGAGTCCAGATGTTCGGCCTGGGGCCCGGCGACCGGCTGCTGTCCTACCTGCCGTTGTGCCATGTGGCCGAGCGCGTATTCGTCGAGATGGGCGCGCTCTACACCGGGCAGACGATCTTTTTTGCCGAGAGCCTCGATACCTTCCTGGCCGACCTGCGGCGTGCCCGGCCCACGGCGATGTTCGGCGTGCCACGGATCTGGACCAAGTTCCAGATGGGGGTCTACGCCAAGATGCCGGCCAGGCGCCTGGACCTGCTCCTGGGCCTGCCGCTGATTGGCAAGTGGGTCGGGCACAAGGTCCTGGCGGGGCTGGGGCTGGATGCGCTGCGCGTGGCCCTGTCCGGAGCCGCGCCAGTGCCTCAGGCCCTGTTGCACTGGTACCAGCGCCTGGGCCTGGATGTGCTGGAGGTCTACGGCATGACCGAGAACTGTGGTTACTCCCATCTGGGCCGCTCGGGAGAATACATCCCGGGTTGGATCGGCCGGCCCTGTCCAGAGGTCCAGGTGCGCATCGCCGTGGACGGCGAGGTCCAGGTCCGTAGCCAGGCGGTGATGCAGGGTTACTACAAGGACCCGCAGAAGACCGCCGAGACCATCACCGAGGATGGTTTTTTACGCACCGGCGACAAGGGCGAGCAGGATGCTGCCGGCAACCTGCGCCTGACCGGCCGGCTCAAGGAAATCTTCAAGACCAGCAAGGGCAAGTATGTGGCGCCTGCGCCCATCGAGATCCGCCTGGCCGAGCATGCGCACATCGAGCAGGTATGCGTGGTCGGCGATGGCCTGAGCGCGCCGTTGGGTTTGTGCGTGTTGTCGGCGGCCGGCCAGCGCGAGGCCGATGGCAGCGCTCGCGAAGGCTTGCACAGCAGCCTGGAAAACCTCCTGGCCCATGTCAATGGCGGCCTGGACAAGCACGAGCGCCTGCATCGGCTGGTGGTGGTCAAGGGTAGCTGGGCGGTGGAGAACGGTTTCCTGACCCCGACCCTGAAGATCAAGCGCAATGTGATCGAGTCCGCTTATGGCGACAGCTTCCAGGCCTGGAGCGAGCGCGAGGAAGTCGTGCTGTGGCAGGATTGAGCGACCAACCTACAAGAAGGAAGTGGCGATGAGCCTGTGGCGTACCACCCCCAACCTCGAGCAACTGAACGCGCTCCAGAAGAACACCATCGGCGAAGTGCTGGATATCCGCTTCGAGGCTTTCGACGAGCAGTCCCTGACCGCCAGCATGGTCATCGACCATCGTACCCACCAGCCCTACGGGCTGCTGCATGGTGGGGCTTCGGTGGTGCTGGCCGAGACCGTCGGCTCCATGGCCAGCTACCTGTGCATCGATGCCAGCAAGTTCTACTGCGTGGGGCTGGAGATCAATGCCAACCACCTGCGGGGTTTGCGCAGCGGGCGGGTCACGGCGGTGGCCAGGGCCATCCATCTCGGTCGCACCACCCACGTCTGGGACATCCGCCTGAGCAGCGACGAGGGCAAGGCCAGCTGTGTATCGCGCCTGACCATGGCGGTGGTGCCGCTGGGGCAGAACCCGCCGGCCGCCTGAACCCGCGGCCATAGGCCGGGCCGGGGTGTCAGTATTCCTGGCGGTTACGGTCATTGCCCTGGCGGCGGAGCTTGCGGAAAATCGCCGTTGATTTGGTAAATGGATGAGTCGGTATGTCGCAACAGGTGTTTTTCGCTCACGCCAATGGGTTTCCCTCCGGCACCTACGGCAAGTTGTTCGCCGCCCTGGCGCCGGAATTCGAGGTGACTCATCTGCAACAGCATGCCCATGACCCGCGTTTTCCGGTGGACGATAACTGGCGCAGCCTGGTGGACGAATTGATCCACCACCTGCAACAGCAGTCCCAGCCGGTGTGGGGCGTCGGGCACTCGCTGGGCGGCGTGCTGCACCTGCATGCGGCCCTGCGCTGCCCGGAGCTGTACCGGGGCGTGGTGATGCTCGACTCTCCGGTGCTGACCCGGGCCGACCAATGGGTGATCCGTGCGGCCAAGCGCTTGGGTTTCATCGATCGGCTGACCCCGGCCGGGCGCACCCTGGGACGGCGTGAGGAGTTCAGCGATATCGAGTCGGCCCGCAGCTACTTTTCGCGCAAGACGCTGTTCCGCGCCTTCGACCCCGATTGCCTGGATGCCTACCTGGAGCATGGCCTGCAACAAGTGGGGGATCGCTTGCGGCTGCGCTTCGACCCGGCCACCGAGATCAGCATCTATCGTGGCGTGCCGCACACCAGCCCCGGCAGCGCCCATCAGCTCAAGGTGCCCCTGGCGGTGGTGCGAGGCCAGCAGAGCAGGGTGGTGATGCGCCATCACACCAGTGCCGTGGGACGCATGTCCCAGGGGGTGTCGCTGACCATGCCCGGCGGGCACATGTTCCCCCTTGAGCGACCCGAGGCCACTGCGCTCTTGCTCAAGGACCTGTTCAACCGCTGGCAGCACGGCCAGCAGCGGAGCCTTGCATGAGCCAGGGTGTGGAGGAAGTGCGCCTGAGCCTGCCGCATATCGAGCTGGCGGCGCATTTGTTCGGTCCAGAGGATGGCTTGCCGGTGATCGCCCTGCATGGCTGGCTGGACAACGCCAACAGCTTCGCGCGCCTGGCGCCCAAGTTGCGCGGCCTGCGCATCCTGGCCCTGGACCTGGCCGGCCACGGGCACTCCGGGCATCGCCCGGCGGGAGCGGGATACGCCCTGTGGGACTACGTGTACGACGTATTGCAAGTGGCCGAGCAGCTGGGCTGGCGGCGCTTCGCCCTCATGGGCCACTCCCTGGGGGCCATCGTGTCCCTGGTATTGGCGGCGGCCATGCCCGAGCGAGTCAGCCAGCTGGCGCTGATCGACGGCGTCATCCCGCCCACGGCCAGTGGCGAGGGCGCAGCCGAACGCCTGGGCATGGCCCTGCAAGCGCAACTGGCCTTGCAGGACAAGCGCAAGCCGGTCTACAGCAGCCTGGAGCGCGCCGTCGAGGCGCGGATGAAAGGCCTGGTGGCCGTCAGCCGGGAAGCCGCCGAGCTGTTGGCGCAACGAGGCCTGATGCCGGTGGCCGGTGGTTATACCTGGCGCAGCGACAGCCGCCTGACCCTGGCTTCGCCCCTGCGCCTGACCGAGGAGCAGGCCATGTCCTTCGTCCAGCGGGTGGCCTGCCCGACGCAGCTGGTGGTGGCGGCCGATGGCATGCTGGCCCGGCACCAGGAGTTGCTGCAGCGTCTACCCTTCAACCTTGAACAGCTGCCGGGCGGGCACCATCTGCATTTGAACGATGAAACCGGTGCCACCTTTGTCGCAGACTGTTTCAATCGGTTTTTCGCCGTTCCTTGACTTGACCTGGTCAACTGTCGAGGCTTGGCGGGTTGAAATGGGAGACAACCATGATAGATCTGTACACCGCTGCGACCCCCAATGGCCACAAGGTTTCCATCCTGCTTGAAGAGCTCGGCCTGCCCTATACCGTGCACGCCTTGAGCTTCGACAAGAAGGAACAGAAGGCGCCGGCGTTCCTCAAGATCAATCCCAATGGGCGTATTCCTGCCATCGTCGATCGCGACAATGGCGATTTCCCGGTATTCGAGTCCGGGGCGATCCTTGTCTACCTGGCCGAGCGTACCGGTCGCCTGTTGCCTGCCGATGCCAAGGGGCGTTCGCAGGTCATGCAGTGGCTGATGTTCCAGATGGGCGGCATCGGCCCCATGCAAGGCCAGGCCAATGTGTTCTTCCGCTATTTCCCGGAGAAGCTGCAGGGCGCCATCGACCGCTACCAGCATGAGACCCGACGTTTGTACGAGGTGCTCGACACGCGCCTGCAGCAGGTCGACTACCTGGCCGGCGACTACAGCATCGCCGACATCGCCACCTTCCCCTGGGTGCGCGGCCATGACTGGTCGGGAGTTCCGGTCCAGGGGCTGGAAGCGCTACAGCGCTGGATGGCGGCCATGGAGGCGCGCCCCGCGGTCCAGCGCGGCTTGCAGGTTCCGCAACGCAGTGACGACGCCAGCGTCGTCAAGGGCGCCCAGGCCATGCTGATCCGATGAGGGCCCCGATGCGTTCACTCAGTTTCCTGGGCCTGTCCCTGGCCAGCGCACTGGCGGTTGCCGCCGACCTTCCCGGAAGCCAGGACCTGCCCCTGGTGCCCCGTCTGACCGATGCCCAGATCGTCGATTACCGCCCCGAGGTAGAACAGGAGCGGATCTACCCCATGGGCTCGATCCGCAAGATCAGCGGCCAGTTGCGTTTCGACGGCCAGGTCAATGCCCGGGGCAAGCTCACCGCCATCACCTACCAACTGCCGGCCGAGCGCAGCTCCAACGAAGCCTTCACCCTGGCCCGCGAGGCTTTGCAGAAACAGGGCGCCGAGCTGCTGTTCTGGTGCCAGGCGCGGGACTGCGGCGAAAGCAGCCTGTGGGCCAATGAGGTGTTCGGCAACGCCAAGCTGTACGGCGCCGACGAGCAGCAGGCCTACTTGTTGCTACGCCTGGCGGCCCCCCAGGACAACTCCCTGGTGGCCCTGTACAGCATCACCCGCGGCAATCGCCGGGCTTACCTGCATGTGGAGCAGTTCGCCGCCGGTGCTCCACTGGGCGAACTGCTGCCCACCTCCGCGACGTTGCTCCGGCAATTGAAAGACACTGGCCGGCTGGACCTGGCCAAGCTGGCCGAGCCGCAGCCAACCTGGCTCACCTTGCTGTCCCGGGGATTGAACCTGGACACCACGTTGCGGGTCAGTCTTTGCGGCCAGCACGCCGAAGCCTGGCGCCAGGCCCTGATCGGCCAGGGCGTGCGCGCTACGCGGTTGGAAACCGGCGACACCCAGGCCGCCGGCCTGCACTTCGAACTGCTGCGTTAAGCTTTGCAGGCGACCCGCGCTGGCGGGTTCGCCTACTCTTCACTGGTTACTCTTGCGCGAGACATTTCATGCCCAATAACGATCGCCTGCTGGTGCAGATCCTGCTCCTGGTGCTGTTCGGTGCCAGCTTCTGGGTGATGGCGCCCTTTTGGTCGGCCCTGTTCTGGGGGGCGGTGCTGGCCTTTGCCAGCTGGCCGCTGATGCGTTTGCTGACCCGCTGGCTGCATGGTCGCGAATCCCTGGCCGCGGGCCTGCTGACCCTGGGCTGGATGCTGCTGGTGGCGGCGCCGCTGGTCTGGCTGGGCCTCAACCTGGCGGACCATGTACGTGATGCCACCGCCTTCATCAAGGACGTCCAGGTCGATGGCCTGCCCGAGGCGCCAGCCTGGCTGGGCGGCTTGCCGTTGGTGGGCGAGCGACTGGTGGGCGTCTGGAACAGCATCGACGAACAGGGCGCGGCGCTGATGGTGGCGGTCAAGCCGTACCTGGGGCAGGTGGGCAACTGGTTGCTGGCCCGTAGCGCCCAGGTGGGCGGGGGCATCCTGGAACTGACCCTGAGCCTGGTCTTCGTGTTCTTCTTCTACCGTGACGGCCCGCGCCTGGCGCTGTTCGTGCACAAGCTGCTGGAGCGGCTGATCGGCGATCGTGCCGGCTACTACATCGACCTGGTAGCCGGCACCGTGCAGCGCGTGGTCAACGGTGTGATAGGTACTGCGGCGGCCCAGGGCCTGCTGGCTTTGATCGGCTTCATCATCGCCGGGGTGCCCGGGGCGCTGGTACTGGGGATCGTCACCTTCCTGCTCAGCCTGATCCCCATGGGGCCACCGCTGGTGTGGATCCCGGCCACGGCCTGGCTGGCCTGGAAGGGCGAGTACGGCATGGCGGTGTTCCTGGGAATCTGGGGCACCTTCATCATCAGTGGGGTGGATAACGTGCTCAAGCCCTACCTGATCAGCCGTGGCGGCAACCTGCCACTGGTGATCGTCCTGCTCGGGGTGTTCGGTGGCTTGATCGCCTTCGGTTTCATCGGCTTGTTCATCGGCCCGACCCTGTTGGCGGTGGCCTACAGCCTGTTGCTGGACTGGAGTGCCAGCCAGGCACGCAACCAGGAACCGCGCTGAGCTCAGGGACGGGTCAGCCGCAGTACCGCAGTCAGGCCGCCGCCCGGGGTTTCCTCGAGCTGCAGGCTGGCGCCCATGCGCTCCGCGGCTTCGCGGGCGATGGTCATGCCCAGGCCGACCCCGCCGGAATTGCGGTTGCGTGAACCCTCCAGGCGGAAGAACGGCTCGAACACCGCTTCACGCTGCTCGGCGGCGATGCCTGGGCCGTGGTCGATGACCCGGATCAGCAACTGCTCGCGATTGTCCTCCAGGGCCAGGGTCGCTTGGCCGGCATAGCGCAGGGCATTGTCCAGCAGGTTGTTCAGGCATGACTGCAGCGCCATGGGTTGCACCAGCAGCGGTGCGCAATGTCCCTGGGCCTGGACATCGGCGCCCCGGTCCTGGGCGTTCTCGCACATCGACTCCACCAGCGCTTGCACGTCCATCAGCTGCCAGATCTCGCTGGTGCGTTGCTCGTGCAGGTAGCTGAGGGTGGCGTCGAGCATCTTGATCATGTCGTCCAGGTCCTGGCGCATCTGGCTTTGCAACTTGCTGTCCTCGATCTGCTCCAGGCGCAGCTTGAGGCGCGACAGCGGCGTGCGCAGGTCGTGGGAAACCGCGCCGAGCATGCGCCCACGCTGCTGGACTTGCTCGCGAATGCGCTTTTGCATCTGGTTGAAAGTGTTGGCTGCCTGTCGTGCTTCATGGGGGCCGAGTTCTTCCAGGGGCGGGCTGTCGAGGTTTTCGCTCAGGCGCTCGGCGGCGGCGCTGAGGCGTCGTATGGGCCGCGACAGCAGCTTGGCGCCGTACCAGGCGGCGATGATCAGCGAGATGAACTGGAACGTCAGCGGCACCAGCGGGCCGTTGAACCAGTGGCGTGGCCGCCGGGGAAAATGCGGTGGCGGGCCCGCCGGTCGGCCGTCGTCCATTGCCGTTGCGGTCGGCGGTGGGGGCGGCGGCGGGCGTGGAGGGCCGTAGTGTTGGAACCAGAAGAAGGCCAGCAGGTGGGCGAGTACGATCGCGATCAGCAAGACGCCGAACAGGCGGCCGAACAGCGTATCGAAGCGCCCACGCATCAGCCTATGTCCCGGGCGTCGAACAGGTAGCCTTCGCCACGCACGGTCTTGATCAGTTGCGGTGATTTCGGATCCTCGCCGAGCTTCTGCCGCAGGCGCGACACCAGCAAGTCGATGCTGCGATCGAAGGCCTCGATGGAGCGCCCGCGGGCGGCATCCAGCAATTGCTCGCGGCTCAGCACTCGGCGTGGACGTTCGAGGAATACCCAGAGCAGGCGGAATTCGGCGTTGGACAGCGGCACCACCAGGCCATCGGCGGATATCAGCTGGCGCAGGACGCTGTTCAGGCGCCAGTTGTCGAAGCGGACGCTGCTCCGCTGCTCGCTGCGGTCATCGCGTACCCGGCGCAGGATGGTCTGGATCCGCGCCACCAGTTCCCGGGGCTCGAAGGGCTTGGCCATGTAGTCGTCGGCCCCCAGTTCCAGGCCGATGATGCGGTCGGTGGGTTCGCAGCGGGCGGTGAGCATCAGGATCGGGATGTCCGATTCGTTACGTAGCCAGCGGCACAGGGACAACCCGTCTTCACCCGGGAGCATGAGGTCGAGCACCACCACGTCGAAATGCTCGGTTTGCAAGGCCTGGCGCATTGCGGCGCCATCGGTGACGCCACTGGCGTGGATGTTGAAGCGTGCCAGGTAGCCGATCAGCAGTTCGCGGATCGGTACGTCGTCATCGACGATCAAGGCCCGGGTATTCCAGCGCTTGTCGTCGCCATTGAGCGGGGCTTTGCTGTCGTCGCTGAAGGGGGCTGGGGTGTTGTGCATGGGCGATCATCTGCCAGGTAGGCTGTCGTTGCCGGGCGGCGACGGCGAGGTTATGGCTTCAGCATAGGCGTCCGGCCCGGAGGCTGGAAGTGCTGTTCGAATGTGTTGCGGCAGGCGAGGGTAGCGGCGGGGGATGTTGCCGACGTGTCGTCAGTGTATCGGGATTGATACACAGGTCGGCCTGATCGTCGGCCCGGCGCCTTGTCGCGGACGAATTAGCGCACAGCGGGTCCCGGAGCGACGCGGCTTGCGCTACAATCCGCGCCGATTTCGACTTGCCTGAGAGCCTTTTCATGTCCGCCTGCCAGACACCTATCATCGTCGCCCTGGATTTCCCCACCCGTGACGCCGCACTGAAACTGGCCGATCAACTGGACCCGAAACTGTGCCGGGTCAAGGTCGGCAAGGAGCTGTTCACCAGCTGCGCCGCCGAGATTGTCGGCACCCTGCGCGACAAGGGTTTCGAAGTGTTCCTGGACCTGAAGTTCCACGACATCCCCAACACCACCGCGATGGCCGTCAAGGCTGCTGCGCAAATGGGCGTCTGGATGGTCAACGTCCACTGCTCCGGCGGCCTGCGCATGATGGCCGCTTGCCGTGAGGAGCTGGACAAGCGCAGTGGCCCGCAGCCGCTGCTGATCGGCGTCACCGTGCTCACCAGCATGGAGCGCGAGGACCTGGCTGGCATCGGCCTGGACATCGAGCCCCAGGAACAGGTGTTGCGCCTGGCCGCCCTGGCGCAGAAGGCCGGCATGGATGGCCTGGTGTGCTCGGCCCTGGAAGCCCAGGCGCTCAAGAGCGCCCACCCGTCCCTGCAACTGGTGACTCCGGGGATTCGCCCTGCGGGCAGCGCCCAGGACGACCAGCGGCGGATCCTCACTCCGCGCCAGGCCCTGGATGCCGGTTCCGATTACCTGGTCATCGGCCGTCCCATCAGCCAGGCAGCCGATCCGGCCAAGGCCCTGGCCGACGTCGTGGCCGAACTGGCCCTGTGACACCCACGGGAGCCGGCGTGCCGGCTCCCGCAGCTTGACCCTGGGCTCAGACCTTGAGCACCAGCTTGCCGAAGTTCTCGCCGCTGAACAGCTTCGCCAGGGTTTCCGGGAAGGTTTCCAGGCCCTCGACGATGTCCTCCTTGCTCTTGAGCTGCCCCTTGGCCATCCAGCCGGCCATCTCCTGCCCGGCGGCGGCGAACTGCGCCGCATGGTCCATCACCACGAAGCCTTCCATGCGCGCCCGGTTGACCAGCAGCGACAGGTAGTTGGCCGGCCCCTTGACCGCTTCCTTGTTGTTGTACTGGCTGATGGCGCCGCAGATCACCACCCGGGCCTTGAGGTTCAGGCGAGTGAGCACGGCATCGAGGATCTGGCCGCCGACATTGTCGAAATACACGTCGACCCCCTTGGGGCATTCGCGCTTGAGGCCGGCCTGGACGTCTTCGCTCTTGTAGTCGATGGCCCCGTCGAAGCCCAGTTCCTCGACGAGGAAGCGGCACTTGTCCTGGCCGCCGGCGATGCCTATCACCCGGCAGCCCTTGAGCTTGGCAATCTGCCCGGCAATGCTGCCCACCGCGCCGGCGGCCCCGGACAGCACCACGGTTTCCCCGGCCTTGGGCGCACCGACCTCCAGAAGGGCGAAGTAGGCGGTCATACCGGTCATTCCCAGCACCGACAGGTAGCGTGGCAGTGGCGCCAGCCGTGGGTCGATCTTGTAGAAACCACGGGGCTCGCCAACGAAGTAGTCCTGTACCCCCAGGGCGCCATTGACGTAGTCGCCGACGGCGAAATCCGGGTGTTTGGAGGCGGTCACCTGGCCCACGCCGAGGGCCCGCATCACCTCGCCGATCCCCACTGGTGGGATGTAGGACTTGCCTTCGTTCATCCAGCCACGCATGGCCGGGTCCAGGGACAGGTACTGGTTCTGCACCTGGATCTGCCCGGCGCCGGGCTCGGTCACGGCCACTTGCTGGTAGGTGAAGGTATCGCGGCTGGCCGCGCCAACGGGACGCTTGGCGAGCAGGAACTGGCGGTTGGTCAGGCTGGTCATGGCAGGTCCTCGAGAACTGGATGAAACCCTAGTTGATAGACCCTCGGGCCGGCAGCCGCAAGGCGTGCCTGCCCGGCGAATGAGCCGCGATCCAGGGGCGTGATAAATGGCCCGGGGCCTTCATCACCGGGATGCATGGAGTGGCAAACGAATGCCTGATAGTGCTGCCGCGGCGTCTGTGCTCTATGGCTAGATGGGCCAGGGTATTGGGCCCGTACTGGATTGAGGAGCTTTGCATGAGCATGACGTTTTCCGGCCAGGTGGCCCTGGTGACCGGCGCGGCCAACGGGATCGGCCGGGCCACCGCCCAGGCGTTCGCCGCCCAAGGGTTGAAGGTGGTGGTGGCGGACCTGGATGCGGTCGGCGGCGAAGGCACCGTGGCGCTGATCCGCGAGGCCGGTGGCGAAGCGCTGTTCGTGTCCTGCAACGTCACTCGCGAGGCCGATGTCCAGCAACTCATGGCCCGCACCATCGAGGCTTACGGTCGCCTGGACTACGCCTTCAACAATGCCGGGATCGAGATCGAGAAGGGCCGTCTGGCCGAGGGCTCGCTGGACGAGTTCGACGCCATCATGGGGGTCAACGTCAAGGGTGTGTGGTTGTGCATGAAGTACCAGCTGCCGCTGCTGCTGGCCCAGGGCGGCGGGGCCATCGTCAACACCGCGTCGGTGGCGGGCCTGGGGGCGGCGCCGAAGATGAGCATCTACGCCGCTTCCAAGCACGCGGTGATCGGCCTGACCAAGTCGGCGGCCATCGAGTACGCCAAGAAGAAGATCCGGGTCAACGCGGTGTGCCCGGCGGTGATCGACACCGACATGTTCCGCCGGGCCTACGAGGCAGACCCGAAGAAGGCCGAGTTCGCCGCGGCCATGCACCCGGTGGGGCGCATCGGCAAGGTCGAGGAAATCGCCAGCGCCGTGCTCTACCTGTGCAGCGATGGCGCCGCCTTCACCACCGGCCATGCACTGGCTGTCGACGGTGGCGCCACGGCCATCTGATCGATATCGCCGCCCCGGCGACCAAGGCGCCGGGGCGATGATGGAATCGACCTCCAGCGTCCTGAAAACGACCTCTAGCCTGGTTTTTGCCACTATTGCGACACCAGAGGCTTGTGCGTCGGTGCACGCCGTTGCCACCCTTCGAAAAAAAACCATGGCCTTGCAGCCATTGGGGACTTGAGGGGAGTTCGCAGCATGACGACGGCCGCAAGTGGACGCTTTGCCAACCTGGGCATGGCCAGGAAGTTGGGGGTGGGCTTCGCCCTGGTGTTGCTGTTGACGGCCCTGGTGGCCGGCATCGGCCTCTGGTCCCTGCAAACCGTCAGCCAGCGCTTCGAGGGCCTCAAGCGCATGTCGCAGCTCAACAGTGGCGTGCTCAAGGTCCGGCTGCTGGAGCAGGGGTATGCGCTGCACGGTGACAACCAGAGCGTCGATAGCCTGCGCGAGAACCTGGATGCGCTGCTGGCCCTGGCCCGCCAACTCGAAGAGCCGGGCAATCCGGCGACCATGGGCCAGGTCGACGGGATGCTGGCGGACTATAGCCAGGCTTTCGATGGATTCGTCGAGCTGACCCAGGCCAAGGACCTGGCGCTGGAGATGGCCAGTTGGTCGGTATCCAGCGTGGCCAACAACCTCGACGTACTGCAAGCCGGCCTGGCGGACGACGGCGCCTATGGCTTGAAAGAGTCCCAGGGCAAGGAGGGCGCCGAGTTCATCGAGCAGGCCAACCAGATCAGCCAGGTCTCGCGCTTGATGCTGCAAGCCATGAACGAGGCCCGGGTGCGCCTGGACCAGAACCGCAAGGGCGGCGATCAGGAGGCGGCCGGGCAGGGCAAGATCGAACAGGCCGAGCAGGCCCTGGCCCTGGTGGAGCAACTGAAGGCCAGCGTCAAGGATGCCGGTTACCAGACGGTCCTCAACGAGGTCTCGGGGCACATCGGCAATTTCAGCGAGAAACTCAACGAGTACACCGACCTGCTGGTTCAGGAACAGCAGGTCTACCAGCGGTTGCACGAGCGGGCCGCCCAGGTGATGCAGCAGGTCGACCAGGCCTATGCCGCCCAGGACCAGGCGATGCAGGAGGAGCTTACGAAGAACTCGTTGCTGATCCTCGGTTCCTCGGCCCTGGCGCTATTGGCCGGGTTGCTGGCGGCGCTGGGTATCACCCGGTTGATCGTCCGGCCGCTGCGCAGTGTGATGCAGGTGGCCCAGCAGATTGCCGCCGGTGACCTTCGCGCCACGGTGAGCGTGACCCGGCGCGACGAGATCGGTCAGTTGATGCAAGCCATGCAGCAGATGGGCGGCGGCTTGAGCGGTATCGTCAGCGGCCTGCAATCCGGGATCGAGCGCCTGGCCAGCTCGGCACAATCGCTGTCGGCGGTGACTGAGCAGACCAACCTCGAAGTCAGCACCCAGAAAGAAGAGACCGAGCAGGTGGCCACTGCCATGAACCAGATGACCGCCACGGTTCACGATGTGGCGCGCAATGCCGAGGAGGCGGCCCTGGCGGCCCAGGCGGCGGACGACAAGGTCGAGAGCGGCCAGCAGGTGGTGCGCCAGAGCATGCAGCGGATCGAGCAACTGGCCGACTCCGCGAACCAGGCCAGCAGCGGCATCCAGAGCCTGAGCGCGGAAATCGACAACATCGGCAGCGTGCTGGATGTGATCAAGAGCGTGGCCGAGCAGACCAACTTGCTGGCCCTGAATGCCGCCATCGAAGCGGCCAGGGCCGGTGAGCAGGGGCGTGGGTTCGCGGTGGTGGCCGACGAAGTCCGGGCGCTGGCCAAGCGGACCCAGCAGTCCACCGAGGAAATCACCCGCCTGGTGGCGACCCTGCACGCCGCGGCCGATGCTTCGGTGCGACAGATCCAGGGCAGTGGGGAGTTGGTCAAGCAGGCGGTCAGCGATGCGTTGCAGACCGAGAGCGCCCTGGGCAGCATCGCCGCGGCGGTGTCCCTGATCCAGCAGATGAACCAGCAGATCGCCGCGGCCGCCGAGCAGCAGAGTTCGGTGGCCGAAGAGATCAACCGCAGCGTAACCAGCATTCGCGCCAGTGCCGATCAGTCTTCGCAGGCGATGCAGGGCAGTGCGGCCTCGAGCATCGAGCTGGCGCAATTGGGGAGCGAGTTGAAATCCATGGTGGGGCATTTCCGCCTGTAGCGGCGGGGAGGGCGGTGTCGCGCTGCGCAGGTGCCCGGCGCGGGGCCGGGCACCTGCGGTCGATCAGTCGTAGATGACCTTCTTCTTCCAGTCGGCGTCGGCTTCCACTTCCTTCAGGCCCTGGGTCAACTCGTTGACCTCATCCTCGGCTGGCTCCAGGGTCGACAACACCATGGCGTTGGCGCGGGCCAGGAGCTTGTCCAGGTACTCCAGTTGCTCGCTGTAGGCCTTGGGCTCCGGCTGCTTGCGCAGGTACTGCACGCCGCGTTCGAAGGCCAGGCGGGCCTGGCCGGGCTGGTTCTGCTGCAGTGCGTATTGCCCCAGGTTGTTGAAGAACTCGATGTGCAGCAGGACCAGGATATGGCGGATCTCCTTGATCCAGCGCTTGGCTTCGTTGGGCTGCAGGAAACCGTCGTGGGCGGCGCGGGTCACTTGACCGTGCATGGCCTCCAGCAGAAAGCGCACGTCCTTGGCCTTGGCTTCGGTCTGGATCGGCGAGGGCGGGTTGTTCACAGGAATCGATTCGCCCTGGCCCACCAGGGTGTTGAGCTCGGCCAGGCGGGCCTTGAGCTTGGCGTCGGATTTGTCGAGGTTGAGCATGCGCTGCACGACGTTGAGTTCCAGGCGAGTCAGCAGCAGCTTGAGGCCTGGCGACATGAACTGGCCGGGGAAGGTTTCGGTGATTTCGCCGCAGCGGCGCAGGCGGTCATTGAGTTCGACCTTGGTGCGGGCCTTTTCCAGTTTGTTGTTTTCCACCACATGGTTCATGTAGCCAATGGCGATCAATAGTGCGATCCCGGCTATTACCAGCAGGGTGATCATGAGTGGTGTCACCGTTAAAACCTCGTTATAGGATTTCGCGTGCGAGTGTAGTGGCTTGGCATTTGGACGCATAGCGCCGCTCGACGAGCCGGGACGGATTGTGCGTGCGCCTTCTACTTCTATCAGGCATAGCAGGGCAGGGCCGGAGGTGGCCACTGGGTTCAAATTGATATCACCGGCTGCGAGGACTATAACGCCTTGGCGGGTGACAGAATATAGGCGTCAAAGCCCGGACGGCATAAAAGCCTGTGGCGACCTGAAAACAGCCTCGAAGTCATTGATTTAAATAAAGTTATATCTGGGGGTTGACGACCTTCCAAAGCATCCATAGAATGCGCGCCACTTTCAGCGGAAAGCAAAGCGCGAAACGCTGAAGGGAGTGAATGTTGTAGCGTGTCCCCTTCGTCTAGTGGCCTAGGACACCGCCCTTTCACGGCGGTAACAGGGGTTCGAGTCCCCTAGGGGACGCCAATGCGGGAATAGCTCAGTTGGTAGAGCACGACCTTGCCAAGGTCGGGGTCGCGAGTTCGAGTCTCGTTTCCCGCTCCAATTTTAAACGGTCTGGCCTTTTCGGGCGAGGCTGAGTGAAACCAGAATCCAAGTCTTCGGATGCGGTTCTGGAGTCCGAAACACAAACCATGTGTTCCGGGTAGTGTGTCCCCTTCGTCTAGTGGCCTAGGACACCGCCCTTTCACGGCGGTA
This sequence comes from Pseudomonas sp. B6(2017), assembly GCF_002112765.1. NCBI lineage: Bacteria > Pseudomonadati > Pseudomonadota > Gammaproteobacteria > Pseudomonadales > Pseudomonadaceae > Pseudomonas > Pseudomonas sp. B6(2017). Next base: position 260,709 of record NZ_NEIQ01000009.1, on the reverse strand, counting down.
ACAGGGGTTCGAGTCCCCTAGGGGACGCCATTTGCGGGAATAGCTCAGTTGGTAGAGCACGACCTTGCCAAGGTCGGGGTCGCGAGTTCGAGTCTCGTTTCCCGCTCCAATTTTAAACGGTCTGGCCTTCGGGCGAGGCTGAGTGAAACCAGAACCAAGTCTTCGGATGCGGTTCTGGAGTCCGAAACACACACCATGTGTTCCGGGTAGCGTGTCCCCTTCGTCTAGTGGCCTAGGACACCGCCCTTTCACGGCGGTAACAGGGGTTCGAGTCCCCTAGGGGACGCCATTTGCGGGAATAGCTCAGTTGGTAGAGCACGACCTTGCCAAGGTCGGGGTCGCGAGTTCGAGTCTCGTTTCCCGCTCCAATTTTAAACGGTCTGGCCTTCGGGCGAGGCTGAGTGAAACCAGAACCAAGTCTTCGGATGCGGTTCTGGAGTCCGAAACACACACCATGTGTTCCGGGTAGCGTGTCCCCTTCGTCTAGTGGCCTAGGACACCGCCCTTTCACGGCGGTAACAGGGGTTCGAGTCCCCTAGGGGACGCCATTTGCGGGAATAGCTCAGTTGGTAGAGCACGACCTTGCCAAGGTCGGGGTCGCGAGTTCGAGTCTCGTTTCCCGCTCCAAATTTTGATCCGCAGACTTTTGGCAATGTCTGCAAGTCATTGAAAACAGGGGCGAAAGCCCCTTTTTTCATTCCGGCAAGCGCCACTGAAATCCACTCACACCCGGGACTTTTTAGTCCAATTTTTAGTCCATCAATACGGTTGTGTGAGACTCCGCATTCTTGCTGGGCGAAGGCGGCAGGCGAGACCAGGATCCAGTCCTAACTCAAGTTAGGAGCTAGAACCATGGCACTTTCAGACATGGCCGCTCGCCAGGCCAAAGCAACCGGCAAGCCTTATACCTCGGTGACATCGACGGCCTATCTTTTGCTGTGAGCGAACAAGGCGGTCATTCTTGGCACTTTCGCTACGTTTGGGTCGGCAAGCAAAAAGCGCATGTCGCTAGGCACTTATCCTGAAGTCAGCCTTACGTCCACACCACGGCGGAGAAAGTGCGGGCATGGCTCAATCAGTTGTTTCGCTTTGCCATGATCAAGATCGATCGCCCTGATATCAATCCGGCCTCCGATCTGGACGTGGTGGCCTTGCCTAAGCCACCAGTGCTGCATACCCCCCTTCCTGCGCTTACCTGAACTGCCCGAATTGCTGCACGCGGTGAGCCCTCCACGCAACTTGGCATCCGCTTGCTGTTCCTGACTGGAGTCCGAACCGGGGAACTGCGTCTGGCCACGCCCGACCAGTTCGACCTAGATCGGGGCCTCTGGAGTATCCCCCAGAAGTGGTCAAGCAACTCCAGAACGATATGCGCAAGAAGGGTAAGCGGCCACAGGACATTCCGCCGTACATCGCACCGCTGTCCGTTCAGGCAATGGAGATCGTGCGCTACCTACTAGGTTCTGTACGAAAAGTATTGTCGCAAACACCGCATGGCACAGGTCAATGAAACCATCGCCGCAAAACTTGTCGCGAGCTTGTCGAAACGCATAGCGATGCGGCGGTTTTCCTTCAGCCAGCCGAACATGCGCTCGATGATATTGCGCTGCCGATATTTGGGCCGATCAAACAACCTGGGCAGACCTGGTTTGGGCTTGCGCTTCATGTCGCGCAGCGGGATCACCGGTTGCATCCGATAGCGATCACGGTAGAGACGCAGAGCTTCAGCATCGTATCCCTTGTCAGCCAGCAAGCATCGGCAGCGTTTGCGAGGGCGGCCGTGCTGGCTGGGGGATACAAGCCTTGTCCAGCAACGGTTGGGCATAGGCAATATCGCTGGCTTGCCCGCCAGACAGCAGGAAACGCAGCGGCACACCATTGGCATTGCACAGCATGTGGATTCTGCTCGTCAGGCCGCCCCGGCTGCGCCCGAGCGCGTGATCTTGCGGTTCTTCAGGCCCCCTTTTTTTCCGGCGCCTGATGAGGCTCGGGTGGCACTAACGGCAGTGGAGTCGATCAGCCAGGTTTCCAGGTCGATCAAGCCTTGCTCGTTCAATCGGATATGAAGGCGCTTGAGCATCTGATCGAAAGCGCCGCAATTACGCCAATCGCGAAACCGCTGATACACCGTTGACCAAGGGCCAAAACGCTCCGGCATGTTTCGCCAAGCCGCGCCGGAACAGAGTACTCAAAGGACGCCGCTGAGCATCAGGCGATCATCGGCTCGGGGGCACCCGCTGCGGCGGATTTCAGTGAAGAGATCGGCAAACAAATCCCAGGCTGCACCGGGGAGCTCATGCCGTTTTGCCGTCATGGTGTCCTGGCGTTAATGGCGGCGGATTCTATCCAAATCGATATTTCAAAGGATTTCGTACAGAGCCTAGCTGCGTAGCTGAGGTTTTCAGAATCGCCTGATTAAAACCTGCGGCCCCGCTGGGTGTAATACGACTCGCAAGCACAGGCGCAACAACCCAAGAGTTGGGGCGACCCTTGCAAGATCAATCAATCCTCTGAGGCAATCATGAAAAAATCGATAAAAGCGGTGACGATTATTGCGATGTTGAGCGGCGCAAGTTCGGTCTACGCGACAGGCCAGATCCAGGGCGACCTGGACATCCAGCTTGCCATTGGCGACGGCTGCGAAATCAGCAACGGTACCTCCTCCGGCAGCAGCACCGGCAACTCGTTTGGCAAGATCGATTTCGGTACCCAGTCTTCGCTGACGACCAGCGTGATCGACGCACAGTCCGTGGCGTCCACCGGTACCGGCACCATCCAGTTGAACTGCACCAAGGATGTGGCCTATACGATCAGCCTGGGCAACGGCCGCAACGCCACTAGCGGTCAGCGCAACATGAAGGCCTCCGGCACTGATCTGGTCGCCTACAACCTCTACCAGGATGCCGCCCGCAGCAAGGCCTGGGGCGACACTCCGAGCAACCAGCTCACCGGCAAGGGCACGGGCGCCCCAATCGACCTGACCGTGTACGGTCGCGTGCCCAAGGCCATGACGCCCCCCGCTGGCGTGTACACCGACTCTGTGCTGGTCACGGTGGCCTGGTAAATGCACCGCGCCTTCATGGGCGACGATCGCATTCGCCGCCCTGCCGCCACGGGAACTCTACTGATCCTAGTTCTCGCGTCGCTGCATGCCAGCGGCCCCGTGCAAGCCGCCAGCAAGAGCGCCACGATTGGCTTCAGGCTGATGGTGGCGCAGGCCTGCGAAGCCGGCGGCAGGGCGGGCGCCGCGGCGGTCAACTTCGGCACGCTGGACATGGGCACCGTGCCGTCCTTGCGCAACCAGGTTGAAGCCGCCGGCACCCTGAGCAACGCGGGCGCGATACGCGTGAAATGCGCGCCGGGCATCGCCTACAAGGTATTCCTCGGCAAGGGGCTCAACGACACCGGCGCGCAGCGCCGGATGATCGGACCTCAAGGCGGGCTGATCGAGTACGGGCTGTACCAGGACAGCGGCCACAGCCGCCCCTGGGACAGGACGAATGGGGTCAGCGGGCAGGGCTCGGGCGCTGACGCGCTGTTGCCGGTCTATTCCGTGGTCAAGCCGCAGCGCACGCCCGTAGCGGGCGTCTATCGCGACACGGTCCAGGTCGTGGTGGAGTGGTGATGCGTATGTCCAGACTGCGCACGGTACTGCTTGCCCTGGCCATTGTCACCTCACCCCTGACCGGCACGGTCCATGCCGGTTCAAAGCAACAGACCTTGACGGTCGCCGCCGCCATCACGCCCGGTTGCCGTCTGGGAAGCGGTCAGACCGATGTCAGCACTTACGGCGATATAGACCTGGGTTCGGTCGCCGATGTCGACGACGCCATATTCGCCACCTCCAGCGTCGGAGCCGGCACCATCGTCATGAACTGTACGCCGGGCACCGACTATCGGATCTCCATCAACAATGGACAGTGGTCCGTCGGGCCCCGCGGTCATCGGCGCATGAAGAACATGACGTCGAACGACAACTCTTTTGTCACCTACATCCTTTACCAGAATTCCAATCACGCGCAGATCTGGGAGGAAGGTTCATGGGCCAAGAGCGGTCTGGCCAAGGGCGGCGCCGAAGAGTTCCCGATCTACGTCGTCGTGCTTCCAACACCTAGTGCGAAGCCCGGCATCTACACCGATACCGTGGTCGTCACGGTTTCCTATTGAGTACCCACAACATGAGTTTTCTTGCCCGGACGCTGGGCGTCCTGATCCTCGGCATGGTTTTGCCCGCGGCAACGCAGGCGCAATCGTCGCTGCTGGTCTGGCCCATCGATCCCACGATCGAACACGACCAGAACGGCACCGCCCTCTGGCTGGAAAACAACAGCAAGATGCCGTCTCGGCTGCAGGTCCGCGTGCTGGGCTGGAACCAGGCAGAGGGAGAGGAAGACTATACGCCGCAGGACATCATCGTTGTCAGTCCGCCCGCCGCCGAAGTGCAGCCGGGACAGCGCCAGCTGCTGCGATTGATCCGTACCCAACCTGTGCCCGCCGGCACCGAGCGCGCCTTCCGCGTGCTGATCGACGAGATACCCGCAGCCCCATCTCCCGAGGCCGAAGGTCCGGCCGCGGCGCCCGGCAAGCGCTCCGTGGGGCTGGCCCTGCAGATGCGCTACTCGGTACCGCTGTTCGTCAGCGGCGAAGGCGTCTGGACGCGCCAGGACTATCAGAAACCCCGCGACATGACGAAAGCCACGCAACCACAGCTCAAGTTCCGCGTGGAATCCCGCGACGGCGGCCAATGGCTGGCCGTGCGCAACGATGGGCAGGCGCATGCGCGGCTGTCGGCGGTGACGTACCAGCAAGGCGGCCGCCCGACCTGGGAAGTGCCGGGCCTGCTGGGCTACGTGCTGGCGCATTCCGAAATGCGCTTCAAGCTCGCCGGCGTCGGCGCGGGCGGGGTATTGAAGGCCAAGGTCAACAGCAACCCGGACGCGCAAGCGATCCCCGCCTGCGGAACATGCTCGCCATGAAACGACGCCTCGTACGATTCCGCAACGTGCCTTGCACGCTGGCTTTCGCGCTGGTGATGGCCGCGAGCGCCCCCGCGCGGGCCAAGGACAAGCTCCGCGATTTCAAGCTGCCTGACTCCACGCTGTACCTGGAGCTGGTCGTCAACGGCAAGACGTCCGGCGAGATTCTGCCCGTGCCCTATCGCGACGGACACTACTATCTACCGACGGACAAGCTGCGCGCCATGGGCGTCTCGGTGAGCGTCGAGCAGGAATCGCTGGTGGCGGTGGATCTGATCCAGGGCGTCAAGGCGACGCACGACAACGCCAGGCAGCAATTGCTGATCGAGCTGCCGCCCGACTGGCTGCCCGACCAGATGTTCGGCGGCGAGAGCCAGCGCTACATGCAGGCCCGCAGCAGCGTCGGCCTGCTGATGAACTACGACATCTACGCCAACTTCAACCGCACGCGCGGCCTGCGCAACAACAACCGGCTGTCCGCCTGGAGCGAACAGCGCCTGTTCAGCCCCTACGGCATCTTCTCGAACACCGGCGTCTGGTATGGCGGCACCAGTATGGGCGGCGACAACGACCGCTCGCGGTACCAGCGATATGACACCGGCTGGTCCTACAGCGACCCCTTGTCGATGCGCAAGTACGCGGCGGGCGACCTCGTCACGGATGCCCTGGCGTCCTCCAGTTCGGTGCGCATGGCCGGGTTTCAGATCGGCAGGAACTTCGCCACGCGCCCCGATCTGGTGACCTACCCCCTGCCCAGTTTCGCCGGCCAGACGGCGGTGCCCAGCACGGTGGATCTGTTCATCAACAGCTACAAGATGGACTCCTACCGGGTGGACCCGGGCCCGTTCACCTTGCAGACCATGCCATACATCAATGGCGCGGGCAGCGCCACGGTGGTGACGCGCGACGCGCTCGGCCGGGAAGTCAGCAAGGACGTGTCGTTCTACGTCTCCAACGACCTGCTCAAGCCCGGCCTGACCGACTACAGCCTGTCCGCCGGCCTGCTGCGTCAGGACTACGGGCTGGCGTCCGGCCGGTATGCACATCCCGCGGCCTCGGGTGTGTTCCGCCACGGCGTGACGCCGGAGTGGACCGTGTTCGGCTGGGGAGAAGGCGCCAGTGGCCTGCACGATGGCGGGCTGGGCTCGAACGTGCAACTGGGCATGCTGGGCGTGCTGACCGGGTCCTGGGGCGCCAGCAAGACCGACCCGCGCGCCATCGGCCCGCAGCGCGCCTGGCGCAACTCGCGCTGGGACGACCGCTGGCCCTATCGCGACGAGGACATCGACCTGAAGCCCACGGAGGCCGACAGCGGCAGACAGCTTTCCTATGGCTACTCCTACAGCTCGTCGCAGTTCAGCCTGAACGCCAGGCGCACCCAGCGCAGCGCGCACTACGCCAATCTGGGCACGTACCGCAATACCGGCCGGCTGAGCCGGCGGGAAGACGTGGTCACCGCCAGCGTGGCGCTGGGCGACTACGGCACTGTGGGCGCCGGCTGGGTCGACACCCAGGACGCCACCGGACGACAGCTGCGCCTGATCAACCTGTCGCACAGCGTCAGCCTGTGGCGTAGTGCCTTCCTGTACACCAGCGTCAATCGCGAGGTGGGCGGCAACGACGTCAACGCGCAGGTCACCCTGTCCATCCCACTGGGCGAGCGTTCCACGACCAGCGTGTCGCTCATACGCGGCAACGACGGCCGGCGTTCGGGGCAGGTCAACTACAACCATTCCGCGCCGGCCAGCGGCGGCCTGGGCTACAGCCTGGGCCTGAGCGACGGTCAGGACATGGACCAGTACCGACGCGCGGACTTGTCATGGCGCGGCACCCAGTATGAAGTGCGCGGCGGCACCTATGGCACGCGCTCGTCCCAGAATGGCTGGGCGCAGCTCAGCGGTTCGCTGATTGGGCTGGACGGCCAGCTCTACGCCGCCAACAAGGTCAACGATGCCTTCGCGCTGGTGTCCACCGCCGGCTATCCCGACGTTCCTGTGCGCTACGAAAACCAGTACCTGGGCAAGACCAACAACAACGGCTATTTCCTGATTCCGTCCATGACGTCCTGGTACCCGGCGCGCATCCAGATCGATCCGATCGACCTGCCCGCCGACGTGAAGACGCCGGACGTCGAGACCCAGGTGGCGGTGCGCGCGGGCAGCGGCTACGTGGTGGACTTCAAGCTGGAAAAGCTGCGTGCCGCGCTGCTGCAACTGCGCGACAGCAACGACGAGGTTCTGCCGCGCGGCAGCCAGGTGACCGACATCAGCTCGGGCGCGACTGGCTGGGTGGGCTGGGAAGGCGAAGTCTACCTGGAGAACGTGCGCGACGCGCTGCGTTTGAACGTCGTGCGCGCCGACGATGGCAAGGCTTGCCAGGCTTCGGCCGCACTTCCGCCGATGGCTGGCATAACGCGTATCGGTCCTCAAACATGTCAATGATTAAAGTTTCAACCATGATCAGAATTTTTACTCATCGTTTCTCCTGGTTTTTGGCACTGGTTTTGCCGCTATTGACGAATATCGTCCAGGCTCAACCGAGAGCGGGCGAAAACTGTTCGGGGGGGCAGGTCTATATGGTCGATTTCGGACCGACCGACTCGATTCAACTATCCAATCAACGGATGGGACGAGAGTTCGACTCGAGCTTCCGATGCAACAAGTTCACGCTGACTTTCCTGACCCAATCCAAGCTCTGGATCAAGGTGAACAACACGAACGGCTACAAGCTGAACAACGCTGGCTCGGGCAGCATTCCGTATCGCATATTTCTTGACGGCAATATGTCGGACGAAATACGCAGTAACACCGAATTCGAGATTTCGAGCAAGATCAACATCATCCTCAACGGAGAGGCGTTGTCGAACAGAAAGCTCTATATCCAGACGCAACCTGCCGGCCCAGGGCTTGTCGCCGGGCGCTACACGGACACCTTGTCCATCACGTACCGTTGGCGCATCTGCACGGTGGGCTTTGTCTTTTGCGCATGGTGGTACGAAGACTCGGCCACCGTAACGGTGAATCTGGCCCTCACCGTCGTCCCGACCTGCGAATTTCGCACCACGCAACCCCGCATCGACTTCGGCGCCCAACCTCTGGTATCCCAATTTGGCGATGCCCGCGCCGATATCGACTTCGTATGCACCAACCAGTCCGTCTACAACGTCCACATCAGCGACGGCGACAACCCATCGGGCTCCTGGCGCCGCATGAAAGGAACAGGCGTCGCCTCGAGCAACAGCTACATCGAGTACCAGTTGTTCGAGTCGGGCGGCAATTCACCGATCAGCGCCAGCAACCGCCAGCGCGGCCAGGGCACGGGCCAGATGCAACGGCTTTCGGTGACGGGCCGGGTAAACCTGAATCAAGCGGACGTCCCCGTCGGCAGCTACATCGACCGGCCAGTCGTCATAATCGAATATTGAACATGCCAGCGGCTGCCGCTCAGAAGAGCAGCAGTGGCTGGCATGGTTGTTCATAGATGCTGGCCTGCGCCCGGCTTGAGCATCTGCACTGGCGTCTCGTCGGCATGTAGCACTGATTTGCCCAGCACTTCGGCTTTTAGCGCATCGACCAGCGGGTGCAACCGCTGCCCGCACACGCCGACTCACTCGCCCAGCGTCGAGCGCGTCGGCGCCAGGCCGGAGCGCGTAAAGGTGCCTTCCTGGCGGTATATCGGCAGGTGGTCGGCGAACTTGGCCACCAGCACCTGCGCCAGCAGTCCCGCCGTCGGGATACCCTTGTCGATGACCTACGCGGGCACGGGCGCCTGCGTGAGCGCCTGGCAACGCTCGCACACCCATTTTCCGCGGATGTGGCGCTCGACCGTAAAGACGCCCGGCAGGTAGTCCAGCTTCCCGCTGACGTCCTCGCCGATGCGCTTCAAGCCGCAGCGGCACGTCGTGGACTCCGGTTCGTGATGGATGTCGGTGCGTGGCAGTTCGACCGGCAGCCTCATGCGGCGCGGGCTTGGCGGGTACCGCCTCGTGCAGCGCGTTGGCTTCCTCTTCGATAGCCGCCATGTCGGCATCCATCGTCTCTTCCAGAAGGCTTGCCTGCGCGGGGGGCAACCGCTCGCTGCGCTTGCCATAGCGCCAGCGCTTGTACAGCGACAGCTCCTGCATGAGCGGGTCGATGTGCGTCTGTTTGATGTGCATACCCGATCTCGCTCGGCAACCACCGCATCGTGCGTTGCTATCTGGGCGTCACGCGTGGCTGAGGAAACAACCTATTGGAGCATCACACTTAGGTATCAGGACAGGCCGTGAAAAAGACTTGCTGTGAGGCAAGAGTTTGTCCGTAATACAGTTCTTCCTTACAGCAGGAATAGATAAAGTCCATTTATAAATCATATGCTTATGGACTTAATGCTAGCCTCGTTTCCCGCTCCAAATTCACAAAAACGCCGCTCATTCGAGCGGCGTTTTTGTTTGCGCGTCATAAAAGCCTCTTCACTACGTTGGTTTATCGCGAGCCCTTGTCCGGGGGCTCCAGCGGTCTGCAATCATGTCGGAAAATGATATTTGATTGATCGAATATGATATTGAACCCAATGGCGCCGGGACCTAGTTTCTCCATCGAAAGCAGCTTGCCCCTACCTATAAGAATAAAGGTATGCATCGATGACCCCCGGATCGCCTTCTGCCACCACCATCGAAAGCCGTGGTGTCGACACTGTCCCGGTCGGTGAAAGAAACTACCGCCCCTGGCATGTATTCACGGTCTTGTACGGCAGCAACCTGACCTACAGCGTCATCATCTTCGGATCCTTTCCTATCCTGTTCGGCCTGAGTTGGTGGGCTTCGGTCGCTTCCATCCTCTGCGGCTGCCTGATCGGTTCCCTGCTGCTGGCGCCCATGAGCCTGTTCGGCCCGCGCACCGGCACCAACAACGCGGTGTCCAGTGGCGCGCATTTCGGTGTCGCCGGACGTTTCATCGGCACCTGCCTGGCCTTGTTCTCGGCCCTGGGTTTCATCGCCATCACCATCTGGACCAGCGGCGATGCCCTGGCGGCGGGTTTCGGCAGAATGATGGGGATCACTCCCGGGCCATTGCACCAGGCCGCCTGCTACGCCCTCATCGCGATCGTGGTGATAGTGGTGGCGGTACGCGGTTTTCATCTGTTGGTGCGTATCCAGGAGCGCCTGATGATGCCGTTGATGAGCGCGGTGCTGTTGCTCGGCTTGCTGGCATTCGGCGAGGGTTTCGATGCCGGTTACGCCGGCGGGGAATATGCCCTGGGCGATTTCTGGCGGACCTGGATCAGCAGCATGCTGATCAATGCCTCGGTGGTGCTGTCCTATGGCGTCTTCGTCGGTGACTGGACGCGCTATATCGATCCCCAGCGCCACTCCTGCCCGAGCATCATGGCCTGCACCTTTTTCGGCGGCGTCCTGGGCATGGGCGGGCCCATGCTCTGGGGTGCCTTCGTCTGCGTCAGCTTCGCCGGCGAGGCGGCCAACTTCATCCCGGCGCTGATCTCCCATTCACCCTCCTGGTATGTCGCCGGCCTGGTGCTGCTGGGCCTGGTCGCCGGCATCGCCCAGGCGACGGTCGGCCTCTACGGCACCGGGCTGGACACCTCGTCGTTGATCCCGCGCCTGAATCGCCAGCAAGCCACGCTGGGAATCGCGATGGTCGCCGTGGCGCTGGTCTACCTGGGGGTGTTTGCCTGGAGTGCGGTCAGCGTGGTCAATGCCTTCCTGGTCTTGCTGCTGGTGATCACCGCGCCCTGGATCCTGATCATGACCATCGGCTATGCCCAGCGGCGTGGTCACTACTACTGCGATGACCTGCAGGTCTTCACCCGGGCACAGACCGGCGGGCGCTACTGGTATGTCCGCGGCATCAATTGGCGGGCCACGGGTGCCTGGCTGGCCGCCGCGCTACTGGGCCTGGCCTTCTGCGCGGCACCGCCGCTGTATACCGGGCCCTGGGCCCACCTGGCTGGAGGCCTGGATCTGAGCTTCGTCGTGGCTTTCGTCTGCGGCGGCCTGCTGTTCTATCTGTCGCTGCTGCTCTATCCCGAGCCGGCCTATGTCTTCGGGCCTTCGGGCCCCGGGCTGGGCACCCGGGAGGCGGCGGGGGCGGCGCCCCGTGAAATCCACTTGCACTGACTTTCCTTCCTTCGTCTGTCCAGGAGTATCCCGACCATGGCTTCAGGTCCCGCTGTTTTCGCAGATAGTTGCGTCATCGTCACCGGAGGTGCCCAGGGCATGGGCGCGGAACATGCGGCCGAGTTGCTGCGGCGCGGAGCCCGGGTGGCGATTTTCGATATCGATGAAACCGCGCTGGGGCAGGCTAGGGTGCAACTCGCCGGCCTCGGACCGTTGCTGGCACTGAAGGTCGACATGAGCGATCGCCCAGCGGTGGAGGCGGCGGTGGCCTGTACCGCACAGCTGTTCGGCGGGATCGACGCCCTGGTCTCCAACGCTGGCACCGTGCACGCCCAGCAGGGCCTGCTCGACACCGACGATGCCGACTGGGACCGGACCATGGCGGTACATGTGGGTGGGGCCCGGAACCTGTGCCGGGCGGCGCTGCCCTGGTTGGAACAGAGCCGCCACCCACGGATCGTCATCATCTCCTCGATGTGGGCCCAGCGCGGTCCGGGCTTCGGCCATGCCTACTGCGCAGCCAAGGGCGCGTTGCTGGGCTTGGCGCGCAACCTGGCAGTGGAACTGGGGCCCAAGGGCATCCTGGTCAATACCGTGGCCCCGGGGAGCGTGGCCACGCGGATGGCCGCCGACTACGGCCCCGACGCGATCGCCGAGGATTGCAAGAGCATCCCCCTGGGACGCTGGGGCGATGCCTGGGAAATCACCCGGCTGGTGTGTTTCCTGGCATCCGCCGAAGCCGCCTACCTGACCGGCCAGACCATCGCCATCAACGGCGGCCAGATCATCGCGGGGTATTGACGCCATGGCTCCACAAGCATGCGGTACGACGGTGGCCACGGCCCTGGGGGCACGGCGAGTGCTGGGGCGCACGGGGCTGCGGGTATCGCCGGTGGCCCTGGGCACGATGCAGTTCGGCTGGACCGCCAGTGACGTGCAATCGATGCGCATCCTCGACGCCTACCGCGCAGCGGGCGGCAACCTGATCGATACCGCCAACATGTATGGCGGTGACCAGAGCACCGAGCAGTTCGCTGCCAACCGGGCCCATGTCGGCATGAGCGAAGACATCATCGGCCGCTGGTTGCAAACCCGGGGCGGGCGCGATGACCTGGTGCTGACCACCAAGGTGCGGGCGCGCATGTGGGAGGGGGCCGACGGCGAAGGATTGACCCGGGCCCACATCATGCGTGCGGTGGAGGACAGCCTGCGGCGCCTGCGTACCGAGTGCATCGATGTGTTGTATGCCCATTGGCCCGATCCCCAGGCCCATCCCGAGGAGTGGCTGGAGGCCTTCGGCGACTTGATTCGCCAGGGCAAGGTCGGGGTGGCCGGCACCTCCAACTTCTGCGGTTTCGAGACGTTCGGCGACTTGCTCACACCGCTGCTGGACCTGGCCCGGCGCGGCAGCGGGTATCCGGCGATCCAGGTGGAGCAACCACGTTTCAACCTGCTCAACCGTGGCGAGTACGAACCGGCACTGCAACGCATCGCCCTGGACCATGGGCTGGGCATCGTCACCTACTCCAGCCTGGCCAGCGGTTTTCTGGCCGGGGCGGTGCCGCTGCGCCAGGCACCTTGCGGATCGCGGGCGCGCTTCCTGGCGCAGTACTGCGTGGAGGAGGGCTGGCAACTGCTCGAGGCCCTGCAGCAGATCGCCCGGGACCTGCAGGTCCCGGTGGCCGCCGTGGCCCTGGCCTGGACCCAGGCGCAGCCGGGCGTCACCTCGACCCTCATCGGTCCGGACCGGCTCGAGCAACTGGCCGAGGCCTCCTGGTCGCCTGCCATCCGCCTGGACCAGGAGCAACTGGCCTGCCTGGACCGCCTGTCCTGGCGGCTGTCCCGGCCCGAATTCGTGCAGTGGTGAACGGCCGCCGGAGTACCGGCCCCGACACCCTGTCTCCATCGATATTTTCTTGAGGACCCTCATATGTCCGGATCACTCCCCGATCTGCCGCGCTTTCCCTGGCCCCATGGCAAGCAGGCCGCCGTGGCCTGGAGCTTCGACGTCGACGCCGAAGCCGCGATCCTGAGCAACGATCCCGTGGCCCGGTATCGCCTGGCGATGATGACCCACCAGATGTTCGGGCCCGAGGTCGGGGTGCCGCGGATTCTCGATGTCCTGCGGCGTTATGGCTTGCGCAGCACTTTCTTCATCCCCGGCTATACCGCCGAGCGTTATCCCGATATGGTGCGCGCCATCGTCGATGGCGGGCACGAGATCGGCCACCACGGCTACCTGCATGAGCCTTTGCGGGACATGAGCGCGCAACAGGAAGCGGATGTACTCGATCGCGGCCTGGAGGCCCTGGAGCGGGTCGCCGGGATGCGTCCCCGGGCCTTTCGCGCACCCCTGGGTGAAATGTCCTTCCTCACGCCGCCATTGCTGGCCGATCGCGGTTTTCACTACGACAGCTCGCTGATGGACAGCGACGCTCCGTACCTGCTGGATGTCGGCGATGGCAGCGGGCGGACCCTGGTGGAATTGCCGTTCCACTGGTCCAGCGACGATTGGGAGCAATACAACTGGATTCCCGGTTTCGACGATGGCCGCCCCATCGAGACTCCGCGCAAGGTACACGAGCTGTGGTGGACGGAGATCGAGGCCCAGGTGCGTTATGGCGGCCTGTTCAACCTGGTCAACCATCCCTTCGTCAGCGGACGTGCGTCGCGCATCCACGCCATGGAGCAGATGATCGAGCGCCTGTTGGACGACGAGCGCATCTGGTTCGCTTCGCTGGGGGACATCGCCGAGCATGTCCGCTCGCTGGAGCTGGCGCCACGGGTGCATGCGCCTTACCACTGGCCTTATTGAATGACGCTTATGGGGCTAGCCTGCTGTGAGCACAGGTTGCCGGGAGGAGAGCAGGAACATGGTGCGCTTGATCGCCACGCAGGAAACCAATCGTATCGCCGCCAACTTCCTGCGGCATCTGCGTCGCTGCCTGCGGGACTTTGCCCCGCCGTTCGACTTGTCGGCGGCGCTGCACCAGGTGGGTGTCGACGCCAAGGCCGTGCTGGCCGGCGACGAGCACGGCCTGAGTTTCCGGCAGTACTACCAGTTGCTCGAGCAAATCCCCGAGACCATGGCCGAGCAGGGCTTCTACCTGCGCCTGGGAGCGCTCTACGACATCACCGATATCGGCCTCTTGGGGTATGCCTGCCTGAGTGCGGAAAACCTGCGCAAGTCCTGGGACCTGACCTTCGGCAGCACGCCGTTGCTGCCCCATCCGCTGAACGGCACCAGGCAGGTGTGCGACGGGCGGGTCGAGGTGATCCTCGATTCGCCCCTGCACCCGAGCAATATCCGGGGCTTGCAGGAGGAATGGCTGGCCTCCACCTGGCACTGGATCTGCCAGCGCCTGCCCGCAGTCAGCGGCAGTCGGGAGCTGCGCCTTGAACTGGATTACCCGGCGCCGGCCTACAAGGCGCTCTATGGCGAGATCTTTCCTGGGCGGATCGAGTTTTCCCGGCCCTGCACCCGATTGTCGTTTCCCGAAGCCTGGTACGAATTGCCGTTTCCGGCGGCCAACCCCTCTACGTCGCGCCTGTGTCATGAACAATGCCTGTTGGTCATGGCCCAGCTCGATGGCAACAAGAGCGATCTGATCGATGAGGTGCGGCGCCGCTTGCTGATGAATCCCCAGCGCGAGTTTCCCAGCCTCGAGGCCATGGCCGAACGGTTCAGGATGACCCCGGTGACTTTCTACCGGCACCTGGCCAGGGCCGGAGTCAATTACCGCACGGTGGTCCTCGAGGTGCGCATGGGGCTAGCCAGGGAGTACCTGGAGAAGACTCGTATTCCCTTGCAGGAAGTTAGTTACACCCTGGGTTATGACTATCCGCCGAACTTCTACCGAGCGTTCAAGAAGTGGTTCGGCATGACCGCCCAGGAGTGTCGTTTCGGCCTGGAACAAGTCGCTCGGTGATCAACTTGCCGGTTGCCGCCTAACAGGCTGTTGAAAAACGTAGGCGAGGCAGCCAGCGCAAGGCAAAAACAGGCGAAAAAGCGCAGTTTACATGGGGTAAATGAGCATTTTGAGCCTGTTTTTAACGCAGCGATGGCAACGCAGTTAGTTTTTCAACGGCCTGCTAATGATATTCGAATGCCGGAAGATGATATTGAGGGCACGTTGGGGTTGATGGATCTTGTTCGCTAGATATCCCTGGCGAAGGTGTTCACATGAACAGCAACAAGAACAACAACTTCAAGTCGAGCCACACCGGGCATGGCACCGCAAAATCCGACACGGTATTCATCAACGGCAGCATCTACACCGTCGATGAACGACAACCCTGGGCCGAGGCGGTGGCGATAAAGGACGGGGTCTTCGTCGCGGTAGGCAGCAATGCCCAGATCCAGGCGCATGTCGATGAACACACCCGGGTGGTGGACCTGGAAGGTGCGTTCGCCATGCCGGGTATCTATGACATGCATACCCACCCCGACCTGGCCCTGGCGCCAGGCTACTCGGGCTACCTGGAGGTCGGCCTGGACAGCCCCACGCCGCAAGACATCGAGGCCAGCATCCTCAAGTACGCCAGCGAGCATCCGGGCGACGGCTGGATCTACGGGCAATACTTCGTCCACTTCGAGTTTCGCAAGGCCGGGATCGAGCCTGGCCGTGCCTGGCTGGACCGGATCATCGCCGATCGCCCGGTGGCGATCCTCGACCGCTCCTGGGGTTCGATCATGGTCAACTCCAAGGCCCTGGAGCTGGCCGGCATCGATGCGCAGACCAAGGACCCGGCCAACGGCTACATCGTCCGTGACTCGGTGACCGGCGAGCCCAGCGGCATCCTGGTGGACGGTGGCTACGCCATGATCCATGCGGCGATGCCGCCCACCCCGATGCACGCCCTGGTCCGTGCCTATAGCGAAGGCGTGCAGTACCAGACCGGTCGCGGGGTGGTCGGGACCAAGTATGTGCACGTCTGCGAGCATCGCCTCAATGCCCTCAAGACCCTGGACGACGCCGGGGACCTGACGCTGCGGGTCGAGGCGGCGATCAGTTGGCAAGACGATATCTTCCCGGTCAGGCGGCGTTGGGAGTTGCTCGCCGGCGAGCGGCACTTCTATCGCAGTGCCCGCTTGAATGCCGGCGCGGTGAAGTTCCACTTCGACGGCACCCACGAGACCCAGTCCTCGTATTTCGCCACGCCCTACAGCGGCGCCGGGCAGTGGCGCGGCAGCCTGAACCTGACCCCGGAGCACATCACCGATCTGGTGGTGGACCTGGACCGCCAGGGCATCCGCGTGATCGCCCACTGCACCGGCGATGCGGCGTCGGATATTTTCCTCGACGCGGTGGCCGAGGCCCGGCGGCGCAATGGGCCCGACGGCGTACGCCATCACTGTGCGCATTCATCGGTACTGCTGAACGAGAACCTGCCGCGTTTCAAGGAGCTGCAGGTCACCGCCGACTTCTCCCCGGTAGCCTGGTATCCCTATCCGTTCTCCATGGCCCGGGCCCAGGCCAATGGCGAGGAGCGCTCCCAGCGCCTGTTCAACTTCAAGGGCGTGCTCGAGGCCGGCGGGGTGGCGGTGTTGGGCACCGACTGGCCGGTATCCAACATCAACCCGTGGATCGGCTTCGAGACCATGATCACCCGCCAGAACCCCTGGGATCAGAGCGACGAGCGTTACTACGGCAGCCCCATTTCCCTGGAGCAGGCGATCCGCGTGATGACCATCAACGGCGCCTGGTGCATGGAGCTTGAGCATCGTTGCGGCAGCATCGAGGTGGGCAAGTCGGCGGACCTGATCGTGCTCGACCGCAACCTGTTCGAGCTCGAGCCCCGGGGCAATATCCACAACACCCAGGTCGAGCTCACCGTCCTGGAAGGCAGCGTGGTCTGGGATCGGCACGATCGTTTCGGCGGCACGTCCTGGCAGGCGCGCTGGCGCAAGGACCTGCCGCGGTTCTACGACAAGATGTAGCTGGTTGCGGGTGTGCCAGTCATTCGCGCGTTGAGCGCTCTGAACTTTCAAGGGTGAGAAAACAATGTCATCGATACTTCCAACCATTCATGTGAGTGTCATCTCCGGCTTTCTCGGCTCCGGAAAAACCACATTGTTGAACCGTATCCTCAATGGCGACCATGGATTGAAGATCGCCGTCATGGTCAATGATTTCGGTGAGATAAACATCGATGCCGGTTTGATCGTCAGTGCCACGCAAAACATCACCAGCCTGGCCAATGGCTGTATTTGCTGCACGGTGGAAAGCGATCTCATCGAGCAACTCGAGAAGTTGTGCAGCATGGTCGAGGGGCGGCCCGAGCATATCCTGATCGAAACCAGTGGCGTCTCCGATCCCGGGCGGGTGGTGCACACCTTGAGGTACCCGCAGTTTCGCCAGCGGCTGGCCCTGGACACCGTGGTGGTACTGCTCGATGCCGAACGCCAGGGCGAACTGCCGCAGGAAGTCAGGCCCCTGGCCCAGGAACAACTGGCTGCCGCCGACATCGTGGTGATCAACAAGGTCGACCTGGTGAGCCCCGAGCGCCTGCAGGCGCTCAAGCACCAGTGGCTGTTTCCCCGGGCCAAGGTCCATGAGGCGGTGTTTGCCGACATCCCCCTGCCGTTCATTTTCGATATCCGTCCCAATCGCCTGGTGCCGCTTGCCCGCCATGACGGCCAGCCGGCCTCCCGTCGGCACGACCAGTTGTTCAGCAGCTTCAGCTGGCAGAGTGCGGCGCCCTTGTCCCTGCAAGAGCTGCGCAAGGTCCTGGGGGAGTTTGCGGAGCATGTCTATCGCGCCAAGGGTTTTGTCCAGCTGGAGGACTATCCCGGGCAGCGCTTCATCCTGCACCTTGTGGGCTCGCGCCTGGATATCCAGCCCGCTGGGGCCTGGCCGGAGCAAGACGCGCCGGGCAGCCATTTGGTGGTGATCGGGTCCAGGCAACTGGATGCCGATGCATTGCGCGCTTGCCTTGAGCGTTGCGTCGGCCGCCGGGCATTGGCGGCCGTCAGCTAGCATGGCGGTCCGGGCGGCTCAGAGCGAGAGCAGCAAGCGCCCGGCGAACAGCAGCAGGACCAGGCCCATGCCGCGTTCGAACCAGTGTCCCAGGCGCATGAACAGCGAGCGCACCCGGGCGCTGGAAAAGAACAGCGCGACGATGACGAACCACACTCCGTTCACCAGGCACATCCAGGCGCCATACAGCGCCTGGATAGCCAAGGGCGTGGTGGCGCTGACCAGGGTGGTGAAGATCGCCAGGAAGAACAGGGTCGCCTTGGGATTGGTGGCGTTGGTCAGGAAACCGGTGACGAAGGCCCGGGCCGCCGTCGGTTGCGGCCCCTGGTCGGGCGAGTCGCCGGGCAGGGCGGACTTGGCCTTGCTGCGTAGCAGGCTGATGCCCAGGTACAGGATGTAGGCGGCGCCCAGCAGCTTGGCGCCGCCCAGCAGCCAGGGCGTGGCGTGCATCAGGGCCCCGACCCCCAGCAAGGTATAGAGCACGTGGACCGAGATGCCGGCGCCGATCCCCAGGGCGGTGCAGGTGCCGACCAGCCGGCTGAAGCGCACGCTCTGGCGGATGGTGACGGCGAAGTCCGGCCCGGGAGCGAGCACGGCGAGAAAGTGAACCAGCGCCAGGGTGGCGAATTCACCCAGATAGGTGGACAACATGGAGACTCCGCAAAGCAGGTGGGCGAGCGAGGGCAGGTTCAGGCCAGGTCGTAGCTGACCGAGAGCACGCCCTTTTTTTCCGTTACCGATTCAATTCGTACCTGGCCCAGTTCTCGCAGCCGAGACACGTGGGTACCACCGCAACCGAAGGTGGGCAGCGGGCCGAAGCCGACCTGGCGCATGCCGTCCTGCAGCTCGATGCGGCGTTGCAAGTCCGCGCTTATCCATTGCTCGATGGCGTTGTGCACCAGGTCGGCATCGATGGCCTGGGCTGCCGGCCCCGGCTTGAACGACACCCGGCCTTCGCCCGGCCAGTGGTGGGCCTTGACCGGTATCCAGCCCTGGCTCTGGCCGAAGTGGCCGATCAGGTGCCCGGCCGAGTGCATGCGGCTGTTGAACAGGCGTTGGTCCGGGTCCACCCGGGCGATGAAAGAGCCGGGCTCCAGGGGCTGGGACAGGTGGTGCAGGATCTGTTCACCCTCCTGCAGCACCCGCAATACCCGGGCCTCGCCAATCCAGCCGGTGTCGCTGGGTTGGCCGCCGCCCTGGGGGTGGAAGGGCGTGGCGTCGAGGGTGGCGATGAACGAGTCGTCCACCCTGGTGCAGTCCAGGACTTGCACCGGGACATTCAGTTCATCGTCTTGGAAATACAGGCGCAGCGTCATGGTCGAGACCTTGCAAGTGAGTGTTTTTTTATTATGTGGCGGTCTCGATTGCGTGATAATCCGTTCGGAACTCAATGGACTATTGCGTCGTGAGCATAAATCTACCCCTGCCTTTGCTGGCCGAAATGGCCATTTTCGTCCGCGTGGTGGAGACCGGCAGCTTCTCCGAGGCCGCGCGCCAGCTGGGTTCTTCGCCTTCGGCGGTGAGTCGCAGCGTTTCGCGCTTGGAGAAGGCCCTGGCCACCCGCTTGCTGCAACGCACCACCCGCAAGCTGCGCTTGAGCGACGGTGGCGAGGAAGTGTTCAAGCGTTGCTGCGAGATGGTCAGCGCGGCGCGTTCGGTGATGGAGATCAGCGGCCAGTTCACCCACGAGGCCCAGGGCGTGGTGCGGGTCAGCGTGCCCAAGGCGGTGGGGCGTTTCGTGGTGCACCCGCACATGCCCGAGTTCCTGCGGCGTTACCCGAAGGTGGATGTGGAGTTGCTGCACGAAGACCGGGACGTCGACCTGATCGACGATCATGTCGACCTGGCGATCCGCATCACCGACCGGCCGCCACCAGGGTTGATCGGCCGCCAGTTGTTGCGCATCGACCATTTGCTGTGTGCCACGCCGCAGTACCTGGCGGAGCACGGTACGCCGGTCCATCCCCAGGACCTGCGCCAGCACAGTTGCATCTACTTGGGCGAGACGCCCAGCGACGCGCGCTGGAAGTTCACCCAGGGCAGCAAGGCGGTCACCGTGGCGGTGCGTGGGCGCTATGCCGCCAACCACACCGGCGTACGCCTGGATGCGGTGCTGCAGCACCTGGGGATCGGCAGCCTGCCGTACTTCACCGCGCGCCATGCCCTGGAGCAGGGCTTGATCGTGCAGGTGCTGCCGGAGTGGACCTTCTTGGCCTCCTACCATGGCGGCGCCTGGCTGCTGCACTCGCCGACCCGCTACCTGCCGCCCAAGTTGCGGGTGTTCATCGATTACCTGGTGGAGTGCCTGGCCAAGGAGCCGACCCTGGGCCGGCCGGGCAGGGCGCCCTAGTCGCCGGCAAACGGCGCCCATGAAAAAGGCCCGCCGGTGCAACCGTGCGGGCCTTGGTGACGCCAGGCGTGTCGATCAGTGCTTGCTGTCCTGGTCGGAGAGCGCCAGCAGCTGTTTTTCCTGGTTCCAGTCGAAGGGCTCGTCGTTCTGCTCGGCCTCGTAGCGCCGTTCCTCGAGGGCCTGGAACAGGTCGATTTCCTCGTCGGGCATGTAGTGCAGGCAGTCGCCGGCGAAGTACCACAGCAGGTCGCGCGGCACCAGGTGGGCGATCTGTGGGTAGCGTTGCATGATCTGGCACAGCAGGTCCTGGCCCAGGTACTGGCTTTCGATCGGATCGATTGGCAGCGAGGCGCGCAGTTCATCGAAGCGCTCCAGGAACAGCGCGTGGCTTTCTTCGGGAACCTGTTCGGCTTCTCCCACGGCCACCAGGATGCTGCGCAGGTGGTCCAGCAGGACGAGATGATCGGCGACGGCGTTGGACATGACAGGGTCCTCAAGAGCAAAACGGGCGCGGGAGTATATAGCCCCCACGCCCGGTTTCATAATCGACCAGCCCAAGGGCGGTCGCTTAGCGGGTCTTGCCTTCGCTCAAGGTCAACTCTTCCTTGGCGAAATCATCCACATCGATGACTTTGCGCCGCGCTGCTTCGGCCGCGTGCAGGCTTTGCGCCTCGGCTGCCTGCAGGACACCGGCCTCCAGCGCGGCGTCGATGATCGACTCGCCGGCAGCAGGCTTGAACTGGCCGCTTTTCAACGCCTCGTGCAGGCGCTTGTATTGTGGATGGGCGGCGCTGAGCAGTTCGCAGGCATGCTGCAGGGCCCCCACCGGATCGTCCGCCGCTTGCGGGCGGTAGCAACCTTCGAGCACGGCTTCCAGGGCCGGGTCGCCCTTGGCCCGGCCGATGATCGCCGCCACTTCGGCGTCCAGTCGATCCGAGGGGCCGGTATGGCGCCGGCCGAAGGGAAACACCAGGACCCGCAGCAGGCAGCCGAAGGTGCGGCTGGGGAAGTTGCGCAGCAGTTCGTCCAGGGCTCGCTCCGAGTGGCCAAGGCTTTCTTCCATGGCCCAGGCCAGCAGCGGTTGCAGGTACTCCGGCGAGTCCAGGTCGTGGTAGCGCTTGAGCGCCGCCGAACCCAGGTACAGGTGGCTCAGCACATCGCCCAGGCGTGCGGACAGGCGCTCGCGGCGCTTGAGTTCGCCACCCAGGAGCATCATCGACAGGTCGGCGAGCAGGGCGAAGGCCGCGGCCTGGCGGTTCAAGGCGCGGAAGTAGCCCTGGCTGAGGCTGTCCCCCGGGGCTTTTTCAAAGCGGCCCAGGCCCAGGTTCAGCACCAGGGTGCTGGCGGCGTTACTCACGGCGAAGCCGATGTGCTTGAGCAGCAGGGCATCGAACTCCTTCAGGGCCTGGTCATGGTCCTCGCGCCCGGCCAGGGCCATTTCCTTGAGCACGAAGGGATGGCAGCGGATCGCTCCCTGGCCGAAGATCATCAGGTTGCGCGACAGGATGTTGGCGCCTTCCACGGTGATGAAGATCGGCGCGCCCTGCCAGTTGCGGCCCAGGTAGTTGTTGGGCCCCATGATGATGCCCTTGCCGCCGTGCACGTCCATGGCGTGGCCGATGCATTCGCGGCCGCGCTCGGTGAGGTGGTACTTGAGGATCGCCGACAGCACCGAGGGTTTTTCCCCCAGGTCCACGGCATTGGCGGTGAGCATGCGCGCGCTGTCCATCAGCCAGGCATTGCCGCCGATGCGCGCCAGGGCTTCCTGGATGCCTTCGAAGGCCGCCAGCGGCACGTTGAACTGCTCACGTACCTGAGCGTACTGGCCGGTGACCAGGCTGGTGAACTTGGCGGCGCCGGTGCCCACTGCCGGTAGCGAGATGGAGCGTCCCACCGACAGGCAGTTCATCAGCATCATCCAGCCCTTGCCGAGCATCTCCTGGCCGCCGATGAGGAAGTCCAGGGGGATGAACACGTCTTTGCCGGAGTTGGGGCCATTCATGAAGGCGGCGCCCAGGGGCAGGTGGCGGCGGCCGATTTCCACCCCGGGGGTGTCGGTGGGGATCAAGGCCAGGCTGATGCCCAGGTCCTCTTCGTCGCCCAGCAGGTGGTCCGGGTCATGGGCCTTGAAGGCCAGGCCCAGCAGGGTGGCGACCGGCCCCAGGGTGATGTAGCGCTTTTCCCAGTTCAGGCGCAGGCCGAGGGTTTCCTGTCCTTGCCACTGGCCCTTGCAGATGATCCCGGTGTCCGGCATGGCGCCGGCGTCGGAGCCGGCCAGGGGGCCGGTCAGGGCGAAGCAGGGAATGTCGTCGCCCCGGGCCAGGCGCGGCAGGTAGTGGTTGCGCTGTTCGTCGGTGCCGTAGTGCAGCAATAGTTCGGCCGGGCCCAGGGAGTTGGGGACCATGACCGTGGAGGCCAGGTCGCCGCTACGGGTCGCCAGCTTCATGGCCACCTGGGAGTGGGCGTAGGCCGAGAAGCCCTTGCCGCCGTACTCCTTGGGAATGATCAGGGCGAAGAAACCATGCTCCTTGATATGTGCCCAGGCCTCGGCAGGCAGGTCCATCTGCTGGCCGATCTGCCAGTCGCTGACCATGGCGCAGAGCTCTTCGGTGGGACCATCGATGAAGGCTTGTTCTTCCTCGGTGAGCTGGACTTTGGGGTAGGCCAGCAGGGTGTTCCAGTCAGGACGCCCGCTGAACAGCTCGCCATCCCACCATACGGTGCCGGCGTCGATGGCGTCGCGCTCGGTTTGCGACATCGGCGGCAGGACTTTCTGGAACCAGTTGAACAGCGGGGCGCTGAAATGCTTGCGCCGCAGGTCGGGTAGCAACAGGGGCGCCGCCACTGCCGCCAAGAGCACCCAGCACACCAGTAGCAACCAGCCGGGAGCGTGGCTGAAGATGCCCATGGCCAGCAGGTAGATGGCGACTGCGCCCAGGGCGGGCAACGGAGCGGTGCGGCGGTGTGCCAGGTAGGCGATGCCTGCCAACAGAACCAGTATCCACAACAACAGCATATTCAATCCTCCATGAGGCCAGGGACCCGAAGCACCTTCAGAGCTTAGCCGGCGTGCGGCCAAGCGGGTGCCCGGGGCGGTGCGGGGCAGGCTGGCCCTGGCCGGTGAACGTCGGCTGCACATTCCGTCCGGCTGGGTGAAGCAGGCCATGATCTTTGGCCGAAACGTCGTTATCTCTGTGCTGGATGCCTCTATAGACTCAGGGTTCACCTGGAGGTAATGCCCATGCACGAGTACCTGCGTCCCAGCCGCTTCATCGATAGTGACCACCCTGCGGTGGTGGAGTTCGCCGAATCTCATCGCGGCATCGATCGTGATCCCCGGCAGCAGGCTATGAGCCTCTACTACGCGGTGCGCGAGGCCGTGCGCTACAACCCCTATACCTTCAGCCTCGATCCCGGAACCCTGCGCGGCAGCCATGCCCTGGCCACGGGGGAAAGCTATTGCGTGCCCAAGGCCACCTTGCTGGCCGGTTGTGCCAGGCACTGCGGGATTGCGGCACGCATCGGCCTGGCCGATGTGCGTAATCACTTGTCGCCCCCGCGCCTGCTGGAGTTGTTGCGCAGCGACGTGTTCGCCATGCACGGCTACACCGAGTTGTACCTGGATGGGCGCTGGGTCAAGGCCACGCCGGCGTTCAACCAGGACCTGTGCGAGCTGTTCGATGTGGCACCGCTGGATTTCGATGGTGTGCAGGACAGCGTGTTCCAGCCCTTCAACCGCCAGGGCGAGCAGGCGATGGAGTACCTGGTGGACCATGGGCAGTTCGCCGATGTCCCGGAGCACTTCTTTTTCGACCACCTGAAAAAATGCTATCCGCATCTGATCGGCCAGCCGCAATTCACGGGACTTGGTGATATGCACAGCGATTTGAGTCGCGACTGATCAGGCGTAGACTGCCCCGGCATTCATTACCGAGGGATGGTCATGCTGAAGATCTGGGGACGCAAGAATTCATCGAATGTCAGGAAGGCGCTGTGGTGCGCCGAAGAGCTAGGGCTGGCCTATGAGTCCCTGGATGCCGGCGGCGCCTTCGGCGTGGTGGACACCCCGGAGTACCGGGCGCTGAACCCCAACGGGCGGATCCCGATGATCGAGGACGAAGGCTTCGTGCTCTGGGAATCCAACACCATCGTGCGCTACCTGCTGGCCCGGCATGCCGCCGGCACGCCCTGGTATCCGACCGACGTGCAGGCCCGGGCCAGCGCCGAGAAGTGGATGGACTGGACCACCTCGACCTTCGCTGATGTATTCCGTCCCCTGTTCTGGGGGGTACTGCGCACCCCTTCGGCCGAGCAGGACTGGGTGCGAATCGACGCCGCCAGGGACACCTGTGCCCAGTTGCTGGAGCGGGTCGACCAGGCCCTGGCGAACCAGCCTTACCTGTCCGGCCAGGAGATCGGCATGGGCGATATTCCCCTGGGCAGCTTCATCTACGCCTGGTTCGAGATGCCCATCGAGCGCCCGGCGCTACCCCACCTGCAGGCCTGGTACCAGCGGCTGGCGGCACGGCCGGCCTACCGTCGAGCGGTGATGACCGCTTTGACTTAATACCCACTATCGATACGCATGACTGTACTTGCAGGGCGCCGGCCCGCAACATGGCGGGCGTCCGGCAATGTTGCAATCGACCCGGCCTGCCCTTACCTATAAAACTTCCCCTTCTTGGTGCATGAATCCGATATGAGTTCCGCTCTGTCCATCCGGCAGCTAACCAAAACCTACGGCAACGGTTTCCAGGCCCTGAGTGGTATCGATCTGGACGTCGCCGAGGGTGATTTCTTTGCCTTGCTCGGTCCCAATGGGGCCGGTAAATCCACCACCATCGGCATCCTCTCGACCCTGGTGAACAAGACCAGCGGCACGGTGAATGTCTTCGGCCATGACCTGGACCGCCAGCCGGCCGCGCTCAAGCGCAGCATTGGCGTGGTGCCCCAGGAGTTCAACTTCAACCAGTTCGAGAAGACCTTCGACATCGTCGTGACCCAGGCCGGCTACTACGGCATCCCGGCGAAGATCGCCAAGGAGCGGGCCGAGCAGTACCTGACCCAGCTCGGCCTGTGGGACAAGCGCGATGTACCTTCGCGCTCGCTGTCCGGCGGCATGAAGCGCCGGTTGATGATCGCCCGGGCCCTGGTCCACGAGCCGCGCCTGCTGATCCTCGACGAGCCGACCGCCGGGGTCGACATCGAGCTGCGCCGTTCGATGTGGAGCTTCCTCACCGAGCTCAACCAGAAGGGCATCACCATCATCCTCACCACCCATTACCTGGAAGAGGCCGAGCAGCTGTGCCGCAACATCGGCATCATCGACCACGGCACCATCGTCGAGAACACCAGCATGCGCCAGCTGCTCAGCCAGCTGCATGTGGAAACCTTCCTGCTCGACCTCAAGCATGACTTGCACGTGGTTCCGCAACTGGCCGGCTATCCGACCCGTCTGGTGGATAGCCATACCCTGGAGGTCCAGGTGGACAAGGCCGTGGGCATCACGGCCCTGTTCAGCCAGCTGGCGCTGCAGAACATCGAGGTGCTGAGCCTGCGTAACAAGACCAACCGACTTGAGGAGCTGTTCGTGTCCCTGGTGGAGAAAAACCTGTCGAAGGTGGCGGTATGAGTTCGGAGTTCAAGCCCAACCTGGTAGCGCTCAACACCATCGTCTACCGCGAGGTCCGGCGCTTCACCCGGATCTGGCCGCAGACCCTGCTGCCGCCGGCCATCACCATGGTCCTGTACTTCGTCATCTTCGGTAACCTGATCGGCCGGCAGATCGGCGACATGGGTGGCTTCACCTACATGGAGTACATCGTGCCGGGGCTGATCATGATGTCGGTGATCACCAACTCCTACGGCAACGTGGTGTCGAGCTTCTTCGGCAGCAAGTTTCAGCGCTCCATCGAGGAATTGATGGTGTCGCCGGTCTCGCCCCACACCATCCTCATCGGCTATACCCTGGGCGGCGTGTTGCGCGGGCTGATGGTGGGGATCATCGTGACCTTGCTGTCGCTATTCTTCACCAAGCTGCAGGTGCACCACCTGGGCGTCACTGTGCTGGTGGTGGTGCTGACGGCCACGATCTTCTCGTTGCTGGGCTTCATCAACGCGGTATTCGCGCGCAACTTCGACGATATCTCGATCATCCCGACCTTCGTGCTGACGCCGCTGACCTACCTGGGCGGGGTGTTCTACTCGATCAACCTGCTGCCGCCGTTCTGGCAGACCGTGTCCCTGGCCAACCCGGTGCTGCACATGGTCAACTCGTTCCGCTACGGCATCCTCGGGGTATCGGATATCAGTATCGGCACGGCGATCACGTTCATGCTGGTGGCCACCGCGGTGCTCTACATAGGCTGTGCCAGGTTGCTGGTCAGCGGGCGCGGCATGCGCCAGTAGGCAACTGCCCCATCAACGACAACGGCCTCCCTCGGGAGGCCGTTGTCGTTTCTAGCGCCGCTGCAGCTTGCGGCGTTGCCATTGGCGGCCGACCCACCAGCGCCAGTAGAGCATGGTCAGGCAATAGGCCAGGGCGCCCAGGGCCAGGCCGGCCACCACCGAACCGAGCAGGAAGGGTTGCCAGAGGGTGGCCAGTTGGCTGCTGATCCACTCCCAGGTGAGGCTGTCGGGCAGGGTGCGCGGCGGCACGTTCATTAGCCAGGCGCCTAGCTGATAGGTGCAGAAGAACACCGGGGGCATGGTGATGGGATTGGTCAGCCATACCAGGCTGACGCTGATGGGCATGTTGCCCCGCAACCAGATGGCCAGCACCGCGGCCAGCAACATCTGCATCGGGATCGGGATGAAGGCGGCGAACAGGCCCACGGCCATGGCGCGGGCCACGGAGTGCCGGTTGAGGTGCCAGAGGTTGGCGTCATGCAGCAAGGTGCCGAGAAAGCGTAAGGACTTGTGTTCCCGGATGCTGGTGGGATCTGGCATGTAACGTTTGAATAAGCGCCGGGGCATAAGGCTTCTCGGTCGGGTCAAGCGGTAATTATGACTGGATTGTAAACAGGGCAAATTCAGACATTGTGACAAATGATAAAGCCGTGTCCGGCCGTCCTCGGCTAAGCCAAGGGTAGGGCTCGTCATGGATGGATTGGCTGATGCGAACAGGGATGCTGGGCTTGGCCGCGGGGCTTCTGGCGCTGGGTTTTCTGCCGGCCTTGCCGCCGCTCTGGTGGTTGTTGCCGGTATTGGTGCTGGCCTTGCTGCTGTTGCCGTTTCGTACACATCCGGTGGCATTTTTCCTATTCGGCTTCAGTTGGGCCTGTGCCTGTGCGCAGTGGGCGCTCGACGATCGGTTGGCGTCGCGCCTGGACGGCCAGACTCGCTGGCTGGAAGGACGGATCAGCGGTTTGCCGGAGGCTGGGGCACAGGTGGTGCGGTTCGAGTTGCAAGATGCCCAGGCCCGACGCGAGCGCCTGCCACGGCGAATTCGCGTGAGCTGGCGTGACGGGCCGCCGGTCAAGAGCGGCGAGCGCTGGCGCCTGGCGGTGACACTGCGCCGCCCCGTGGGGTTGCTCAACCTACAGGGGTTCGACTACGAGGCGTGGCTGCTGGCGCGGCGTATCGGCGCCGTCGGTACGGTCAAGGATGGCCAGTTGCTGGCGCCGGCCCAGGGCGCCTGGCGCGACCGCTTGCGCCAGCGCTTGCTGGCGGTCCAGGCCCATGGCCGGAGCGGAGGGCTGGCCGCATTGGTGATGGGGGATGGTTCCGGGCTGACGCGAGAGGACTGGCAGCTGTTGCAAGACACCGGCACCGTGCACCTGATGGTCATTTCCGGACAGCACATCAGCCTCTTGGCGGGGGTGATCTATCTCGTCGTGGCGGGGCTGGCGCGGCTCGGCGCCTGGCCCGCGCGCTGGCCATGGCTGCCGTGGGCCTGTGTCCTGGGCTTTCTCGGGGCGTTGGGCTACGGGTTGCTCGCGGGGTTCGACGTGCCGGTGCAGCGCGCCTGCGTGATGGTGGCCCTGGTCCTGCTCTGGCGCTTGCGCTTTCGTCACCTGGGCACTTGGTGGCCGCTGCTGCTGGCGCTGGATGCGGTGCTGTTGCTCGAACCCCTGGCCAGCCTGCAACCGGGCTTCTGGCTGTCGTTCGCGGCGGTGGCGATCCTGATCTTCACCTTCGCCGGGCGGCTGGGGGCCTGGCGCTGGTGGCAGAGCTGGACCCGCGCCCAATGGCTGATAGCGATCGGCCTGCTGCCGCCGATGCTGGCCCTGGGCCTGCCCATCAGTCTCAGCGGTCCGCTGGCCAACCTGCTGGCGGTGCCTTGGGTCAGCCTGCTGGTGCTGCCGCCGGCTTTGCTGGGAAGCCTGTTGTTACCCTTGCCAGTGGTGGGCGAAGGCTTGTTGTGGCTGGCCGGTGGGCTGCTGGAGGGACTGTTCCGTGTGTTGGGGCTGATCGCCGGATGGCGGCCGGCCTGGGTCGCGCCGCTGTTGCCCGCCTGGATCTGGAGCCTCGCCAGCCTGGGGGCGTTGTTGCTGTTGCTGCCGCCCGGCGTGCCGCTGCGGATTCTCGGCTGGCCGCTGTTGCTGCTGGTGGCCTGGCCGCCGCAGCCGCGAGTGCCCTTCGGCGAGGCCGAGGTCTGGCAGCTGGATGTGGGCCAGGGGCTGTCGTTCGTCCTGCGTACCCGTAACCACGCGATGCTGTACGACGCGGGCGCCCGTAGCGGCGATTTCGACCTCGGCGAGCGGGTAGTGGTGCCGACCCTGCAGCGCTTGGGCATCCACCAGCTGGACCTGATGTTGCTCAGCCATGCCGATAACGATCATGCCGGTGGCGCCCTGGCGGTGCAGCGGGCGTTGCCGGTTCGCCTGGTGCGTAGTGGCGAGCCCGAGGCATTGCCGGCCATCTTGCAGGCCATGCCGTGCGAGTCCGGGGCGAGCTGGCAATGGGATGGCGTGCGTTTCCGCCAGTGGCAATGGGCCGGCGCGCGCGATGGCAACCAGGCTTCCTGTGTGTTGCAGGTCGAGGCCCGGGGTGAGCGCCTGCTGCTCACTGGCGACATCGATATCCATGCGGAACGGGCTTTGCTCCAGGGCCCGCTGGCGCAGCGGACCCATTGGTTGCAGGCGCCGCACCATGGCAGCCGGACCTCTTCGTCCATGGCCCTGCTACAACGGTTGGCGCCCGACGCGGTACTGGTTTCCCGGGGCCGGGGCAATGCCTTCGGTCACCCGCACCCGCAGGTGGTGGCGCGTTATCGGAGCCTGGGCGTGGCGCTTTATGACAGTGCCGAGCAGGGCGCGTTGAGGTTGCGCCTGGGGGCTTTTGCGCCGCCCTACAGCGTGCGCGAGCAACGGCGGTTCTGGCGTGAGCCGGTCACAATGCCTTAAATAACCGTGGGTTATTAAAGCCTGGAAACATGCGACATCACGGTCTTCGGTGCGTCCGGCCCCTATGTTAGAGTGGCGCACTTTTTCGAGGGGGCTGTCACTGTGTGGGAATTGGTCAAATCCGGCGGTTGGATGATGCTGCCGATCATCCTGAGTTCCATCGCTGCCGTGGGCATCATCGCCGAGCGCTTGTGGACCCTGCGGGCCAGCCGTGTAACCCCGCCCCACCTCCTGGGCCAGGTCTGGCGCTGGATCAAGGACAAGCAGCTGAACAAGGACAAGCTCAAGGAACTGCGTGCCGATTCGCCCCTGGGCGAGATCCTGGCCGCGGGCCTGGCCAACTCCAAGCATGGCCGCGAGATCATGAAGGAATGCATCGAGGAAGCGGCGGCCCGGGTCATCCATGAGCTGGAGCGCTACCTCAACGCCCTGGGCACCATCGCCGCCATGGCGCCGCTGCTGGGCCTGCTGGGCACCGTGCTGGGCATGATCGATATCTTCAGCTCGTTCATGGGCTCGGGCATGACCACCAACGCCCATGTGCTGGCCGGAGGTATCTCCAAGGCCCTGATCACCACCGCTGCGGGCCTGATGGTGGGGATCCCCTCAGTGTTCTTCCACCGTTTCCTGCAACGCCGGGTCGATGAGCTGGTGGTGGGCATGGAGCAGGAGGCGATCAAGCTGGTGGAAGTGATCCAGGGCGACCGCGATGTCGACCTGGCCGAGGGCGCAGCGTGAAATTCCGTCGCAAACCCCGGGAAACAGTGGACATCAACCTCGCGTCGTTGATCGATGTGGTGTTCATCCTGCTGTTGTTCTTCGTGGTCACCACCACCTTCACCCGGGAAACCGAATTGCGTGTCGACCTGCCCGAAGCCGTCAGCGGCTCGCCGGCCGAGGACCAGCAGGTCAAGCAGCTGGATATCGCCATCAGCGCCGACGGGGCTTTCTCGGTGAACAACCAGGTATTGCCCAAGAACGACCTGGCGACCCTGATCGAGGCCTTGCAGAAGGAATCCGCTGGCGATACCAACCTGCCGCTGTCCATCAGCGCCGACGGCAAGACCCAGCATCAAGCGGTGATCACTGCCATGGACGCGGCCGGCAAGCTCGGTTTCAGCCACCTGCGCATGACCACCGTCGAGGCGGCGCCGGCTCCCTGATGGCACTTTCCGATCGTTTGCTCGCCGCCTGGTACCAGGGCCATCGCGCACTGAAACTGCTGCAGCCACTGGAATGGCTGTACCGCCGTGTCGTGGTGGGCAAGCGCCAGCGCTTCCTGGCCGGCGAGGGCGAGATCTACCAGCCGCCCGTGCCCCTGGTGGTGGTGGGCAACATCACGGTCGGTGGCACCGGCAAGACTCCGTTGATCCTGTGGTTGGTGGAGCATTGCCAGCGCCTCGGCCTGCGCGTCGGCGTGGTCAGCCGTGGTTATGGCGCCAAGCCAGCCCAGTTGCCCTGGCGGGTCACGGCCACGGACAGCGCCGAGGTGGCGGGCGACGAACCGCTGCTGATCGTCCAGCGCTGCGGCGTGCCATTGATGATCGATCCCGATCGTAGCCGCGCGGTGCAAGCCCTGCTCGCCGCCGAGCCGCTGGACCTGATCCTCTCCGACGATGGCCTGCAGCATTACCGCCTGGCTCGCGACCTGGAGCTGGTGCTGATCGACGCGGCACGCGGCCTGGGCAATCGCCGTTGCCTGCCGGCCGGCCCGCTGCGCGAGCCGGTGGAGCGCCTGCACAGTGTGGATGCCGTGCTGTACAACGGTGCCGCCGCCGATCGCGACGATGGTTTCGCCTTTGAGCTCCAGCCTTCGGCGCTGATCAACCTGCAAAGCGGCGAGCGTCGTCCGCTGGCGCATTTCACCCCGGGGCAAGCGGTGCACGCGGTGGCCGGCATCGGCAACCCCCAGCGTTTCTTCAATACCCTTGAAACGCTACACTTGCGACCTGTCCCCCATGCATTTGCCGACCATGCCCAATACAGTGCGCAGGCCTTGGCCTTCACCCCGTCGTTGCCGCTGGTCATGACCGAGAAAGATGCGGTCAAGTGCCGCGAGTTCGCGGCGGCCCACTGGTGGTACCTGGCGGTCGACGCGGTGCCGTCGCCAGCCTTCGTCGCCTGGTTCGACACCCAGTTGATGCGCCTGCTGCCTGACCGTCTATTGCCTTAAACCGCTTCTATCCAGGGAAACCCTCATGGACACCAAACTGCTCGACATCCTGGCCTGCCCGATCTGCAAGGGCCCTCTCAAACTCAGCGCCGACAAGACCGAGCTGATCAGCAAGGGCGCCGGCCTGGCCTATCCGATCCGCGACGGCATCCCGGTGATGCTGGAAAGCGAGGCTCGCACCCTGACCACCGAGGAGCGCCTGGACAAATGACCAGCGCCTTCACCGTTGTCATCCCGGCGCGTTTCGCCTCCACCCGCTTGCCGGGCAAGCCGCTGCAGATGATCGCCGGCAAGCCGATGGTCCAGTGGGTCTGGGAGCAGGCCCGCAAGAGCCGCGCCGAGCGCGTGGTGGTGGCTACCGACGACCAGCGTATCGTCGATGCGTGCCAGGGCTTTGGCGCCGAAGCGCTGCTGACCCGTGAAGACCACAACTCCGGCACCGACCGCCTGGCCGAGGTCGCCACCCAGCTGGGGCTGGCGGCGGACGCTATCGTGGTCAACGTCCAGGGTGACGAGCCGCTGATCCCGCCGGCGGTGATCGACCAGGTGGCGGCCAACCTGGCGGCCCATCCCGAAGCGCGCATGGCCACCCTGGCCGAGCCGATCGAAGATGCACAGACCCTGTTCAACCCCAACGTGGTCAAGGTGGTCAGCGACCTCAATGGCCTGGCGCTGACCTTCAGCCGCTCGACCCTGCCTTGGGCCCGTGACGCCTTTGCCCGCAATCGTGACGAACTGCCCGCCGGCGTGCCTTACCGCCGCCATATCGGCATCTACGCCTACCGTGCCGGTTTCCTCCATGACTTCGTCAACTGGGGGCCTTGCTGGCTGGAGAACACCGAGTCCCTGGAGCAGCTGCGGGCCTTGTGGCACGGCGTGCGCATCCATGTGGCCGATGCCCTCGAAGCCCCGCCCACCGGCGTGGATACCGCCGAAGACCTCGAGCGCGTCCGGCGCCTGCTGGAGGCCTGATGCAGGTCCTGTTCGTCTGCCTGGGCAACATCTGTCGTTCACCCACCGCCGAAGGCGTGTTGCGCCACAAACTGCGTGCAGCCGGTCTTGCCGAGCAGGTACAAGTGGCTTCCGCCGGCACCAGCGACTGGCACGTCGGCAAGGCGCCGGACTCCCGCAGCCAGCGGGCGGCGTTGCAGCGCGGCTACGACCTGTCGGCGCAACGGGCGCAGCAGGTCAGCAGCGCCGACTTCTCGCGCTATGACCTGATCTTCGCCATGGACCAGAGCAACCTGCGCAACCTCAAGGCCCTGCAACCGGCCAATGGCAAGGCCGAGCTGGACCTGTTCCTGCGCCGCTACGAGGCGGTGCGCGACGAGGTGCCGGACCCGTACTACGACGGTGAAAAGGGTTTCGAGCAAGTTCTGGACCTGATCGAAGCGGCCTGTGATCGCCTGGTGATCGAATTGAAGGGGCGCCTATGAGCCTGGTCATCCAACCCGATGTGTCGCTCAAGCCGTTCAATAGCTTCGGGGTCGAGGTCAAGGCCCGGCTGTTCGCCCAGGCCCATGATGACGCCGAAGTCCGTGAGGCCCTGGACTACAGTCGCGAGCACCAGTTGCCATTGCTGGTGATCGGTGGCGGCAGCAACCTGCTGCTGGCCGGGGATATCCAGGCCCTGGTGCTGCGCAT
Source organism: Pseudomonas sp. B6(2017) (assembly GCF_002112765.1). NCBI lineage: Bacteria > Pseudomonadati > Pseudomonadota > Gammaproteobacteria > Pseudomonadales > Pseudomonadaceae > Pseudomonas > Pseudomonas sp. B6(2017). The sequence goes on along the minus strand of NZ_NEIQ01000009.1, from coordinate 227,124 downwards.
GGCCAGCCGCGGTACCCGCCTGCTCGAGGACGATGGGCAGCGGGTGGTGGTGGAAGCCGAAGCCGGGGAGCCCTGGCACCCCTTCGTCCAGTGGACCCTGGGGCAGGGCTTGTCCGGGTTGGAGAACCTCAGCCTGATTCCCGGCACCGTCGGTGCCGCGCCGATGCAGAACATCGGTGCCTATGGTGTCGAGATCAAGGACGTGTTCGCCGGTCTCACCGCCCTCGATCGGCAGACCGGCGAGTTGCGCGAGTTCGACCTGGAGCAGTGCCGGTTCGCCTACCGCGACAGCCTGTTCAAGCAGGAGGTTGGTCGTTGGCTGATCCTGCGGGTGCGTTTTGCCCTGAGCCGGGCCGAGCATCTGCACCTTGAGTACGGCCCGGTACGCCAGCGCCTGGCGGAGCAGGGCATCGAGCGGCCCACTGCCGGCGATGTCAGCCAGGCGATTTGCAGCATTCGCAGCGAAAAACTCCCCGACCCGGCGGTGCTGGGCAACGCCGGCAGCTTCTTCAAGAACCCGGTGGTGCCGGCGGCGCTGGCGGAGCGCATTCGCCAGGCGCACCCAGGCCTGGTGGCCTACCCCCAGGCGGATGGGCAGGTGAAGCTGGCGGCCGGCTGGCTGATCGAGCAGGCAGGCTGGAAGGGCTTTCGCGAGGCCGATGCCGGGGTCCATCGCTTGCAGTCGCTGGTGCTGGTCAACTACGGCAACGCCAGCGGACGGCAGTTGTTGGCGTTGGCCCAGAGGATCCAGCGCGACATCGCCGAGCGTTTCGGCGTCGAGCTGGAGATGGAGCCCAACCTCTACGGGGCATGACCGTTCGCCGCCCCCTGGCCCGAAAAAAGCCTTGCCCGAATGACGTTCGGACAAGGCTTTTTGCTTAATTAGGGCTTAACTTAGCAGGCTAAGAATGTGCTTCTTGCTGTTCCCAAGGGCCCGGTGAAGCTCGAACTTCACAAGAGAGCCCGATTAGCCTGAACCGATCTGCGTGCCCTGCGGTCGCGGTGCCGCGCGACAGATGGTTCGACCCCATCCCTCCATAGAATGCGGGCGTGCCCATGATTACCCTGAAACTCAACGGACAAGACCATCCACTGGACGTCAGCGAGGATATGCCCCTGTTGTGGGCGATCCGCGACGTGATCGGCTACAACGGCACCAAGTTCGGCTGCGGCATGGGCTTGTGTGGTGCCTGCACCATCCATATCGACGGCGATCCTGCCCGCAGTTGCATCACCCCGGTTGGCTCGGTGCTGGGCAAGAACGTCAGCACCATCGACAACCTGCACAACGATCCGGTGGGCCAACTGGTGCAGCAGGCCTGGCTGGACACCGCGGTAGCCCAGTGCGGCTATTGCCAGGGCGGGCAGATCATGTCCGCCACGGCGCTGCTCAAGATCCACCCCAACCCCAGTGACGAACAGATCGAGGAGGCGATGCTCGGCAATATCTGCCGCTGCGGCACCTACAACCGGATCAAGACCGCGATCCGTCGCGCTTCCGGCCAATTGCAGGAGGCCAAGGCATGAGTCCTCTACCCACTGATTTCACCCTGGCCAACCTGAGTCGCCGGGGCTTTCTCAAGGGCGTGGGCGCCACCGGTGCCCTGGTGCTGGCCGCCAGCTGGGGTTGGCAGGATGCCTTTGCCGAGGACAAGAAGTTCGGCGCCGACGGCATGCCCCACGGCTGGGTCGACGATCCCAAGGTCTATGTCAGCATCGATGCCGACGGCAGCGTAACGGTCACCTGCAACCGCTCGGAAATGGGCCAGGGCGTGCGTACCAGCCTGTGCATGGTGGTGGCCGACGAGCTGGAAGCCGACTGGGCCCTGGTCAAGGTCAGGCAGGCGCCGGGTGACGAGGCGCGTTATGGCAACCAGGACACCGATGGCTCGCGCAGCATGCGCCATTGGTACGAGCCCATGCGCCGTTGCGGCGCGGCAGCGCGGACCATGCTCGAGCAAGCGGCCGCCGCCCAGTGGCAGGTGCCACTGGCGGAATGCCGGGCGCAGTTGCACAAGGTGGTCCACCAGCCCAGCGGGCGTGAACTGGGCTACGGCGCCCTGGCCGTCGCCGCCGGGGCCCTGGCGGTGCCGCCGCGGGACAGCCTGCGCCTGAAGCCAGCTTCGCAGTTCCGCTACATCGGCAAGGAAGCGACCCGGGCGATCGACGGCCAGGACATCGTCAATGGTCGTGCGGTGTACGGCGCCGACGTGCATTTCGAAGGCATGCTGTTCGCCGTGGTGGCCCGGCCCCGGGTCTATGGCGGCAAGCTCAAGTCCGTCGATGACAGCGCGGCGCTGAAGGTGCCCGGGGTGATCAAGGTGATCCCGATCGAAAGCCGTCCCTTGCCCTCGGAGTTCCAGCCCCTGGGCGGTGTCGCGGTGGTGGCGAGCGATACCTGGGCGGCGATCAAGGGCCGCGAGGCGTTGAAGCTCGAGTGGGAGGATGGGGTCAACGCCGGTTACAACTCCATCGACTACCGCAAGGAGCTGGAGGCGGCCGCGCACCAGCCAGGCAAGGTGGTGCGCAGCACCGGCAACCTCGAGCAGGCCCTGGAGAGCGCCGACGGCAGCCTGGAGGCCACCTACTACTTGCCGCACCTGGCCCAGGCGCCGATGGAGCCGATGGTGGCCGTGGCCCGCTTCCAGGACGGTCGCTGCGAAGCCTGGGCGCCGAGCCAGGCGCCCCAGGTGACGCGCGAGCGCATCGCCGAGCGGCTGGGGATCGGTTTCGACCAGGTCACGGTGAACGTCACCCTGCTGGGCGGCGGCTTCGGTCGCAAGTCCAAGCCCGATTTCATCATCGAGGCGGCGATCCTGGCCAAGGCCTTTCCCGGCAAGGCGGTGCGGGTGCAGTGGACCCGCGAGGACGATATCCACAACTCGTATTTCCACACCGTGTCGGCCGAATACCTCAAGGCCGGGTTGAACAAGGACGGCATGCCTGCGGCGTGGCTGCACCGCACCGTGGCGCCGAGTATCACGGCCTTGTTCGCCCCGGGCATGAACCATGAGGCGGCTTTCGAGCTGGGCATGGGTTTTACCAACATGGCCTATGCCATTCCCAACGTGCGCCTGGAGAACCCCGAGGCGGCTGCTCACACCCGGGTCGGCTGGTATCGCTCGGTGTCCAACATTCCCCATGGCTTCGCGATCCAGAGCTTCGTCGACGAGCTGGCTCACAAGGCCGGTGAAGATCCGTTGCGCTACCAGTTGCGCCTGCTGGGGCCTGATCGGCAGATCGATCCGCGGACCTTGAGCGAGGAGTGGAACTATGGCGAATCCCCCGAGCGCTATCCCATCGACACCGGTCGCCTGCGCACGGTGCTGGAAACCGCCGCCAAGGCCGCCGGTTGGGGGCGGGAGCTGCCCAAGGGTCGCGGCCTGGGACTGGCGGTGCACTACAGCTTCGTGACCTACGTCGCAGCGGTGATCGAAGTGGAGGTCAAGGGCGATGGCACCCTGATTGTGCACAAGGCCGATATCGCCGTGGATTGTGGTCCGCAGATCAACCCCGAGCGTATCCGTTCGCAGTTCGAGGGGGCTTGTGTCATGGGCCTGGGCAACGCGGTGCTGGGGGAAATCAGCTTCAAGGACGGCAAGGTCCAGCAGGACAACTTCCACATGTACGAGGTGGCGCGCATGTCCCTGGCGCCCAAGGAGGTGCAGGTGCACCTGGTGACGCCGCCCGGGGAGGTGCCACTGGGTGGCGTCGGCGAGCCCGGAGTGCCGCCGATTGCGCCGGCGTTGTGCAATGCGATCTTCGCCGCTACCGGCAAGCGCATCCGCAACTTGCCGGTACGCTACCAGCTGCAGGGCTGGCAGCAGGCGAGCGCCTGATGGACAGCGTCGACCTGAATGTCCTGCGCAGTGTCCTGGAGTGGCGGCGCGCCGGTCGGGCGGTGGTGCTGTACAGCGTGGTCCAGACCTGGGGCAGTGCACCGCGACCGCCAGGCGCCATGCTGGCGCTGCGCGATGACGGGGTGGTGATCGGCTCGGTGTCCGGTGGCTGCATCGAGGATGACCTGATCGCGCGCCTGGCAGATGGGCGCCTGGCGATGCAGGGGCCGCCGGTCCAGTTGGTGACCTATGGCGTGACCCTGGAGGAGGCGGCGCGTTTCGGCTTGCCGTGTGGCGGCACCCTGCGCCTGGCCGAGGAGCGGGTCGGTGATCCGGCCTGGGTCGCCGAACTGCTCGAGCGGTGCCAGGCGCACCAGATCGTGGCCCGGGAACTGAACCTGGCCACCGGCGCGGTGCGACTCGAGCCGGCACGCAAGAGCGATGAGCTGGCGTTCGACGGAGCCATCTTGCGGGCGATCTACGGGCCGCGCTGGCGCTTGCTGTTGATCGGCGCCGGGCAGCTGTCCCGATACGTGGCGCAAATGGCCCGCCTGCTGGACTTCGAGGTGCTGGTCTGCGATCCACGGCGGGAGTTCGTGCATGGCTGGGACGCGGAGGACGGACGGTTTGTCACCGGCATGCCCGACGATGCGGTTTCGAGTATCGAGCCCGATGAGCGTACTGCCGTGGTGGCCCTGACCCATGATCCGCGCCTGGACGACATGGCCTTGCTCACGGCGCTCGACTCCCGGGCCTTCTACGTCGGTGCGTTGGGCTCCCGGGTCAACAGTCGCAAGCGCCGGGACAACCTGGCGCTGCTGGGGTTGTCGGCCCAGGCTATCGGGCGTCTGCACGGGCCGGTGGGCCTGCATATCGGCAGCCATACCCCGGCGGAGATCGCCTTGTCGCTGATGGCCGAGATCGTGGCACTGAAGAACGGCGTCGAAACCGTGCAGAAAAAGCCCGCGTCCCACGCCAGCCAGGTGGCCGTATGAGCCTGCTGCCCTGTGCGCTGATCCTGGCGGCGGGGCAGGGCAGGCGTTATCAGGATGTGGCGGGGCATGGCCAGGACAAGCTGCTGGCGCCCTGCCTGGGGCGTGACGGGGTGTTGCGGCCGGTCCTGGAGCAGGCGTTGGTGAATCTGCCGGGGGAGATTGTGCATCGAGTCCTGGTGACCACTGCACACCGGCCGCAGGTCCTGGCATTGGGTCGGGCCCATCGCTGTGAAGTGCTGCAGTTGGAGTCCGCCGGCATGGGCCATAGTCTGGCAGCAGCGGTGAGCGCCGCGGCAGAGGCCAAGGGTTGGCTGGTGGTGCTGGGGGATATGCCCTTCATCCAGGCCGACACTATCCGGCAAGTGGTCGAGGCCATGGAGCCAGGGTGGATTTGCGTGCCAAGGCAGGGTGACGAGCTGGGACATCCGGTGGGTTTTGGCCGGGCTTATGGCCAAGCGTTGCTCGGGTTGGCCGGTGATCGCGGGGGCAGGTCGCTGTTTGCTTCCGGGGCGGTGGTCGAGGTACCGGTGAGTGATCCGGGTGTCCTGTGGGATGTGGATGTGCCGCAGGCGCTGGACTATCGGCAGGGCTGAAGCACGGGTATGAAAAAGCCCCGCCCGGAGGTCCGGAGCGGGGCTTTTTATCAGCCGATGGAATCAGACGAGAGGTTTGGTCTCGTGCTCTTTCTCTTCGGCGTGGGCTACGTGCTCAGGGCTGTGCTCGACAGCGCGTGGCGCTTCTTCGACCACTGGGGCAGGTTGCTGCGCCTCAGGCTCGGCAACTGGCGCAGGAGCTGCGGCAGGTGCTTCGACAGGTGCAGGAGCTGCCTCGACGATCGCAGGGGCTTCAACTACCGGTGTAGCTTCGACAGCGACCACGGCTTCGGCCGGAGCAGCAGCGGCAGCCAGTTCGGCTTCCTTCTGCAGGCGCTCGGCTTCACGCTTGCGGCGACGCACTTCGCGCGGGTCGTTGGGTGCGCGGCCGTTGCTGGTCAGGGCGCTGGCCGGAGCCGCTTCGGCTACCGGAGCTGGAGCCTCGACCGCTACTGGAGCGACAACCGGAGCAGGCTCCACTACCGGGGCTGGCTGCTCGGCAACCACTGGCTGCTCGATCACCGGTTCAGCTACTGGAGCGGCTACCGGGGCTGGCTCGGCGGCTGGTTCTTCGAACGCTGGAGCTGGGGCTACAGGTTCTACGACAGGCTGCTCGGCAACCACCGGCTGGGTGTCGACGACCACGGCGGGTTCGGCAGCGACCTCGACCGGCTGTTCAGCGGCTGGTGCGACTTCGGCTGCTGGAGCCACTTCCACGGCTGGTGCGGCTGGAGCCTCTACCGCAGTGGTGGCCTCGACCACCGGTGCTTCAGGGGCCGGTTCGGCAACGGCGGCGGTAGCGCGTTCGGCTTGCTGATGAGCCTCGGCTTCGGCATTGGCGCTGATCACGGTGCTGGCAACGGCAGCGGTGACTGCCAGGCCGACGGCCAGGTCGTCGCTGCTTGGCTCTTCGGTGTTTTCTTCCGAGCCTTCGATCAGGTTGCCGTTGGCGTCACGCTGACGCTCGCGACGGTTGCTGCGACGACGCTGGCCGCGGGAGCGACGACGTGGACGCTCGCCTTCGGCGTTGTCCTGGCCTTCTTCCAGCAGTTGCTCTTCGTTAGGCAGCGCTTCTTCTTCGCTGACGGCTGCGGCCTGGGCCTGTTCGGCACGTGGTTGGCGCTCTTCACGTGGCGCACGTGGCTGGCGCTCTTCGCGTGGCTGGCGAGCCGGACGCTCTTCGGCCACGGCTGCAGTAGCGGCGGCAGCGGCTACCGCTGGAGCGGCATCCAGGGGTTCGCGCAGTTCGCGTACGCGCTCTTCACGCTCGCCGCGAGGCTTGCGATCTTCGCGCGGGGCGCGTGGCTGGCGTTCTTCTCGCGGTGCACGCGGCTGGCGCTCTTCGCGAGCAGTGGCCTGGCCTTCATCACGAGCTTCGCGCAGTTCACGCGGCTGACGCTCTTCCCGTGGTGCGCGTTCCTCACGCGGAGCACGTTCTTCGCGCGGCTTGCGATCTTCGTCGCGACGACCGTTGCGGCTACGGCTCTGTTGGCGACCGTTGCGACGTTCTTCGTTACGGGCAGGACGCTCGGGGGTCGGTTTCTCGGCCACCACTGGTGCGGCAGGCTCTTCCTTGCTGGCGAACAGGCTGACCAGGGACTTGACCAGGCCCTTGAACAGGCTTGGCTCGGCCACCGGAGTCGGTGCCGGAGCAGGCGCTGGGGCGGCGGCTTCGGTAGGAACCGGAGCGTTGGCACGCGCTGGAGCTGTCTTCACCGCGGCTTCCTGGCGAACCAGGGTGCGAGTGCCGGCGGCCGGTTGTGGCTCTTCGGCCTCGGCAGCGGCAGCGGCGATTTCGTAGCTGGACTGGTTGTTGTTGGCGTCCGGGTTGTCATCACGCAGGCGCTGGACTTCGAAGTGCGGCGTCTCCAGGTGATCGTTCGGCAGGATGATGATACGGGCTCGGGTACGCAGTTCGATCTTGGTGATCGAGTTGCGTTTTTCGTTGAGCAGGAACGCGGCGACCGGGATCGGTACCTGGGCGCGGACTTCGGCGGTGCGGTCCTTCAGGGCTTCTTCTTCGATCAGGCGCAGGATGGCCAGGGACAGCGACTCGACGTCACGGATGATGCCGGTGCCGCTGCAGCGTGGGCAGACGATCCCGCTGCTCTCGCCCAGGGATGGACGCAGGCGCTGACGGGACATTTCCAGCAGGCCGAAGCGCGAAATGCGGCCGATCTGCACGCGGGCGCGGTCGGCTTCCAGGCATTCGCGGACTTTTTCTTCCACGGCACGCTGGTTCTTGGCAGGGGTCATGTCGATGAAGTCGATGACGATCAGGCCGCCGATATCGCGCAGGCGCAGCTGGCGAGCGATTTCTTCCGCCGCTTCCAGGTTGGTCTGCAGGGCGGTTTCTTCGATGTCGCTGCCTTTGGTGGCGCGAGCCGAGTTGATGTCGATGGACACCAGGGCTTCGGTCGGGTCGATGACGATGGAGCCGCCGGAAGGCAGTTCGACCACGCGCTGGAAGGCGGTCTCGATCTGGCTTTCGATCTGGAAGCGGTTGAACAGCGGCACGCTGTCTTCGTACAGCTTGATCTTGCTGGCGTACTGCGGCATCACCTGGCGGATGAAGGTCAGGGCTTCGTCCTGGGCTTCGACGCTGTCGATCAGTACTTCGCCGATATCCTGGCGCAGGTAGTCGCGGATCGCGCGGATGATGACGTTGCTTTCCTGGTAGATCAGGAATGGCGCGGAACGGTCCTGGGACGCTTCCTTGATAGCGGTCCAGAGTTGCAGCAGGTAGTCCAGGTCCCACTGCATTTCTTCGCTGCTGCGGCCCAGGCCGGCAGTGCGGACGATCAGGCCCATGTCGGCAGGTGCCACCAGGCCGTTCAGTGCTTCGCGCAGTTCGTTGCGCTCTTCGCCTTCGATGCGGCGCGAGATGCCACCGGCGCGAGGGTTGTTCGGCATCAGGACCAGGTAGCGACCGGCCAGGCTGATGAAAGTGGTCAGGGCTGCGCCCTTGTTGCCACGTTCTTCTTTCTCGACCTGGACGATGACTTCCTGGCCTTCGCTCAGGACGTCCTTGATGTTGACGCGGCCTTCAGGGGCTTTCTTGAAGTATTCGCGGGAGATTTCTTTGAGAGGCAGGAAGCCGTGGCGCTCAGAGCCGAAATCGACAAAGGCAGCCTCGAGGCTAGGTTCGATACGAGTGATGCGGCCTTTATAGATGTTGGCCTTTTTCTGCTCGCGTGCACCGGACTCGATGTCCAAGTCGTAGAGGCGCTGGCCGTCTACCAGGGCAACACGCAACTCTTCGGGTTGAGTTGCGTTAATCAGCATTCTTTTCATGTAGTACCGTCGGTTTCCGGGCTGCCGGAAACGGCGTTCGGCACACACGACTTCTCACGGTCGGTGTCAGGTGCGTCAGGAGTGGTTGACCACTCGAGTGTCTAGCGAGGTTCGTCCCTGTCAACCGGGAACGAAGTCGCGACTCACGCGTCCTGCTTGCTGTGGTGACTAAAGCACCGCTTAAGCAAAAGTCTGTCAGGAGGAGGAATCAACCGGCGACTGTGGACGAGATGAAGCGTCTTGATAAAGCCTAATGCTACACAGTCCGACGGTTGTGCATCTCCACCCTACACGTATCCCTGATAATTCGGGTGCTGCCGCGCGCAGAATCCGCAGCGGGTTGGCATTTACCGTGAACTCCGAAAGGGGAGGTCACGCATCATGGCTAAGGCGTTGTTTCCACAACTTCCGCCTGGGTGTCGTCAGTCGCTGACTGCACTTTGTGAACTGGCCGTTAATCGCTGCGTAAGAGGCGAGTGGAACTCTGCTTCCTACGGGTTTCAGGCCTCATGTCACCTGCGCTTGTTACAGCGTCCAACTCGTCCGTTATGTGGCGAGAGCTGCGTAGGACGGCCTTGCGTCCTCATGAATTGCGTTGGTCAGGGCCGGCTGTTGGCCGCTGTTCCTCTGTCCAGCCGCTTTTGGCGGCGTTCGCGACTATAGCAGTAATCATTAAGTGCTTCAAATCCATAAAAATTGTTATTATCCGCGACATGACGACTACTGCCCCCTCGACTCCAGGCGTTCAACTGCTTGAGGTCACGCCGGAATATGCCGGCCAACGTATTGATAATTTCCTTCTCGCTCGACTCAAAGGCGTGCCCAAGACCTTGATTTATCGCATTTTGCGCAAAGGCGAAGTGCGGGTGAACAAGGGGCGGATCAAGCCCGAGTACAAGTTGCAGGAGGGCGATGTTGTGCGCGTGCCCCCGGTGCGCGTGCCCGAGCGCGATGAGCCTGTGCCACTGGCCCAGGGGTTGCTGCAGCGTCTGGAGTCTTCCATCGTCTTCGAAGACAAGGCGCTGATCGTGATCAACAAGCCGGCCGGCATTGCCGTGCATGGCGGCAGTGGCCTGAATTTCGGCGTGATCGAAGCCTTTCGTCAGTTGCGGCCGGATGCCAAGGAGCTGGAGTTGGTGCATCGCCTCGATCGCGACACTTCCGGTCTCCTGATGATCGCCAAGAAGCGCAGCATGTTGCGTCATTTGCATGCTGCATTGCGTGGCGACGGTGTGGATAAACGCTACATGGCGTTGGTGCGTGGCCATTGGGCGACCGCCTTGAAGCAAGTGCGGGCCCCGTTGCTCAAGAGCAACCTGCGCTCTGGGGAGCGCATGGTGGAGGTCAACGAAGAGGGCAAGGAGGCCTTGACGGTGTTCAAGGTTCTGCGTCGCTTCGGCGATTTTGCCACCATGGTCGAAGCCAAGCCGGTGACCGGACGTACGCATCAGATTCGGGTGCACACCCTGCATGCCGGGCATTGCATCGCCGGTGACAGCAAGTACGGCGACGATGATTTCACTCGGGAAATCCGCGATCTGGGCGGTAAACGCCTGTTCCTGCACGCCTACATGTTGACGGTGCCGCTGCCCGATGGTGGCGAGCTGAAATTGCAGGCCCCGGTGGACGAGATGTGGGCCAGGACCGTGGAGCGCCTGAGTGCACCCTGATTACAAGCTGCTGATCTTCGATTGGGATGGCACCCTGGCGGATTCCATTGGTCGGATTGTCGAATCGATGCATGTGTCCGCCGACCGTTCCGGCTTTCCCCGGTGCGATGACTCCGCCGTCAAGGGCATCATCGGACTGGGCCTGCCGGAGGCGATCCGGACCCTGTATCCGGAAATCGATGATGAGCAGTTGGTGACGTTTCGTCAGCACTACGCGGATCACTACATCGCGCTCGATACCGAGCCCTCGCCGCTATTTGACGGGGTGGTGCAGTCGCTCGAGAGCTTTCGGGTCGAGGGGTATCGGTTGGCAGTCGCGACCGGCAAGGCGCGGCGTGGCCTTGATCGGGTGCTGAAGGCTCATGGTTGGGAGGAGTATTTCGATATCACCCGGGCCGCGGATGAGACTGCCAGCAAACCGCATCCCTTGATGTTGGAAGAGATCCTTGCGCATTGTGGGGTCGGAGCCAGGCAGGCGCTGATGGTTGGGGATTCTTCCTTCGACCTGTTGATGGCGCGCAATGCGGGCATGGATTCGGTCGCCGTAAGCTACGGTGCCCAGCCTATCGAGGCGTTGCAAATGCTGGAGCCGCGCTTGTCCATCGATCATTTCCCTCAATTGCATGCCTGGCTCAATCGGGCTGCGAGTTAATTTTTTGCTGAGGTAGTAGGCATGACCGACGAATGGAGGGCGCCGCGCGCATCGGGCGCCGAAGGCCCTGACGACAGAAGCTGGAAACTCTTGGAAAAGACCCTGTTGGCGAGTGTCCAGGAGCAGCGGCGTTCGCGGCGTTGGGGGATCTTCTTCAAGTTGCTGACCTTTGTGTACCTGTTCGTGGCATTGCTCGTGTTCACTCCGTTGTTGAGTATCGAGAAGAATGCCGCCCGTGGTGGCAGCTACACCGCGGTAATCGATGTGACTGGGGTGATCGCAGACAAGGAATCTGCCAGTGCGGACAATATCGTCGGCAGTCTGCGCACCGCTTTCGACGATCCGAAGGTCAAGGGCATCGTGCTGCGAATCAACAGTCCGGGTGGCAGCCCGGTGCAGTCCGGATATGTCTATGACGAGATCCGCCGCCTGCGTGCCTTGCACAAGGACACCAAGGTCTATGCGGTGATTTCCGATCTTGGGGCTTCGGGCGCTTACTACATCGCCAGTGCCGCTGATCAGATTTATGCCGACAAGGCCAGCCTCGTGGGGTCTATCGGCGTCACGGCAGCTGGATATGGCTTTGTCGGGACCATGGAGAAGCTGGGGGTCGAGCGTCGTACCTATACCTCTGGCGAGCACAAGTCGTTCCTCGATCCCTTCCAGCCGCAAAAGCCCGAGGAGACTCAGTTCTGGCAGGGTGTGCTGGACACCACTCATCGTCAGTTCATCGCTAGTGTCAAGCAGGGGCGTGGCGAGCGGTTGAAGGACAAGGAGCACCCCGAACTGTTTTCCGGTCTGGTGTGGTCCGGCGAGCAGGCGTTGCAGTTGGGATTGATCGACGGACTGGGCAATACCAGTTCGGTTGCGCGTGACGTGATCGGCGAGAAGGAAGTGGTGGACTTCACCGTCCAGGAGTCGCCCTTCGATCGCTTCTCGAAGAAGCTTGGCGCCAGCGTCGCCGAGCAGATCGCCATGTGGATGGGCTTCCAGGGGCCGACCTTGCGTTGAGCCTCTGGCGTCCAATGAAAGCCGGCCTTCATGGTCGGCTTTTTCGTGGTCTCAAGGTATGTTCACGCCTTCGACCAGCAGCATGTCCACCAGGCGGATCAGTGGCAGCCCGATCAGGCTGGTGGCGTCGCTACCGTCAGTGCTTTTGAACAGGCTGACCCCGAGGCCCTCGGCCTTGAAGCTGCCGGCGCAATCGAAGGGGCGCTCGGCATTCAGATAGCGCTCGATGCGCTGGTCGTCCAGGGTGCGCATGTGCACTGTGAAGGGAATGCAGTCGACCTGGCATTGGCCGGTCTGGCTGTTGAGCAGGGCCAGGCCGGTGAGGAAGGTCACGCTGGCGCCGCTGGCGTCCAGCAGTTGCTGGCGGGCCTTGTCGAAGGTGTGGGGCTTGCCGATGATTCGTTCGCACAATACTGCGACTTGATCCGAGCCGATGATCAGGTGGCCTGGGTGGCTGGGGGCGAGGGCACGAGCCTTTTCCTCGGCCAGGCGTTTGACCAGTTCCACGGCGCTTTCGCCTGGGCGATGGCTTTCGTCTATGTCGGGGGAGCTGCAGGTGAATGGCAGTTGCAGGCGGGACAGTAATTCCCGGCGGTAGGTCGAGCTTGAGGCGAGTAGTAAAGGCAGCATGCGCATCTCCTGGGCGGGCCGGGAATTCTAGCGGGGCGGGCAAGTGATGGGCAGGGCTGAATTTCCTTTGACATGGCCGGGGGCATCCCTATAATGCTGCGCCTATGTTGAATGACCCGATTCCACCTCACGTTGACCCGCGCAAATTGGCTGACCGTGGTACCACCCTCCAGGGGGAAGTGCTGCTGGCCGATTTGGAGAGACTCTGCGACCCGCTTGCCGACGATGTCGGTACGGTGCAGGCTAAATTCGTTTTCGAGCGTGACGAGCGTAAAGCTGTAGTTATCCACAGCTCCATCGACGTCGAAGTCAAAATGGTTTGCCAGCGTTGTCTTGAGCTGGTCACCCTGCCGATCCACAGCGAATGCAGTTACGCGGTGGTGAAGGAGGGTGCGAATACCCAGTCGTTGCCGAAAGGTTATGACGTGCTGGAACTGGGCGAAGATCCTTTGGATCTGCAGGCGTTGATCGAGGATGAGTTGTTGCTCGCCTTGCCCATCGTGCCTGCTCATCATCCGGAAGAATGCCAGCAGCCGGCGGGGCTCGATGAGCCCGAACCGAGCGAGGACGAGGTAACGCGGTCCAACCCGTTCAGTGTATTGGCGCAGTTAAAGCGTGACCCAAACGTTTAGGAGTTAATCAATTATGGCTGTTCAGCAGAACAAAAAATCCCGCTCTGCCCGTGACATGCGTCGTTCCCACGATGCTCTCGAGGCTAGCACCCTGTCCGTAGAAAAGACCACCGGTGAAGTTCACCTGCGTCACCACGTATCGCCAGAAGGCGTATACCGTGGTCGTAAAGTGATCGACAAGGGCGCTGACGAGTAATCCTTGTCCGCTCAAGTCATCGCGATTGACGCAATGGGCGGGGACTTCGGTCCCCGCAGCATTGTTCAGGCCAGTATTGCGTGCCTGTCTGCTACCCCCTCGCTGCACCTGACCCTGGTGGGTCAACCCTCCCTCCTTGAAGAACTGATTTCCAGCCATTCGGCCGTGGATCGCGCGCGCCTGTCGATCGCCCCTGCGAGCGAGGTGATCACCATGGACGAAAAGCCTTCCCAGGCCTTGCGCGGCAAGCCTGATTCTTCGATGCGGGTGGCGCTTGAGCTGTTGCGCGAGGAAAAGGTCCAGGCTTGTGTCAGTGCCGGTAATACCGGGGCGCTCATGGCGCTGTCGCGTTACGTACTCAAGACCTTGCCCGGTATCGATCGCCCGGCAATGGTGGCTGCCATTCCCACCCAGCGTGGCTACTGCCAGTTGCTCGACCTGGGGGCCAACGTCGATTGCAGTGCCGAGCATTTGCTGCAGTTCGCCATCATGGGTTCGGTTGCGGCGGAGAGCCTGGGCATCGCTCGTCCCCGGGTGGCCTTGCTGAACATCGGCACCGAAGACATCAAGGGCAATCAGCAGGTCAAGCTGGCGGCGAATCTCCTGCAGCAGGCCCGGGGCTTGAACTACATCGGCTTTGTCGAGGGAGACGGTCTGTATCGTGGCGAAGCGGACGTGGTGGTGTGTGACGGCTTCGTCGGCAATATCCTGCTCAAGTCCAGTGAAGGCCTGGCGACCATGATCGCGTCCCGCATCGAGGCGCTGTTCAAGCAGGGCATGCTTTCTCGGGCGGTAGGGGCCTTGGCCTTGCCTTTGATGCGGCGACTGCAGGCGGACCTGGCGCCGGCCCGGCACAATGGCGCGAGCTTCCTGGGTTTACAGGGGATCGTGGTCAAGAGCCATGGCTCGGCGGGAGTTCAGGGCTTCCAGAGTGCGATTCAGCGCGCGCTGATCGAGATCCAGGAAGATCTGCCGCGACGCTTGCACGGGCGCCTCGAAGACCTGCTGCCTTAGGCATTTTCCCGGCGGGATGCTTAAATGTGACCGCTCGGTACGATTGGCCATCCAACTGTCAGTTTCTTGCGTCCACTACGGTGTGACGTCAATTCTCCGACGACAAGATCATTAGGGGCTCGTTACATGTCTGCATCCCTCGCATTCGTCTTTCCAGGACAGGGCTCGCAGTCCCTCGGCATGTTGGCCGAGCTGGGCGCGCAGTACCCGTTGATCCTCGATACTTTCAAGGAAGCCTCCGATGCCCTGGGCTACGATCTCTGGGCCCTGACCCAGGAAGGTCCGGCGGAGCTGCTGAATCAGACCGACAAGACTCAACCCGCGATTCTCACCGCGTCCATCGCTCTGTGGCGCCTGTGGCTGGCCGAGGGCGGTGCGCGCCCGGCATTCGTTGCCGGCCACAGCCTGGGCGAGTACAGCGCCCTGGTCGCTGCCGGCAGCTTGACCCTGGCCGAGGCGGTCAAGCTGGTGGAACGTCGTGGCCAGCTGATGCAGGAAGCGGTGCCGGCAGGGCAGGGCGCCATGGCGGCGGTCCTTGGCCTGGACGATGCCGACGTGGTGGCTGCCTGTGAAGAGGCGGCGCAAGGTGAAGTGGTCAGCGCGGTGAACTATAACTCCCCGGGCCAGGTGGTGATCGCCGGTGCCAAGGCTGCCGTGGACCGTGCCATCGAAGGTTGCAAGGCCCGCGGTGCCAAGCGTGCCATGCCGTTGCCGGTCAGCGTGCCATCCCACTGCGAGCTGATGCGCCCTGCGGCCGAGCGTTTTGCCGAGTCGATCGCCGCGATCGACTGGCAGGCTCCGCAGATCCCTCTGGTGCAGAACGTCAGCGCTGCGGTGGCGGTTGACCTGGATAGCCTCAAGCGCGATCTGCTGGAGCAGCTGTACAAGCCTGTACGTTGGGTCGAATCGGTGCAAACCCTGGCCGCCAGCGGTGCTACCGAGCTGGTTGAGTGCGGTCCGGGCAAGGTCCTGGCTGGCCTCAACAAGCGCTGCGCCGAAGGCGTTTCGACCTCTAACCTGAATACCCCGGATGCTTTCGCTGCCGCCCGCGCAGCGTTGGCCTGAACTAGGAGAAGCTTGCATGAGTCTGCAAGGTAAAGTTGCACTGGTGACCGGCGCCAGCCGTGGGATCGGCCAGGCCATCGCCCTCGAGCTGGGGCGCATGGGTGCCATCGTGGTGGGTACCGCCACTTCCGCCTCGGGTGCCGAGCGTATCGCTGCCACCCTCAAGGAAAACGGCGTTCAAGGCACTGGCCTGGAACTCAATGTCACCAGCGACGAGTCCGTGGCTGCGGTCCTGGCCAGCATCACCGAGCAGTTCGGTGCGCCGGCGATCCTGGTGAACAACGCCGGTATCACCCGCGACAACCTGATGATGCGCATGAAAGATGACGAGTGGTACGACGTGGTCGATACCAACCTCAATAGCCTGTATCGCCTGTCCAAGGGCGTCCTGCGCGGCATGACCAAGGCTCGTTGGGGTCGAATTATCAATATTGGCTCGGTTGTGGGTGCCATGGGCAACGCAGGCCAAGTAAACTACGCCGCCGCCAAGGCCGGCCTCGAAGGTTTCAGCCGTGCCCTGGCGCGGGAAGTAGGTTCGCGGTCGATCACTGTGAACTCGGTCGCTCCTGGTTTCATCGATACCGATATGACCCGCGAGCTGCCGGAAGCACAGCGTGAAGCCCTGCAGGCACAGATTCCGCTGGGCCGTCTGGGCCAGGCCCAAGAGATCGCGCAAGTGGTCGCTTTCCTGGCATCCGACGGTGCGGCATACGTTACTGGGGCTACAATCCCGGTCAACGGCGGGATGTACATGTGAGGCAGATGTGACGGATTGCTTCAAAAAAGTGTCATACGAGCTGTCTAAAATCCGTTATAAGGCTGCAATCTATTTATAGGCAGATGGCCAAAGGGTTGAGTGGTAAAGCTTTCGGTTGAAAAGCTGAAAAGCCTTTCTATACACTTACCCACTGGCCAGTTGCCTGAATTTGTCCATTAGGAGTGAAAACAAGGTATGAGCACCATCGAAGAGCGCGTCAAGAAAATCGTTGCTGAGCAACTGGGCGTTAAAGAAGAAGAAGTTGTTAACACCGCTTCCTTCGTTGAAGACCTGGGTGCCGACTCCCTTGACACCGTTGAGCTGGTGATGGCTCTGGAAGAGGAATTCGAGACCGAAATCCCTGACGAAGAAGCTGAGAAGATCACTACCGTTCAAGCAGCTATCGACTACGTTAACAGCCACCAGGCTTAATCGTTTGTAGTCGTATTTTGCTGTCATGGAAAAACCGCACTGCCGTCACGGCGTGCGGTTTTTTCTTTAGGCCTGATGCAAAGAGTGTCGTCATTAGAAAAAGGAGAGTGCTGTGTCGCGTAGACGCGTCGTAGTCACCGGTATGGGTATGTTGTCGCCGCTGGGTACGGATGTACCGACTAGCTGGCAGGGCATTCTGGCTGGCCAAAGTGGCATCGGTCTGATCGAGCACACCGACCTTTCTGCCTATTCCACCCGTTTTGGCGGCTCGGTAAAGGGCTTCAATGTCGAGGAATACCTGTCGGCCAAAGAGGCCCGCAAGCTCGACCTGTTCATTCAATACGGCCTGGCGGCCGGTTTCCAGGCAGTACGCAATGCCGGCCTGGAAGTCACCGATGCCAACCGTGATCGCATCGGCGTGGCCATGGGTTCGGGTATTGGCGGTCTGACCAATATCGAAGAAACCAGCCGCACCCTGCACGACTCCGGCCCGCGACGGATTTCTCCGTTCTTCGTGCCCGGTTCGATCATCAACATGATTTCCGGTTTCCTGTCCATTCACCTTGGGCTCCAGGGACCGAACTACGCCATTTCCACGGCGTGCACCACGGGCACCCACTGCATCGGCATGGCTGCGCGCAACATTGCCTACGGCGAAGCCGACGTGATGATTGCCGGTGGTGCCGAGATGGCCGCTTGCGGCCTGGGCATGGGTGGTTTTGGCGCCTCCCGTGCGCTGTCGACCCGCAACGACGAACCGACCCGCGCCAGCCGGCCGTGGGACAAGGGGCGTGATGGCTTCGTGCTGTCCGATGGTTCCGGCGCCCTGGTCCTGGAAGAGCTGGAGCATGCCAAGGCGCGTGGTGCCACCATCTATGCCGAGCTGATCGGTTTTGGCATGAGCGGCGACGCCTACCACATGACTTCGCCACCCGCCGATGGCGCCGGGGCTGCCCGTTGCATCGCCAATGCCTTGCGCGACGCGAAGATCAATGCCGACCAGGTGCAGTACATCAATGCCCATGGCACTTCGACGCCAGCTGGCGACCTGGCGGAAGCCGAAGCGATCAAGAGCGTGTTCGGCGACCACGCCTACAAGCTCGCGGTCAGCTCCACCAAATCCATGACTGGCCACCTGTTGGGCGCCGCTGGGGCGATCGAGGCGATCTTCAGCGTGCTGGCGATCAACAGCCAGGTCGCGCCGCCCACCATCAACCTGGATGAGCCCGATGAAGGCTGCGACCTGGATTTCGTGCCGCACACTGCGCGCAGCATGGATATCGATGTCGTGCTGTCCAACTCCTTCGGTTTTGGCGGTACCAACGGCTCCCTGGTATTCCGTCGGTTTTCCGAGTGATGCACAGCTGGGTCGACGGTCGTCCGGCTGACGCTCTGTCGCTCAAGGACCGTGGCCTGGCCTACGGCGATGGTCTGTTCGAGACCATCGTCGTCAGATCCGGCAAGCCGCTGCTGCTCGAGCGGCACTTGCAGCGCCTGGCCGAAGGCTGTCGGCGCTTGGCCCTGGTGACGGATCCGGAGCTGGTGCGCAGCGAAGTGCTGGCCTACGCCCAAGCCCTGGACGAAGGGGTGCTCAAGCTGATCCTGACCCGGGGCGATAGCCTGCGCGGCTACGCGGCCGATCCTGCGGCGCCGGCGCGGCGGATCCTCCAGGGTGGCGCCTTGCCGGCCTACCCGGCGGCCCATGCCGCACAAGGGATTCGGCTGTTTCCTTGTGCCACGCGCCTGTCCGAGCAGCCCTTGCTGGCTGGTCTCAAGCACCTCAACCGCCTGGAGCAGGTCCTGGCCCGTGCCGAATGGCGCGATAGCGAGCATGCCGAAGGCCTGATGCTCGATGGCGCCGGGCGCGTGATCGAGGGCGTGTTCAGCAATCTGTTCCTGGTCGCTGGAGGGCAGCTGCTGACGTCGGACCTGAGCCGTTGTGGCGTGGCCGGGGTGATGCGCGGCGAAATCCTTGCCCAGGCCCAGCTGCAAGGCATTCCCGTGGCGATCACCGACATCAGTCTCGAGCAGTTGCGGCAGGCTGATGAAGTCTTCGTGTGCAACAGCGTCTATGGCATCTGGCCGGTACTGTGCTGCGCCGGGATGCGCTGGTCGGCGGGACCGCTCACCCGTAAACTGCAGGGCATTACCCGCGCACTACTGGATGCTTGATTCGTGAGACGTAAATTACTGCTCCTGCTGGAAACCGGACTGGTCCTGGCAGGGCTGCTGCTGGGTGTCAGTGCCTGGAAACTGAACTCGGCCCTGGAGCAACCGTTGAACCTGAGTCAGGAACAACTGCTCGATGTTCCCGCCGGCTCCACCCCCACCGGAACCTTCAATCGCCTGCAAGCCGACGGTGTGATCCAGGATGCTTTCTGGCTGCGCCTGTATTGGCGTTTCAACCTGCCGGGCCAGCCCCTGCACAGTGGTGAGTACCGCATGACCCCGGGCATGACTGCCCAGGGCCTGATCGGTGCCTGGCAGCGCGGCGAGGTGGTGCAATACAGCCTGACCCTGGTGGAGGGCTGGAACTTCCGCCAGGTCCGCAATGCCCTGGCCAAGAGCGACAAGTTGCAACAAACCCTGGCCGGCCTCAGCGACGCCCAGGTGATGGAAAAACTCGGCCACGGTGGGGTGTTTCCCGAGGGGCGGTTCTTTCCCGATACCTATCGCTTCGTCCGGGGCATGAGCGATGCCGAGCTCCTGGCCAAGGCCTACGACCGTCTGGACAGCGTGCTGGCCAAGGAGTGGGACAAGCGCGCCGAGGATGTTCCCTATGCCGACCCCTACCAGGCGCTGATCATGGCCTCCCTGGTGGAGAAGGAAACCGGCGTGCCCCAGGAACGTGGGCAGATTGCCGGTGTGTTCGTGCGCCGGATGCAGATCGGCATGTTGCTGCAGACCGATCCCACAGTGATCTACGGCCTGGGTGAGCGCTACACCGGCAAGTTGACCCGGGCTCACCTGAAGGAAGCGACGCCCTACAACACCTATGTGAACGCCGGCCTGCCACCGACGCCGATTGCCATGGTGGGGCGCGAGGCGATCCACGCCGCGCTCAACCCGGTGCCGGGCAAGAGCCTGTACTTCGTCGCTCGCGGAGATGGCAGCCATGTGTTCTCCGATGACCTGGACGCTCACAACAGCGCCGTGCGCGAGTTCCAAATCAAGCGCCGTGCCGACTATCGTTCCAGTCCGGCTCCGGCCTCCAGCCCGACGGCTCCCGAGGCGCCGAGCCCGAGCGCCGCGCCGGAGCAGGCACCGGCCGAGGTTGAGCCGACTCCAACGGCGCCAGCGGCCGTTCCTGCCGAGCCTGGGCAAACGCCGAAAAGCCCGCAATGAATTTGATCAAGGACTGCCCGTGACTGGTTTGTTTATTACCCTGGAAGGCCCGGAAGGCGCCGGCAAGAGCACCAACCGCGAGTACCTCGCCGAGCGCCTGCGCGCAGCGGGCATCGAGGTGGTGCTGACCCGCGAACCGGGTGGCACGCCCCTGGCCGAGCGGATTCGTGAGGTGCTGTTGACTCCGGCCGACGAGATCATGAATGCCGACACCGAGCTGTTGCTGGTATTCGCTGCCCGGGCCCAGCACCTGGCAACGGTGATCCGTCCGGCGCTGGAGCGCGGTGCAGTGGTGCTCTGCGATCGCTTCACCGATTCGACCTATGCCTACCAGGGCGCCGGTCGCGGCTTGAGCCTGGCACGGATCGAGGCCCTGGAAGACTTCGTCCAGGGCCCGCTGCGCCCGGACCTGACCCTGGTCTTCGACCTGCCGGTGGAAGTTGGCCTGGCGCGTGCCAGTGCCCGCGGTCGACTGGATCGTTTCGAGCAGGAAGGCCGCGAGTTCTTCCAGAAGGTTCGCCAAGCCTTCCTCAAGCGTGCCCAAGCCGCTCCCGAGCGTTATTTCCTGGTGGATGCGTCCCAGCCCCTGGCCGAGGTCCAGCGCTCCCTGGATGGCTTGCTGCCGCAGTTGCTGGAGCGCGCCCGTGGCTGACGTCTTCCCCTGGCAGGATGGCCTTTGGCAGCAACTGGCGGGGCGTATCCAGCATGCCCATGCCTACCTCCTGCATGGCCCGGCGGGTATCGGCAAGCGGGCCCTGGCCGAGCGCCTGATGGCCCGGCTGCTGTGCCAGCGCCCGGAGGGCCTGGAGGCCTGTGGTCAATGCAAGTCTTGCCTGCTGTTGCAGGCCGGCAGCCATCCGGACAACTACATCCTGGAGCCCGAGGAAGCTGACAAGCCGATCAAGGTCGACCAGGTTCGCGACCTGGTGAGCTTCGTGGTCCAGACCGCGCAGTTGGGCGGGCGCAAGGTGGTGCTGATCGAGCCGGTGGAGGCGATGAACATCAATGCCGCCAACGCCCTCTTGAAGAGCCTCGAAGAACCTTCCGGGGACACCGTGCTGTTGCTGGTCAGCCACCAGCCCAGCCGATTGCTGCCGACCATCAAGAGCCGCTGCGTGCAGCAGGCGTGCCCGTTGCCCAGCGAGGCCATGAGCATGCACTGGCTGGCCGCTGCCTTGCCCGAATGCAGCGACGAGGAGCGAGTGGAGTTGCTGACCCTGGCCGCCGGTTCGCCCCTGGCCGCCGTCAGCCTGCACACCCAGGGCGCGCGCGAGCAGCGGGCGCAGGTGGTGGAAGGGGTGAAGAAGCTGCTCAAGCAGCAGCAATCGCCGACCCAACTGGCCGAGTCCTGGAACGCCGTGCCGTTGTTGTTGCTGTTCGACTGGTTCTGCGACTGGTCGAACCTGATCCTGCGCTACCAACTGACCCAGGATGAGCAAGGCCTGGGGCTGGCGGACATGCGCAAGGTGGTGCAGTACCTGGCGCAGAAGTCCGCCCAGGCCAAGGTGCTGGCCATGCAGGACTGGATCCTGGCCCAGCGGCAGAAGGTGCTGAACAAGGCCAACCTCAACCGGGTGCTGCTGCTCGAGGCGCTGCTGGTGCAATGGGCGGCGTTGCCTACCCAGAACTGACGCCCGGCGCCTAGAATCAGTTCTTTCCCTGGTCGGATGCAGTCATCCGGCCTTTTCATTTATCGGATGCAAGTTGTCGCCCCTATGCTCGTAGATTCCCATTGCCACCTTGATCGCCTCGACCTGGCCGCCCATGACGGCTCCCTGGATGCCGCGCTGGCGGCGGCCCGCGAGCGCGGCGTCGGACACTTCCTGTGCATCGGCGTCAGCGCCGACAATGCCGCGGACGTGAGGGCCCTGGCCGATCGTTATGACGATGTCGACTGTTCGGTGGGGGTGCACCCTTTGGATGTGCAGCCTGGGGCCGCGCCGGCGCTGGACTGGCTGCTGGACGAACTGAACCATCCAGGGGTGGTGGCCATCGGCGAGACCGGCCTGGACTATCACTACGAGCCCGAGGCGGCCGAGCTGCAGCAGGCGTCCTTCCGCCTGCATCTGCAGGCGGCCCGGCAGACCGGCAAGCCGGTGGTGGTGCATACCCGTGGCGCGCGGGCCGATACCCTGGCCTTGCTGCGTGAAGCGGCGCTACCCAATGCCGGGGTCTTGCACTGCTTCACCGAGGACTGGGACATGGCCAAGGCGGCCCTGGACCTGGGGTTCTATATTTCCCTGTCGGGGATCGTCACCTTTCGCAATGCCGACGCCTTGCGTGATGTGGCCCGGCAAGTACCGGCCGATCGGCTGCTGGTGGAAACCGATTCCCCCTACCTGGCGCCGATTCCCTATCGCGGCAAACCCAACCTGCCGCAGTACGTGCGTGAAGTGGCGGAGTTCCTGGCGATGTTGCGCGGCGAGTCCTACGAGGCCTTTGCCGCACAGACCACGGCGAACTTCAAGCGGCTGTTCCCCCTGGCGCGGGTCAAGGAGCAGGCCTGATCCTGGCCTGGCCTGGAGGAATTCCAGGCAAAAAAAACCCGGGTTCTGGGGGGTGAATCCGGGTTAAGACCATTAGGAGTAAAACTTAGGCGCGCGGTCCTTCGGCACCTAGATCGGCGTTTCACTTGGGGGAGATGTCCCGCCGACAGTTCAAGTATTGATCAGGATCGGGTTCAGTCCAGTTTGCCTTGTCCGTTTCTTAAACAAATTTGGAATACGGGCGCTTCGCTTGAGTTCTCACTTTTGGCGCAAGCCGGATCTTGCTCGATAATTTGCCGAAATTTGCTGGATATCCCTCGGTTTTCCACGAAATAATCCCTCCTCGCCTTTTGTCTTGAGCATCACTGGGCATAGGCTGTTCCCCTGTTGGGCATCGATGCTGTTGATGTAGTCGGCTTGTGGCCAGGGCAGGGCATGCTGTCGTGGCTGATTGAGAACGCGACTCGTTGCCTGGTTTTCGTCAAGGACCAGCCCTGGCCAGGGGGTGGCGGTTCCCGTTGCGGGGGAACTGGGGCTTGGTGGTCTGTTCCGGGGCTTGGAGTTGCCTGGTGTTTTTTCCTGGAACCGGTTGCCGACCCCGTATTCATGGCCTATACCGGCTTTTCCAGGCCTCCCGGGGCGCTGGCGGTGAGTTGGGTTTTATGCCTGAAGCAGCAGCAACGATGGATGATCCGTGCATTTTGGCGCAAGTTAGGCATAATACGCGGCTTCGATTTTGACCCCGAACAGATCTTTTCTTATGCAGAAAGAACCTCGTAAGGTCCGTGAGTTTCGCCGCCGCGAGCAAGAAATTCTCGATACCGCGCTCAAGCTGTTCCTCGAACAAGGTGAAGACAGCGTCACTGTCGAGATGATTGCGGATGCAGTGGGTATCGGCAAAGGGACCATCTACAAGCATTTCAAGTCCAAGGCGGAGATCTACCTGCGCCTGATGCTCGATTACGAGCGTGACCTGAACGAGTTGCTGCACTCTGCCGATGTCGACAAGGACAAGGAAGCCCTGTCCCGGGCCTACTTCGAGTTCCGCATGCGTGACCCGCAGCGCTATCGGCTGTTCGACCGCCTGGAAGAAAAGGTGGTCAAGGGCAACCAGGTACCGGAGATGGTCGAGGAGCTGCACAAGATCCGTGCTTCCAACTTCGAGCGCCTGACCCTGCTGATCAAGGGCCGCATCAGCGAAGGCAAGCTGGAAGACGTACCGCCGTACTTCCACTACTGCGCTTCCTGGGCCTTGGTCCATGGCGCGGTGGCGCTGTATCACTCGCCGTTCTGGAGCAATGTCCTGGAGGACCAGGAAGGCTTCTTCCAGTTCCTGATGGACATCGGCGTGCGCATGGGCAACAAGCGCAAGCGCGACCCCGACACCTCCGGCAGCTGAGCCCGCCCGCCTTGGGATTGCGCCATCAGGACCTGTATGGCGCAGTGCCCGAGGAATATACTCAGGCATGGGACTTGTCAAAACCTGATTTTTGAGTCAGGTTTTGCGCGCCTTTCCCTTCCTTCGCCGGAGTCATCCATGATCGTTGACCGTCAAGGCAGGCGCTTTCGCAATCTGCGGATCAGCCTGACGTCAGCCTGCAATTACGCCTGTACCTACTGCGTGCCCAACGGCAAGCGGCTGGTGGCCGCCCGGGACGAGTTGTCGGCCGAGGCGATGGCCCGCGGCGTGGCCTACCTGATCGAGGCGGCGGGCATCGAGCGCCTGCGTATCACCGGTGGCGAACCCCTGGTCAGTCCCAAGCTGGAAGCCTTCATGGGCGCGGTGGGGCGCATGGGCCTGGAAGACATCAGCCTGACCACCAATGGCCAGCTACTGGCCCGCAAGCTGCCGCTGCTGGTGGATGCCGGTATCCGCCGTATCAACGTTTCCCTCGACACCCTGGACGCCGCGGCCTTTCGCGGTATCGCCCGTGGCGGCGACCTGGCCACGGTGCTCGACGGCCTGGGGCAGGCGCGGGCCGCGGGATTGAAGATCAAGGTCAACATGGTGCCGTTGCGCGGGCAGAACCTGGACCAGGTCATGCCGTTGCTCGATTACTGCCTCGAGCAGGGGTATGAGCTGCGCTTCATCGAGTTGATGCGCATGGGCCACCTGGCCAGCGACAACAACGCCTTCCTGCAGCAATTCGTCAGCCTGCGGCAATTGCTGGACCTGATCGGCCAGCGCTACGAGTACCTCCAGGCCGACGCGCCGGTGGATGCCACGGCCGTGCGCTACCAGATTCCCGGCCTTGGCCACTTCGGCGTGATCGCCAACGAAAGCGTGCCGTTCTGCCGGACCTGCTCGCGCCTGCGGCTGTCGTCCACCGGCTGGTTGCACGGTTGCCTGTCGTCGAGCAATCGCCACTATGTCGGCGACCTGCTGGACAAGCCACGGCACCAGGCCCTGCCAGCCTTGCAACGGCTGCTGGTCAAGGCCCTGGGCGACAAGCAGGATGTGGCCTTCTCAGGTGGTGCCACGGTGATGAAGATCATCGGAGGTTGATCCTCTTGCGCAAACGCTGCCCTGCAAGTGCGGAGCTGGCGCGGAAGCTGCATCTCGTGGCCATTCGCCGGTTTTCCGTCACCGGATCTTGGAGGGGTAGGATGCGTAGCCTGGTTTTGCTGCTGGCCTTTTTGGCGCTCGGCGGCTGCATGAATGTCAGTGATATGGGCGAAGGGGTGCGCTACCACCTGAGCGACGCGGGTGTGCTCGATCACAGCGATACCCGTCGCACCAGCTCGTTCCGCATTCAGCCTGATTCGTACATTTTCATCGCCCAGGGGCATTTCGTGCCGCCTGGCAATGCCTATC
Source organism: Pseudomonas sp. B6(2017) (assembly GCF_002112765.1). NCBI lineage: Bacteria > Pseudomonadati > Pseudomonadota > Gammaproteobacteria > Pseudomonadales > Pseudomonadaceae > Pseudomonas > Pseudomonas sp. B6(2017). The sequence goes on along the minus strand of NZ_NEIQ01000009.1, from coordinate 201,698 downwards.
CACGGCCCAACGTAGTGGCCGAAGAGGCTTTCAACGGTTTCGTCGAGTATTTCCCCATGGTTCGCCGGGCTCGCGCTCCGGAAGGTCTCAACGAGGCCATGGCCGAGGCCCGCAGCCAGGGTGCGCACTACCTGCTCTATGCGCGTTTCGCCAAGGCCGACGATCGCATCGGCAACTCCGATGAGTGGCTGGACCAGGAAGCAGTGGACCGTCTTGGCATCGACACCAGCACCATCCAGATCATGTTGATCGAAACCAGCACCCAGTATCTGATCGATTCGGCGCGGATTCGCAGTCGCGGCGGTTTACTGACGTTCCACGATAACAAGCCACAAGACTTGCTCGGCCCGCCCTTGCAGCAATACGCTCGTAGCCTGTTGGGTCTGAGCGACTGATTGACGAGGAGGGTGGCATGAGTGGTCCAGGCAAAGCCAATGATCTGCTGGCGCAGATTCCCAAGGCCGAAAAAGGCCTGCCACCGGTCCATTCATGGAACCCCGATTTCTGCGGCGATATCGACATGCGTATCGCCCGCGACGGCACCTGGTACTACCTGGGCACTCCCATCGGCCGCAAGCCCATGGTCAAGTTGTTCTCCACCATCATCCGCCGCGATGGCGACGACTATTTCCTCGTCACTCCGGTGGAGAAGGTGGGGATCAAGGTCGACGATGCGCCCTTCGTCGCCGTGACCCTCCAGGTGCAAGGGCAGGGTGAAGACCAGGTGCTGCGCTTTGCCACCAATGTCGATGAACAGGTGTGTGCCGGCAACCAGCACCCGCTGCGGGTGGCCATCGATCCCCGGACCCAGGAGCCGGCGCCATATATCCTGGTTCGACACAATCTGGAGGCGCTGATCCACCGCAACGTCTTCTACCAGTTGGTGGACCTGGCGCAGACCCGCATCCTCGATGGCCAGAGCTGGCTCGGGGTGTGGAGCGACGGAGTGTTCTTCCCCATCGGCCAGGAGCCCTAGCCCTCCGGGATCCGTTCCAGGTTGCCAGCCGTTGCAGGCTCGCCGGGAAATGAACGGGCGCAAGCCGCCCGGTCGCCTCGGGACGTTTCGAACTGTTGTAAGAAGATATTTCTTGCTCTTCCTCGGACGTTTCATGTATCAAGCCGGACATGATCAAACATGTCCGATTCGATAAGAAAAAAAGGGTGGTCGACGAACTGATCCGGCGCATTGAAAGCGGTCTGATGGAAGACGGCTCTCAACTGCCGGGCGAGCATCGCCTGGCCGAGGAATTCGGTGTCAGTCGCGGCACCTTGCGCGAGGCCCTGGCCGAGCTCAAGCGTCGCAACTACATCGCCACGCAAAGCGGGGTCGGTTCCATCGTCACCTTCGATGGTGTCGCCCTGGACCAGAACCACGGTTGGGCCCAGGCGCTGGCCGACAGCGGGGCGCTGATCAATACCGAGGTGCTGCGCCTGGAGGCGATCTGCCGCCCGGATCTCAAGCATCGCCTGGGTACCGATCAGTTCATCGCCCTGGATCGGCGCCGGCGCAGCACCGATGGCCGGGTATTGTCCCTGGAGCGTTCGCTGATCCCCGCATCCGGCGGACTGGAAGGCCTGCCCCGGGTCGGCCTGATCGATGATTCCCTGACCATAACCCTGGCTGCCTACGGCTATATCGGCGAGCGTGGCGACCAGTGGATCGGCGCCGAGCCGCTGAGCGTCGAAGATGCCGAACTGCTGGGGCGGGCCACTGGAGAGGTGTTCCTCAAGGCCCTGCGCACGACTTACGACCGCCAGGGGCGTTTCATGGAGCAGGTCGAGAGCCTGCTGGATCCGCAGCATTTCCGCATGCACCTGCAATTTGGAGAGTCCCAGTGAGCCCGCTGCAGCGGGCACTTGGCGCTTTTTATGGACTGGCCCTGGGCGACGCCCTGGGCATGCCCACCCAATCCCTGAGTCGTGAGCAGATCCTGCAGCGCTTCGGGACCATCCATACCCTGGAGGACGCCGGCCCGGACCAGCCGATCGCCGCCAACATGCCCAGGGGCTCGATCACCGACGACACCGAGCAAGCCATCCTGGTCGGCCAGTTGCTGGTCCGCGGCCACGGGCGGATCGCCCCCCAGGAGCTGGCCCAGAGCCTGATCGACTGGGAAGCGGCGATGCAGGCCAGGGGCTCCCAGGACCTGCTCGGCCCTTCCACCAAGCACGCTATCGAAATGATCCTCGCCGGCCACTCGGTGGAGGAGGCGGGGCGCTACGGCACCACCAATGGCGCGGCCATGCGGATCACCCCGGTGGGCATCGCCAGCGACGTGGCGGCGCCCGAGGCATTCATCCGGGCGGTGGTCCAGGCCTGCCAGGTGACCCACAACACCAGCCTGGGCATCGCCAGTGCCGCCGCTGTAGCGGCAGTGGTCTCCGCTGGTATCAATGGTGCGTCCCTGGGCGACGCCCTGGCCCTGGGCCGGCAGATCGCCAACCAGGCCGAGGTGCAGGGGCACTGGGTGGCCGGCGCGAGCATGGCGGCCCGGCTGCAATGGGCCGCGACCCTGGGGGTGGCTGGCGACAAGGCCGGATTCGCCCAGACCCTGTATGAACTGGTCGGTACCTCGGTGGCTTCCCAAGAGTCGGTGGTGGCCAGCTTCGCCCTGGCCGGGCAAGTGGCGCAGGGCCGGTTGGAGCCGTTCGAGGCCCTGTGCATGGCGGCCAGCCTGGGCGGCGATACCGATACCATCGCGGCCATCCTGGGCGCCATGCTCGGTGCCTGCCAGGGCTTGCAGTGCTGGCCTGGCGAGCTGATCGCCCTGTTGCGGCAAGTCAATGGGCTGGACCTGCAGCCTCTGGTAGAACAACTGCTGGCCCTGCGCTGAGTCGCCGGGCTTGTTGCTGCATCGTCGGCAAGCTGCCGATCGTCAGGGAAAGCCCGGTGCCTGCCAGACCACGCAGGCGCCGGATATGGCCGGGAATGCCGGGACGTTCAACGACTTCCGAAATCGCCTGACACCACAACAATGGCAAGGAGCGTCAAACATGAGTTCATCGACAGGCGGGCAGGGTGCCGGGCAACTGGAGACCCGGGGTATCGAGCCGGTTCCCGAGGCGGAGTGCAACGGTCATCCGCTGCAACTGTTCTGGGTCTGGTTCGCGGCCAACATCAGCATCCTGGGCTTGCCCCTGGGGGCGACGCTGGTGGCTTTTCGCGGGTTGTCGATCTGGCAGGTGCTGTTGGTGGCGATCCTCGGGTCGGTGGGGTCGTTCGCGGTGGTCGGCCTCATCTCCGTGGCCGGCCGGCGGGGACGGGCGCCAAGCCTGACCCTGTCCCGGGCCATCTTCGGTGTGCGTGGCAACATCGGCCCGACCCTGGTGTCGATGCTGTCCCGGGTGGGCTGGGAAACGGTCAATACCACCACCGCGGCCTTCGTCCTGCTGTCCCTGAGCTCGATCCTCTTCCAGACCCCGGCCTCGGCCAAGGACGCACCGCTGCTGACCTTGCTGTTCATTGCCATCTTCGTCCTGCTGACCCTGAGCGTGTCCGGCCTGGGCCATGCCACCTTGCTGCTGATCCAGAAGTGGGCGACCTACGGCTTCGGTGCGTTGAACGTGCTGGTGGGCGGTTTTCTCTGTGCCACCATCGACTGGACGGCGGTGTTCAACGCCTCGCCGGCGCCCATGAGCGCGATGATCATCGGCATTGGCACCATGGCCGCCGGCACCGGGATCGGCTGGGCCAGCTCCGGCGCGGACATGTCGCGCTACCAACAGCGCTCGGTCACTGCCGGCCGCCTGGTGGCCTCGGCGGCCTTTGGCGCCGGCATCCCGCTGGTGCTGCTGATCACCCTGGGCGGGTTGCTATCGGTGGGCAATGACCACCTGGCGTCGGCGGTGGATCCGATCATCGCCATCCGTGACATGCTGCCGACCTGGATGGCGGTGCCATACCTGGTCGCCGCCTTTGGCGGGTTGCTGCTGTCCAACAACCTGTCGGTGTATTCCGCCGGCCTCACCGCCCTGACCCTGGGCCTCAAGGTCAAGCGTGTCTATGCGGTGCTGGTGGACATCGTGGCGATCTTCATCGGCTCGATCTATTTCATGCTGATCGCCGACAGCTTCTATGGCCCCTTCATCAGTTTCATTTCCCTGTTGGCGGTACCCATCACCGCCTGGGTGGGGATCTTCGTGATGGATCTGGTCCACCGTCACTACTACAGCGCCGCCGACTTGCTGGATGTCAGCCCCACCAGTGCCTACTGGTACCAGGGCGGCATCGAGTGGCGGGCGTTTGGCGCCTGGGTGCTGGCCATCGTCCTGGGGTTCTGCTTCACCAGCATCGGCACCACCGCCGAGGATGTCTGGTTCACCGGGCCGCTGGCTGATTCCTGGCTGGGCCAGAACGGCCTGGGCTGGGTCATCACCTTCCTGGTCGCCGGTGGCGGTTATGGGCTCCTGGGCGGGGCTCGCGATCGACGAGCCGCTTTCATCGAGCAGGCCAATGCCTAGGTTGCTGCACAGCGGCCAGGCCATCGTCGACCTGGTCATGGACGTGCCCGGCCTGCCGTCACCAGGCGGCGATGTGCTGGCCAGGTCGGCGAACTTCGAGGCCGGTGGCGGTTTCAATGTCATGGCGGCGGCGGCGCGCAGCGGTATGCCGGTGGTCTATCTCGGCCGTCATGGCCAGGGTCGCTTCGGCGACCTGGTACGCGCGGCGATGCAGGCCGAAGGCATTCGCCTGAGCCTGGCTTGCAGTCCCGGTGCCGACACTGGTGTGTGCGTGGCGCTGACCGATGACAGTGCCGAACGCACCTTCATTTCCCATATCGGCGCCGAGGGCGAGCTGTCCGCCGAGGACCTGGCCCAGGTAACAGTGACAGCCACAGACTACTTGTACGTCAGTGGCTATAGCCTGTTGCAGGCGCACAAGGCCCAGGCCCTGCTCGACTGGTTGCTGGAGCTACCGGCCACGCTGCCGCTGATGTTCGACCCGGGGCCGCTACTGGCTTTGGTGGAACCGGCGCTGCTGGCGGCCTTGCTGCCCCGGGTGAATATCTGGAGCAGCAATCGCGCCGAGGCCCTGCAGTTCACCGCTAGCCAGGACATCGCCGAGGCCATGCTGCGGCTGGCCCCGCAACTGGCCCGCGAGGCATTGATGGTGCTGCGCGACGGTGCCCAGGGCTGCTGGCTCAACCAGCAGGGCGAGGCGGTGCGGGTACCTGGATTCGCAGTCGAGGCGGTGGACAGCAACGGTGCCGGGGATGCCCACGCCGGGGTGTTCATCGCCGCGCTGGCCGCTGGTCTCGCACCCCTGGCCGCCGCACGCCGGGCCAATGCGGCGGCGGCCCTGGCGGTGACGCGCCGGGGGCCGGCCACCGCTCCTCGCAGCGCCGAGGTGGATGTGCTGCTGCGGGCCGGTTGAAGGCTTCAGCCGGCCTTGCGCAGGGCCTCGATCAACTCCTGCTTGCGCATCCGCGAGCGTCCCGCAATGTTCTTCACTCGCGCTTCCTGGAGCAGGCTGTCCTTGCTCTGGGTGGACAGCGACGCCTTGCTGTTACGCGGATGGCCCTCGCGGCTCGCGGCTGCGCGCCGGGCTGAGTCGCTGCGGGCCGTAACGGGAGACCCGCCTACCAGTACATACAGTGATGAAGCTCTGCCGCCAGACTTTGCACTTCAGCGGCGATTTCCGCTTCCGGCGCTTCGTTGATTAGGCCGTGCAGGCACCACGCCAAACGATCCAATCCAGATTCTGTGATGCCTTGACGCGTGATGACTTGCGCACCGAGACGCCAGCCTCCTGCCTGAGCCTGGTTAGGAATGCGGGCGGTCCCCGCATAAATACCCAGCCGCTCTGCTCGTTTGCTCAATGCCGTCGCTTGCTCAGCACTGCCGGTGCGTATGACCAGTTGATGTGAACTGGGCCGAGAGTGGCCTGTTTGCAAGCTGCCGATGACATCGACTCCTAGCTTTCGCAACGCCTCGTACAGGTAGTTCACGTGGTGCAACATATCGCCCATGTACTGGCGCATATGCAGCTTTGCTTCGTCCAGCGCCACGGATATTCCCGTCAATCGGCCGGCATCGTAATTGGAGGTCCAGCCGCCCACCAGGTATTGCTTCAGTTTACGAAGGTGTTTGTCATGGCGGCCCAATAACAATCCGCCAGGAGGGGCCGACAGGGTCTTGTAGGTGGAGCTGGTCATGATGTCAAAGCCCAGATGCATCGGGTTTTGATATAGACCCGCGGCAATCAAACCGGCCACGTGAGACGCGTCATACACCAGCAAGGCTCCCGTTTCTTGAGCCGCCAAAACGGTTTCCTGAGTGTCATAAGGAGCCAGGGTGACGCTTCCCCCAAGCATGATGATGCGGGGTCGATGCATGCGTATCAGCTCGGCACTGGCAAGGTCATCGTACACGCCATTGCTGAACAGCAACGGCAACTGACGTCTGCTGAGGACGCCCAGGGTGCCTTGCTCGTGATGGCTGATATGTCCGCCATGCTCTGAACTGATAGTCGCAATCGTCTCACCAGGTTTCGAGAAGGCGGCATACACCGCTGCATTAGCATAGGTGCAGCTTTGCAGTCTGGCTTCAGCCCAACGGCTATCAAACAGGTCCATCAACTGCTTGTTCACCAACTCTTCAAGCTGAGAAATTTCACCGGTGCCCGGCTGCTGCTTGTGATGCGCTTCGCCCATCGCGGGCATCACCCCCATGGTGTTGTTCAACGCTTCATGTACACGGGGAGACAGCATGCACGACCCTGCATAAAGCTGTATGCCTCTGGCCATTCGAGACTCGAAGCTACGCGCCAACTCCAGAGCGGCGTATGGAGTCGATGAAAGATTATCTGTCATGATGTTTTTGCTGGCTCGGAAAGACTAGTGGCTAAGCACGCGGGATAGAAAGGCGCGAGTACGTTCGTGCTGCGGATCGTCGAAGATTCCCGTGGGGTCGCGATCCTCCAGGATGGTACCGCGGTCGATATAGATCACCCGGTCCGCCACTTCTCGTGCAAACCCCATTTCGTGCGTGACAATCAGCATGGTCATTCCGTCTCGGGCAAGCTCACGCATGACATCCAGTACCTCGCCTACCATTTCCGGGTCCAGGGCGGATGTAGGTTCGTCAAAGAGCATGATGTCGGGCGTCATGGCCAGGGAGCGCGCAATAGCCACCCGTTGTTGTTGCCCCCCGGACAGCTGGCTCGGGAATTTATGGGCGTGCTCTTGCAAGCCGACTCGCTTCAAGAGCTGCAGCGCTTTGGCCCGGGCCTGTTCTTGCGTTTGCTTCAAGACCCGCATCGGCGCAAGCGCAATGTTCTGCAGGGCGCTCATGTGTGGGAAGAGATTGAACTGCTGAAATACCATTCCCACGTTTTCTCGTGCCAGCGCCAGCTGGCGTTCCGCGCCCAACAGCCGCTCGTCCGCATCCGGCAGAGCTTTGCCGTCCACCAGCAAGGAGCCTGCCTGGAATGCCTCCAGGCCATTGACGCAACGAATCAATGTCGATTTGCCTGAACCGCTGGCTCCGATGATTACCAGCACTTCGCCGCGCTTCACGGACAGATTTATGTCGCGTAACACATGGTGCTGGCCGTAGTACTTATTCAGACCTTGGAAACGAATGATCTCGCTCATGCGTAAGCTCCAATCTAGTTTTCGTGCCTGCCCCGGTTCATCGCGTCTTCCAGGCGGCGACTGCCGTAGGTCATGATGGAGGCAACCACCATGTAGACCACGAACATGAAGGCGTAGATTTCATAGGTATGCCCGCCGGCTTGAGGGCTCAACAAGACCATCTGGCCTGCGCGCAGAAAGTCCGTCATGCCAATGATGAAAAGCAGCGGGATGTTGTTGAAAATATCCAGCACGTTGCCGATCAGTGCCGGCGTGCTGACGCGCAGCGCTTGTGGCAACACCACGTCGGCATTGATTTGCCAATGGCGCATGCCAAGCGCTTGGGCAGCTTCCACTTGCCCGGCGGGAACGCTTTGCAAGCCACTGCGCACATACTCAGCCACATAGGCGGCGAAAAATAAGGTGAATCCGAGCACGCCGCGCGCCAAGTCCGGCACATTCCACTGTGGCAGTATCAGTGGGGTCAATACCCACAAGCTATAGACAACCAGGATCAATGGGATGGCTCGCAGTGTTTCTATGTAAGCCGTGCACAAGCACCGAATGCCGGGTTGTTTGCTGCACTTGCCCAGCGCCAGCAAGATTCCCAATGGCAAGCTGAATGCGGCGGCAACAATGGTCACGAGCACACTGACCAGCAATCCTCCCCAACGCTCGGTGCCCGCGGCTGACATGAGACAGCACAACACCACCATGCCAAGTACCCATAACCACGGCACCAGGCGGCGCACGCCAGGAACATGATTGGAAAGCAGGCACGCCAGCGTGGCGGTGAGCAACAAATAGCACAACTGAGAAGTCGAGGGCAAAGTACTGGGGCTCAACAGGGCCACCAGCAGGAAGATGCCGCTCAGCGCCAGGCCTTTGCGCAACTTCAAATGGCTCACCAAGCCCAGGCTGGCGCCGGACAAGAAAACCAGAATCAGCGCGCTCAGCCACGGGCGCCACAACAGCTCGGCCGGATACGTGCCTGCCATGAATACCCGCATGCTATTGCCGACGACGTCCCAGTTGGCTTGCAAGAAGGCCCAACGGAGCAGGGCGTACGCCAAATAAGCACATAGACCGGTCAACACGATGCTGATGCAGCTGTTTTTTACGGAGTTGAACAGGTTGATGCGTAGCCACCTGCCTATCGTGGGATTCATGAACGAGCCTCCGTTTTGAGCAGACGACGATTACCCATGTTGATCAGCACGCTGATGAACAGGCTCAGCAACAGATAGGCCAACACCACAACCACCATGCCTTCAAGACTGCGCCCCGACTGGTTCGCGACCGTTCCATACACGTTGAAGAAATCCGGAAAGCCAATCGCGATGCCCAGCGATGTGTTTTTCGCCAGGCTGATGTATTGATTGCCAAAGGCAGGCAGCACGACCCTGTAGACTTGCGGCAAGATCACGTCGCGCAAGCTCTGGCCATGGCTCAGTCTGAGCGACTGGGCCGCTTCAAATTGACCCCTGGGGATGGCTTGCAACGCGCCACGGGTGATCTCGGCAATGAACGCCGACTTGTAAATAATGAGCCCCAACAGCATCGCGGCCAGCTCGGGGCTGATGGTCATTCCGCCTGAGACAGAAAAACGTTTCGCTTCCGGAATGCTGAGCGCAAACGGCTGCGCGTAGGACTGCAGGGCGACCATGACTATGACCCCCGCGCTCAAGAACAGGTGGCGTCGCGGTCGGAAGGCCTTGATCACGCCGCATAGCAAGCACGACGCCGCTATCGCCAAGCCTATCTGCACGCCCGGCATGCCATCGGTATGCATCGTGATGGAGGGTAGATAGATGCCCTGGCGGCTGGCCAGAGCCCCCAGCCATTGCCCACTGTTGGCCAATGCCGGCAGTTGCAAGATGACGGCGAAATACCAGAAGACCAGCTGAATCAGAGGCGGTGTGTTACGAACAAACTCGATAAATAGAAAGCAAATCTGGCGCAGCAACCAGTTGCGCGACAAGCTGCCTATACAGACAAGAATCCCGAGTATCGTCGCCAACGCAATCCCGATCACGGCGGTTTTGAGGGTGTTGATGCCGCCCGTGATCAGCGCTTGTACGTTGGTATCGCTGGAAACGAAATCCACGAACCGGGGAAGAAGCACGCTTTGCCAATCCAGCGTATAGCCTTCGCTGATGTCAAACCCAGCTGCCTGGCCTAAAAAACCCAAATCGAAACCTATGCCGTTCTTGGCAAGGCTGTTGCTGACGCTAATAGAAAGCCAATATAAAAATATCGCCGCAACTAACAGTATGCCGGCTTGGCGCAAGGCAAAGAGGCCGCGCTTTAGCCCACCATATAAGAGCTTGCTCGAATGCTGCATATTGAGTCCCCGATTCTTCCAGTGGACGGAGCCCTGTGGGCAGATCGTCCTTTGTCAGGCATGGTGATGGCGATGCTCATCAGGACCAGGGCGGGGAATAAATAGCTCCTCCTTTGTTCCAAAGCTGATTCAGCGAATTCTCACGATCGATAAAGGTGGGGCTGCCTTTACCCAAGTTGCGTTCATATATCTGACCGAAGTTGCCGACCTGCTTGATCATCTGGGTGACGAAGTCCTCGGGCAGACCAAAGTCAGGACCAAAGCTCCCCTTCGTACCCAGGAATTTCTGTATGAACGGGTCGGGACTGTTTTTGGCGGATTCCAATTTGTCAGCGGTCAAGCCGTACTCTTCCGCTTGATAGCTGGCGTAGATGATCCAGCGCAGGGCATTGCGCCAGCGAGAGTCATTCACCACCGTAAAGCCAGCAAAGGGAGATTTGTTCAGGATTTCCGGCAACAAGTTATAGGAACTTGGGTCTGCGGCATTGGCTTTGAGTGTGGCCAATACCGAGCGGTCTGTACTGATGGCGACACAGCGCCCAGAGTTGAGCGCGGAAAATAGGCGTTCCAGATTCTCGTAGGTGAGTATCTTTGTGTCGCTGCCCCAGTTATTAGCTTTGATATAGGCGGCCAAGGTTTGTTCGGTATTCGAGCCTTGCGTTGTGCACCAGGTAGCACCCTCCAGCTCCTTCACGCTGGAGACCACATTGTCCTTCACCATGACGCCTGTGCCGTCGTAAAAGTAAACCGGAAGAAAATCGACGGTAATGGCGGACTCACGTCCAGGCTTGAGCGTGGTGCGGGCAAACACCACATCCACTTGATTGGTCTGCACGGCACTGAATCGACTCTTGTCCGTTACCACCACGAACTTGATCTTGGTGGCGTCGCCCAGGACGGCTGCCGCCACCGAGCGGCATAGATCGACCTCGAGGCCTTCCATTTCTCCTGTTCGGGTATTGAGGAATCCAAAACCCGGAGCGGAATTGTCCGTGCCGCAATGCAAGATGCCTCGTTCTTTTACCTTGTCCAAAACAGAGTTCGCCTGTGCGCTGCCAGCTCCCAAGGCGAACAAGGCCGCGAGCAAGGCGAAGCGTCTTAGTGTGAGGGTCATGTCTATTTCTTCCCATGGTGACTGAATTGTTATTGTGCGGGGATCATAGCAAGCAGTTTTATGAAGAACTGCTTAATTTTATTTTCTTTATTCATTAGTTCTTCTTAACTATTGGGTGTGCACATGAACTTGAATCGACTGCGTACGCTGCGGGAGCTATCCATACGCTCCACCATGGCTGCGGTGGCGGACGCGCTTTATTTGACGCCTTCGGCGGTTTCGCAACAGATCACGCAACTGGAGGAGGATTTTGGTATCGCGCTGGTGGAGCGCATAGGACGCAGAGTGCAGCTCACTTCTGCCGGGCACGCCTTGGTCGGACATGCAGAGCAAATCCTGGAAGCCCTGGATCAGGCTTGTTCAGACATAGAGGAAAGGAAAAATGTCGTCTCCGGAGAAGTGCGTATCGCTGCATTTCCTTCGGTGGCCTCGGCTCTACTACCCCATGTAATCCGTGACCTGCGACAAGCCCATCCATTGCTGAAAGTGGTCTTCATGGAGCGCGGGGCGGACGAAGGCCTGGAAGCGTTGCACTCGTGGATGGTGGATATCGCATTGACCGATAGTTTTGTTGGCATGCCCGCGCATGAATACAAAGGTCTGCAAAAGACACTTTTGTTGGAAGACGAGGTACGTGCCTGGTTGCCCCGCGATCACCCGTTGGCCACAAAGAGTGTCATCCGCTTGGCGGAGCTGAAAAATGAAAGCTGGGCCTTGGAGTCCACCTCTAACTCGTTTGCCCAATTCGTGCGGGAACGCTGTTTGAGCGTTGGTTTCGAGCCCAACTTGAACGGTTATTGCAAAAGCGTCGTGACAGTGGAAGCGATGGTGGCTTCCAGTGGTTCCGTATCCGTTATTCCAGGGTTATTCGCGCGCAAGCCGCATCCTGATATTGTCGTGCGTCGGCTGGAGCCCAAGCTGGTACGCAGTATTTATCTGATGTATCGGAAAACCCAGCAACAGCGTCCCGCTGTGCAAGCGGTAGTCAGGGCATTGCAACACTCGGCGGCAAACTATCAGAACGATAATCTGGAAAAGTCAGACGACGCATGCCCGCCGCCTCAGGGTAGTTGTCGTGTGAGTTGATTCGATGAGTCTTGGTCGGTGGGCGGAAGTGCGGGCTGTGCGGTGCTGGAAAGCGCCGGACACAAAAGCCTGTAGGTCGAGCAGGTCAAGGCCTGGCGTGAAGCCTGCGAACCGGCCAATAGTCCGGCGTCGCGAGCCAAGACCTGGCACGAACGCGACGAGCAAAAGGCCGCGAAGAAGCGCATCGAGCAACTGGAGCGTGAACGGCGGAGCAAGGATGCAACGCTGTCGAGGATCGGCGTCCTTCGGCTCCACGCGTCGCCCCGGCCAACCAGCTGAGCCCACAAGAGCGTCGCCGCGCAACCAGACCGAGCTGGCCAGCCGGCCACCGCTCCTCGCAGCGCCGAGGTGGATGTGCTGCTGCGGGCCGGTTGAAGGCTTCAGCCGGCCTTGCGCAGGGCCTCGATCAACTCCTGCTTGCGCATCCGCGAGCGTCCCGCAATGTTCTTCACCCGCGCTTCCTGGAGCAGGCTGTCCTTGCTCTGGGTGGACAGCGACGCCTTGCTGTTACGCGGATGGCCCTCGCGGCTCGCGGCTGCGCGCCGGGCTGAGTCGCTGCGGGCCCGGGCCTTGTCCGCCGGGTGCTTGTCCCTGCCGGAGCCTCCGGCCCGCTCGCCACCGCCGGACTGCTTGTTGACCGTGGCCCAGGCCCTGGCTTCGGCCTCTTCCGGGGGCAGGCCGCGTTCTTCATAGCTGGCCTCGATGGCCGCCGCCTTGCGGCGCTGGGCCAGGGTGTACTTGGCTTTGCTTCCTCGAGTCATGGCATCTTTCCTCTTCGATCCTGGCAAGCAGGACTGGCTGGATGACAGCGCGAATGGCCCGTTACTGACTGCTGCCTTCGGAGCCCGAGCCGCCGGTGGTGGTCTTGGAGCCGGTACCGCTCTTGCCGTTATCCGGCGTCCCGGAGTCCAGGGTGCCGGCGCCGCCCTGGCGGCCGTTGTCGTTGCCCTGGATCCGTGGATCGGTGCCGGTGGCTGGTGGCAACGAGCCCTCGTCCATGGTCGGCGGGTTGATGTTGATCTTCGGTGAGCCTTGGGTGGCCGGGGACTTGGGGCCTTCCACGGGGTTGGTGGGGCCGGTGGAGCCGGCCATGGCCGCGCTGGACAACAGCCCGGCCAGGACCAGGGCAGAGAGTTGGACCTTGATCATGATGTCGCCTCCATTCGTTAGAGTCGCTACCTGATATTGGTCTGCCCGGATGGGGCGTTGGTGCCGGGGACGCGACGAACGGTGTCAGGCCTCCCGGGCCTGGAGTCGCTGGCGCTGCCGCCAGCCCAGGCGACCGAGGCTGATCAGCCAGTTCAGCACGGCGATCGCCAGGACGGTGGACAGCAGGGCCTGGATGCCAGAGCCGACGATGAGCCTGCCGGCCAGCCACGGGAAGCCGAATACGCCAATGAAGTAGGACAGGCTGAACAGCAGCAATGCCTGCGAGGTGTGGCCCGGTGGCGCTTCATTGGCTGCCTGGCCGTTGATCACCGAGTAGGTCAGGCCATAGCCGATGCCCAGTGCCATGGCGGCCAGCAGGTAGCTGGCGCTGCTATCCACCACCGACAGGAACAGCAGGATCGACACCATCATCAATCCCGACAACAGGCACGCGGCCCAGTACGGATCGCGTTTGACCACGATGCCGGCAATCAGCATCCGGCTGGCGATGGCCGCGCTCATGAAACCAATGAAGAACAGTGAGTAGTCCACGCCTCGGGCGGGGCCATAGCTGGTCTGGAAGCTCGACAAGCCGCCGAAGACGCAACCGCCCAGGCCCACCATCAGGATCGGCAGCGACGCCCCGGACCTGAGGACGCGGGCACTGCCACTCCAGGTGATTCGAGCCGCAGTGGCCTGCAGGTGGTTGGCCTGGTTGCGCAACTGGCCAGCCAGCCTCCAGAAGATCAGCACACCCAGCAGGCTGGCTGCCGCAGCGATGAAAAAGGCGCTGCTCAACGGATAGCCCAGGGCACTGGCCAGGCGCCCCAGCAGTGGCGCGCTGCCGATGCCGGTCATCATGCTGCCCGAGAGCAGGGCGAAGTAGCGGGCTCGGTGGGCCGGCTCCACCAGCATGGCGACGATGATCGGGCCCAGGGTATAGAACACCCCCCAGCCCAGCCCCAGGAGCAGGCCGAACCCCAGCAGCACCGGGCCAACCCCCGGGCTCAGGGCGAACCCCAGGCAGGCCACGGCCAGCAGGCTGCCGAACCAGGCCACTGAGCGGGCGGCGCCGAGCCAGTCCGAAAGGTGGCCGGATCCGATCACCGCGGCGAAAGTGCTGAGCATCGCCACGGCAATCACTTGGCCGGCGTCCTGTTCGTTGCCGCCGTGGCTGCCGATCAGCAACGCCAGGAGGAAGGTCGAGCCATAGGACAGCGACAACAGGTAGCTGCCCAGGCAGAGCAAGCCGAACACCGGGCCGGGGACGCGGGTGGCCGGGATAGAACAGGGGGACATGCAGGCGCCTCTTTATGCTTGTGGTTATGCGGGGCTTTCTAGCATGACGGTCGCGGGTGTTGGTTGTATTCCTCGCTGCCTCAGGGTTAGCCGGCGGCGGAGTAAGAGCGGGCGCTATTGGCCGATTTCCTCCAGCAGCTCCTGGCGAAAGCGTTCAAGGCGCTCATGCCGGACCTGGGCCAGGCGGCTGCCGGCGGCGGTCTGGAAACCTTCGGCCAAGTGCAGCAGCTTGCTTTGGAAGTGGTCCAGGGTGAAGCGCGAGTCATCCAGTTCGCGATGGCTGGCGCGTGGGTCGGCCGGGTCGTACAGGGCCCGCCCCAGGCGCCCCGAGACATAGAAGGTGCGAGCCACGCCGAGCGCGCCCAGGGAGTCGAGACGATCGGCATCCTGGAGGATTCGCGCTTCCAGGGTGGTCGGCGTCAGCCCTGCGGAAAAACTGTGGGTGGCGATGGCATGGGCCACGGCCTCGATATCGCTGGCGCTCCAGTGCAAGTCGGCCAGGACCTGCCGCGCCCGCTCTGCCGAGAGCCGTGACGCCTGGGAGCGCAGCGGCGAGCTTTTTTCCACGTTCACGCAGTCATGGAGCAGGGTCGCGGCCAGCAACAGGCGCAGGTCGCCGCCTTCCTCTGCGGCGATACGCCGGACGTTGCTCCACACCCGATACAGGTGGGACAGGTCGTGGGCACCGTCGTCGTGGGGCTCGAAGGCATGGGGCAGCAGGCTGGCGGCCAAGGACTCCAGGGGCGCGAAAGTCATGGGCAGGCTCCGGTTGGCGGTTGGGCCGTCACTCTAACCGCTGGCGCCAGTGGTGATAAGTGTCGATGGGGGCAAGGCCGGTACGGAGCATGGATGGCCGATGGCGGAGAAATGCCCGTGCATGTCTTTCGGCTGTCGTTCTAATATGGCCGACCTGATTCCGCCATGAGACCCGCCGATGACCGTCGAAATTCGTCCTGCGCTGCCCAGCGATGCCCTGCAGATCCTTGCGTTCATCACCGAACTCGCCGACTACGAGCGAGCCCGTCACGAGGTGATCGCCAGCGTCGCCGACATCGAGCGCAGCCTGTTCAGCGAAGGCGCCACGGCCCATGGCCTGATGTGCCTGCGCGACGGCGTACCGATCGGTTTTGCGGTGTTCTTCTTCAGCTATTCCACCTGGCTGGGCAGCAACTGCCTGTACCTGGAGGATCTCTACATCACCCCCGAGCAGCGTGGGGGTGGGGCCGGCAAGCAACTGTTGCGGCACCTGGCGCAGATCGCCTGCGACAACGACTGCGGGCGTTTCGAGTGGAGTGTGCTGGAGTGGAATGAACCGGCGATCCAGTTCTACAAGTCCCTGGGCGCTCAGCCCCAGGAGGAGTGGGTCAAGTACCGCATGGATGGCGAGGTGCTGCGCGCCTTCGCCCGGGGTTGAGGCGCGGGCGCCAGCGATCCGGGTCGCTGGCGCCGCACTTCAGGGTGACTCAGCCCTTGAGGGTCGCCATGTCGATCACGAAGCGGTATTTCACGTCGCCCTTGATCATGCGCTCGTAGGCCTGGTTGATCTGGCGGATATCCAGCATCTCGATGTCGCAACGGATGCCGTGCTCGGCGCAGAAATCCAGCACTTCCTGGGTTTCTGCGATGCCGCCGATCAACGAGCCGGCCAGCACCCGACGGCCCATCACCAGCTTGCCGGCGTGCAGTGCCGGGTCCACCGGTTCGATCAGGCCCACCAGGATGTGCACGCCGTCAAAGCGCAGGGTATCGAGGTAGGGATTGAGATCGTGGGCCACCGGGATGGTGTCCAGGAGGAAGTCGAACTGCCCGGCCGCGGCCTGCATCTGCGCCGGGTCGGTGGACACGACCACGTGATCCGCGCCTTGTTGCCGGGCTTCCTCGGCCTTGCTCGCCGAGCGGGTGAACAAGGTCACTTCGGCCCCCAGGGCCTTGGCGAACTTGATGCCCATGTGGCCCAGGCCGCCCATGCCGAGAATCCCCACCTTGTCCCCGGCCTTGACGCCGTAGTGCTTGAGCGGCGAGTAGGTGGTGATGCCGGCGCAGAGGATCGGTGCGGCACTGGCTGGGTCCAGGGACTCGGGGATGCGCACCACGAAATGCTCGCTGACCACGATGCTGTCGGAGTAGCCACCCATGGTGTTGCTGCCATCGATCCGGTCTGGCGAGGCGTAGGTCAAGGTCGGACCCTGCAGGCAGTATTGTTCCAGGTTGGCGGCGCAGGCCTCGCACTGGCGGCAGGAGTCCACCATGCAGCCGACGCCGACCAGGTCGCCGACCTTGTGCAGGTTGACGCTGGAGCCGACGGCGGTGACCCGGCCGATGATTTCATGGCCCGGCATCAGCGGGTACACGGCGATGCCCCATTCGTTGCGGGCCTGGTGGATGTCGGAGTGGCAGACGCCGCAGTAGAGGATCTCGATGGCCACGTCGTCCGGGCGCGGGCTGCGCCGCTGGAAGCTCATGGGGGCGAGGGGAGTGGTGGCCGACTGGGCGGCATAACCGATGGCGGTGTACATGGTGAACCTCGCAAAGCGCTGACAAGTGAGGCGGCGCATTGTCGGCGCGAGGCTTGCGGGCAACCATGGCGATTCCTCGGCATGTCATGCCTATTCCTCCGCCATCGACGGTTTTCACGGGGCATTGGCCAACGGACCTGCGATGATGCTGGCATCCCCTCCCTTGCATGAAGTTTGCCCACATGTTGTTGACCCGCCATCTGGACGCCAATGCCCCCCTGGTCGCGCTGCTCGAGCCCCTGGCCAGCCGCGAGGGCTTCGCCGCTACTGCCTTGCCCGGGATCCAGGTGCTGCGGGCCAGTCGTGACGTCGCCCGAGGACCGCAGATCTACGAGCCGAGCCTGATGATCATCGTCCAGGGCAGCAAGCTGGCCTACCTGGGCACCCGGACCCTGGAGTACGGCGCCGGGCATTACCTGATCCAGGCGCTGTCGGTGCCGTTCGAGTGCGAAACCTTCGCCTTGCCCAACGCGCCGCTGCTGGGAATCTCCATCGGTATCGACCGCGCCATGCTCAGGGAGCTGGTGCTGGCCATGGGCATCGGCGATGGGCCGGCAGCTGCGGCGCAGACCCTGGAGTCCATGACCTCGGTGGTCCTCGACGACAGCATGCGCGGTTGCGTAGAGCGCTTGTTGCGCTGCCTGCACGATCCCCTGGAGTGCAAGGTCATGGGGGCGGCGCGGGTCCGTGAGCTGCTGTTCGCTGCCTTGCGCGGACCCCAGGCCGAAGCCTTGCGGGCACTGGTGGAGCAGCAGGGGCATTTCGCCCGGGTCGCCGCCTCGCTCAACCATTTGCACCAGCACTACACCGAGCCGTTGAACGTCGAGACCCTGGCTCGCTGCGCCAATATGAGTACTTCGACCTTCCATGAGCATTTCAAGCGCAGCACCTTGTTGTCGCCGGTGCAGTACCTCAAGCGCTTGCGGTTGCTCAAGGCCCAGCAATTGCTGCTGGGCGAGGGGCTGGGCGTGGCCCAGGTGGCCCACAGGGTGGGATACCAGAGCACCTCGCAATTCAGCCGCGAGTACAAGCGCTACTTCGAGCGCACCCCGGGGGACGAGCGCGTGGCTTGAATGCTGGAATGAAAAAGGCCCCCATTTGGGGGCCTTTTCGCAGGGCGCCGACTTACATGTTCGGGTAGGTCGGGCCGCCAGAACCTTCCGGGGTGACCCAGGTGATGTTCTGCGCAGGGTCCTTGATGTCACAGGTCTTGCAGTGCACGCAGTTCTGGGCGTTGATCTGGAAGCGCTTCTCGCCATCTTCCTGGGTGACCACTTCGTACACGCCGGCCGGGCAGTAGCGCTGGGCTGGCTCGTCGTACAGCGGCAGGTTGCGGCCCAGGGGGATGCTCGGGTCGGTGAGCTTCAGGTGGCAAGGCTGCTCTTCTTCATGGTTGGTACCGGAGATGAACACCGAGCTCAATTTGTCGAAGCTCAGCTTGCCGTCGGGTTTCGGGTAGTCGATCTTCACGCAGTCCTTGGCCAGCTTGAGGCAGGCGTAGTCCGGCTTGGTGTCGTGCAGGGTGAACGGCAGCTTGCCGCCGAACAGGTTCTGGTCGACCCAGTTGAAGCCGCCACCGACGATGGCGCCGAACTTGTGGATCGCCGGGCCGAAGTTGCGGCTGGCGAACAGCTCGTCATGCAGCCAGCTGGACTTGAATGCGCTGACGTAGCTGTTGAGCTCGTCGGCGCCTTCGGAACCGGCCAGCAGCGCATCGGCCACGGCATCGGCGGCCAGCATGCCGGACTTCATGGCGGTGTGGCTGCCCTTGATCTTGGCGAAGTTCAGGGTGCCCAGGTCGCAGCCGATCAGCGCGCCGCCCTTGAACACCATCTTCGGCAGCGAGTTCAGGCCACCCTTGCAGATGGCACGGGCGCCGTAGCTGATGCGCTTGCCACCTTCCAGGTACTGCTTGAGTACCGGGTGGTGCTTGAGGCGCTGGAATTCATCGAACGGCGACAGGTAGGTGTTGGCGTAGGACAGGTCGACGATCAGGCCGACCACCACCTGGTTGTTCTCCAGGTGATAGAGGAAGGAGCCGCCGGTGTTCTCGGTGCCCATGATGTCCAGCGGCCAGCCGGCGGTGTGCACCACCAGGCCCGGTTGGTGCTTGGCCGGATCGATTTCCCAGATTTCCTTGAGACCGATGCCGTAGTGCTGGGCGTCGGCGTCGCTGTCCAGGTTGAAGCGCTTGATCAGCTGCTTGCCGATATGGCCACGGCAGCCTTCGGCGAACAGGGTGTACTTGCCGCGCAGCTCCATGCCAGGGGTGTACATGCCGTCCTTGGGATGGCCTTCGCGATCCACGCCCATGTCGCCGGTGAGGATGCCGCGAACCACGCCGTTTTCGTCGATCAGGGCTTCCTGGGCGGCGAAGCCTGGGTAGATTTCCACGCCCAGGTTCTCGGCCTGCTGGGCCAGCCAGCGGCACAGGTTGCCCAGGGAAATGATGTAGTTGCCTTCGTTGTGCATGGTCTTGGGCACAAAGAAGTCGGGAACCTTGGTGGCGGCTTCGCCGTTGCGCAGGACATAGATGTCGTCACGGGTGACAGGGGTGTTGAGCGGGGCGCCCAGTTCCTTCCAGTCAGGGAAGAGTTCGTTCAGGGCCCGTGGTTCGAACACGGCGCCGGAAAGGATGTGGGCACCGACTTCGGAGCCTTTTTCAACGACGCAGACGCTGATTTCCTTGCCTGCTTCTGCAGCCTTCTGCTTCAGGCGGCAAGCGGCGGACAAGCCTGCGGGGCCGGCACCGACGATGACTACGTCGAATTCCATGTATTCGCGTTCCACTAGGCTATCTCCTACTCAAGGCTCAACGGTTTTTTCTAATTGGAGGTTTGGCATTGCGTCCCGCTTTCTCCCATCGCCGATGGGGGGAGAGGGGAGGGACGGCCGACCTTTCTCTCTGGGCGGCGCATTATATCTACACCACTCCTAGCGTCCAATACAAACGTTTGTTTGAAATTGCCGCAGGCCAGGTAAATCAAAGAAGCGCGGCTCATGAACGGCCATTTTGCCGTATTGACCGGAAAAGGTGTTCCGGTCAAGATACGGTCGGTTTTGCGCTCGCCGTAGGCTGACTGTTGGTCTCAAGAGCACCTCTAAAGACAGGGCAAAGGCAGTGAAGGTGATGCGCCGCGCAGCTTGAAGGTGCGCAGTTTACACGCCGCGATAATGAATGACTCGTCGGTCGCCACTGACGAACGGTCATCGTCCCGTGAGCAAGGTCAACCTTAGTGTGCCGGCGTTTTTGGAGGTGCCCTTGTGCCGATGAGCATCAACCGCCAGGTTCTCGCCTAGGCGACTTTCTTTTCACCGGAGAGTAACGAGGAATCCATGAAGGTTCTTGTAGCTGTCAAACGAGTGGTCGACTATAACGTCAAGGTTCGCGTCAAGGCGGACAACTCCGGCGTCGACCTCGCCAACGTCAAGATGTCGATGAACCCTTTCTGCGAAATCGCAGTGGAAGAAGCCGTACGCCTGAAAGAGAAAGGCGTGGCGACTGAAATCGTCGTCGTCTCCATCGGTCCTGCTACTGCTCAAGAGCAGCTGCGTACCGCCCTGGCACTGGGTGCCGATCGCGCGATCCTCGTCGAGTCCGCTGAAGAGTTGACCTCCCTGGCCGTGGCCAAGCTGCTCAAGGCCGTGGTCGACAAGGAACAGCCACAGCTGGTGATCCTGGGCAAGCAGGCCATCGACAGCGACAACAACCAGACCGGCCAGATGCTGGCTGCCCTGAGCGGTTACGCCCAAGGCACCTTCGCCTCCAAGGTCGAAGTGGCTGGCGACAAGGTCAACGTCACCCGTGAAATCGATGGCGGCCTGCAGACCGTTGCGCTGAACCTGCCAGCGATCGTCACCACCGACCTGCGCCTGAACGAGCCACGCTACGCGTCGCTGCCGAACATCATGAAAGCCAAGAAGAAGCCGCTCGAGACGCTGACTCCTGATGCTTTGGGCGTTTCCACCGCCTCCACCAACAAGACCCTGAAAGTCGAAGCACCGGCTGCACGCAGCGCGGGCATCAAGGTCAAGTCGGTGGCTGAACTGGTCGAGAAACTGAAAAACGAAGCGAAGGTAATCTGATCATGACTATCTTGGTAATCGCCGAACACGATAACAAAGCGCTGGCCCAGGCCACCCTGAACACCGTGGCCGCTGCTGCCAAAATCGGTGGCGACATTCACGTGCTGGTGGCCGGCCAAGGCGTTGGCGCCGTGGCCGAGGCTGCAGCCAAAGTCGCTGGCGTGGCCAAGGTGCTGGTAGCCGACAACGCTGCCTATGCGCACCAACTGCCGGAAAACGTCGCACCGCTGGTTGCCGAGTTGGGCGCCGGCTACAGCCACATCCTGGCTGCCGCCACTTCCAACGGCAAGAACATCCTGCCGCGGGTCGCTGCCCAGCTGGACGTCGACCAGATCTCCGAGATCATCTCGGTAGAAAGCGCCGACACCTTCAAGCGTCCGATCTATGCCGGTAACGCCATTGCCACCGTGCAGTCCACTGCTGCGGTCAAGGTCATCACCGTGCGCGCCACCGGCTTCGACGCCGTTGCCGCCGAAGGTGGTTCGGCGGCGGTGGAAACCGTCGGCGCGGCCCACGATGCTGGCAAGTCGAGCTTCGTCGGCGAAGAGCTGGCCAAGTCCGATCGCCCTGAGCTGACCGCTGCCAAGATCGTCGTTTCCGGCGGCCGCGGCATGCAGAACGGCGACAACTTCAAGCACCTGTACGCCCTGGCCGACAAGCTGGGCGCTGCGGTCGGCGCTTCCCGCGCGGCCGTGGACGCAGGCTTCGTGCCCAACGACATGCAGGTCGGCCAGACCGGCAAGATCGTCGCGCCACAGCTGTACATCGCCGTCGGTATCTCCGGCGCGATCCAGCACCTGGCGGGCATGAAGGACTCCAAAGTGATCGTCGCGATCAACAAGGACGAAGAGGCGCCAATCTTCCAGGTGGCTGACTACGGCCTGGTGGCTGACCTGTTCGAAGCCGTACCTGAGCTGGAGAAGCTGGTCTAATCCAGCCGCTTCACTTATAAAGAGCCCGGCCTCATGGCCGGGTTTTTTTTTGTCTGTCGTTTATCGAGGGAGTGATGTCATGGAACTGCGTCGCATGAGTGGCTGGCCCGTATTGCTGGGGCTGGCGCTATTGCCTTCGCTGGCGATGGCGGTGGGCAAGTGCGAGCGGCTGGTGGTGACCGGCAGTCCCGATGCGCCACCCTACCTGTGGCGTGATCCACAGGATCCCAGGCACCTGATAGGTGCCAGCGCCGACTTGCTGCAGCAGGTGGCCGGGGAGCTGGGGCTCAAGGTCGAGCTGCTGTACGCCGGCAAGCGTTCCGAGGCGCTCGAGGAGGTGCGTACCGGGCGCATGGACATGCTCGCCGATGCCCCGTTGACCCTCGACGAGCTGGAGTCCCTGGACTATATCCACCCGGCCCTGGTGCAGAACGACTATCTGGTCTGGACGCGCAAGGAAACGACCCTGGATTACCGCCAGTTGTCCGATTTGCAGGGCCACTCCGGCGCCGTTTCGGAAAAGGCCCGCCTGACCCAGCCATTCCAGGCCTTGGCCAAGGAGCAATTGCAGCTCAAGCGCCTGCCGAACCTGACCCAGGTTTTCCAGAAACTGCTGCTGGGCGAGTTCGACTATGTGCTGGCGCCACGCTACGCCGGCATGGTCATGGCCCAGTCCCTGGGAATGGCCGCCGACCTGGCGGCATTTCCCCTGCCCATCGACAAGCCCGGGTTGTTCCTGGCGCTGTCCCACAACTCTGCCTGCAATGACCCATGGTTGCGCGGACAGCTGGCGAAAAAGATGACAGAATTGCCCGCGTCCGGTCTGACGGAGGCCCTGTTGCAGCGCAATCTCGAGCGTTGGAAGGCCCAGTTGCAGCAACCCGTCAGCAGCCCCAAACCGTAGGAATCTCGTGTGACTATTCGACCTCTTTTTGCTGCCTTGGCCCTGCTGGCCATGGCGGGTTGTGCCTCAGACCCAGCCCCCAACGAGCAGATGCGCCTCACTGCCCAGGCCCTGGAGCAGGCCAAGGCCGTGGGAGCCTCGGCCGAGGACGTGCCGGAGTTGAAGCTGGCCGAAGACAAGTTTTCCCGGGCCCAGGGCAATATGCAGGATGAGTCCTACAAGAAGGCGCGGGTCCGTGCCGAGCAGGCGGAGTTGGATGCGCGCCTGGCCGAGGCCAAGGTCCTGACCCAGAAGAGCCGGGAGCAGGTGAATATGCTCGAGACCCGCATCACTCGCCTGCGCAAGCAACTGGGGGATGCCCAATGAAGATTTCCAAGCAGCTCTTGGGTGCCGCGGTGTTGCTGGCTGGCGCCAGCCTCCTGGGATGTGCCGGCCAGCAGAGCGAGGAAGCGCTGCAACAAGCCGGCAACGACTTCCAGAAGGTCAAGGAAGACTCCAATGTCCTGCGGGTCGCCCCCAAGGATGTGATCCGCGCCGGTGAGTCCCTGGCTCGTGCCGATCGTCTGTCCAGCTACTGGGGCAGCGGCAGCGACGTGGAGCATTACGCCTACCTGAGCCGCCGCTACAGCGAGATTGCCCGCGAGCATACCGAGCAGACGCTGAACCAGGAGCGGGCGGCCAAGCTCGAGCTGGAGCGCCAGCGCCTGCAACTGGCCCTGCGTGAAGCCAAGTTGATCAGCGTGCAACAGCAGGGCAAGTGGCTGGAGGAGCAGATCCTCAACATGGCCACCACCCAGACCGATCGAGGCCTGGTGATGACCCTGGGGGATGTGCAGTTCGATACCGGCGAGGCGGAGCTCAACAACTCCGCCAACCGCATCGTGCTCAAGGTGGCCCAGTTCCTCCAGCTCAATCCCAAGCGCGTGGTGCGGATCGAGGGGTACACCGACAATACCGGTGAACATCAGGGCAACCTGCAGCTGTCCCGCGACCGGGCCCAGGCCGTGGCGGATGTGCTGGTGGACCTGGGCGTCGACGAAAAGCGCATCCAGGTCGAGGGTTATGGCGACGACTATCCGGTGGAGGCCAACGCTTCCGAGCGCGGCCGGGCGCAGAACCGTCGGGTAGAGATCGTTTTCTCCGACGAGAAGGGCCAGCTCGGCGCCGCACGCTGAGGTTTTGCCAGCTTTCATGAAAAACCCGATGCCTGGCCGCATCGGGTTTTTTTATGCCTGCCCAACGGCTGGAAAAAACTTGCCGTGGTGCTTTTCACTGCCTGGTGTCCTCGACTATTGTGGAAACTGTCCCAGTACACTTCTAAACTGTGCCGGTATTGTTTCACACAAGAATAAAACACCGTGAAATCGGGTGCTGCGCCATGACCAATCTCTTGCTCTATCAACGTATCGCTCAGCAGTTGGCTGAGGATATTCGCCGTGGTGTCTATCAGCCGGGGGAGCGCGTACCGTCGGTGCGCAAGATGAGCTCGCAGCTCAATGTCAGCCACGCCACGGTGCTGCAGGCCTACGCCAACCTGGAAGACCAGGGGCTGATCCGCGCGCGACCGCAGTCGGGCTACTACGTGCACCAGACGCCCGCGCTCACCGCGCCGACGCCGGATATCGCCCGGGTCGAGCGTCCGGGGCTGGTCACCCGCAGCAGCATCATCCAGCAGGTGCTGGTGGAGTCGCGCCGGGAAGGGGTGTTTCCCCTGGGGGCCGCGGTGCCCAGCGTCGACTACCTGCCCGTGCGCGCACTGCACCAGCAATTGGCCAAGGTCACGCGCTTCCATAGCCCTCGCGCCTTCAGCTACATGTTCAGCCCGGGATTCGAGCCGCTGCGGCGCCAAGTGGCGATTCGCATGCGCGATGCCGGCGTGGTGGTCGACCCGTCCGAAGTGGTGATCACCCACGGTTGCGTCGACGCGCTGCAGATGTCGCTGCGGGTCCTGACCCGACCCGGTGACCTGATCGCCGCCGAGTCGCCGACCTATTACGGGTTGCTGCAACTGGCCGACTTGCTGGGGCTCAAGGTCATCGAGATCCCCAGCGATCCATCCACCGGCATGAGCCTGGAGGCCTTGCAGCTGGCGGCCAACCAGTGGTCGATCAAGGCCCTGGTGTTGACCACGCGCCTGAGCAATCCCCTGGGCGGCACCATGCCCGAGGAGCGGCAGAAGCAGTTGCTGCGCCTGGCGTCGGACTTCGATATCCAGGTGGTCGAGGATGATATCTACGGCGAGTTGATGTTCGAGGTCGGCCGGACCAAGTCCCTGAAGGCCTATGACCGCCTGGACCGGGTGATCTACTGTTCCAGCTTCTCCAAGACCTTGTCGCCCGGCGTACGCATCGGTTGGATGATCGCCGGCAAGTACCAGCAGGAAATCCAGCGCCTGCAGACCTTCAGCACCCATTCGGCCTGCAGCGTGACCCAGATGGCCGTCGCGGCTTACCTCGAGAACGGCGGCTACGATCGGCACCTGCGCTACATCCGCCAGGAGTATCGCAAGAACCTCAGCGCCTTCCAGCTGGCGGTCCAGCAGTACTTCCCGGAGGGCACGCAGATCACCCGGCCCACTGGCGGCTTTATCCTCTGGGTCAGCTTGCCGGGGCGGGTCAACACCCAGGAATTGCATGTCCGGGCCCTGCAACAGGGCATCAGCATCGCCCCCGGGTTGATCTTCAGCAATACCGAGCAGTTCAACCACTGTGTACGCCTCAACTGCGGCACCCCATGGAATCGCGAGGCCGAGCGGGCGCTGATGACCTTGGGGATGCTCGCCAGCCAGTTGTGCCAGGAAGCGGCAGGCGGATTCTAGGCAATGCAGCCCCATGCTTGTCATGGGGCGTGCAACAAGCGAGCATAGGGGCACCTTGTTCTCGATCTGCCTGTTTTTATGAAAGCCTTTCTTCCTGCCATCTGGTTATGTGCCTGCCTGTTGGGAGCGGTTGCTGCCATGCCCGTCCAGGCCGCAGCACCTGTGGAAAAAACCGCTGCCGGCACTACTCGGACGGACCATTCGACAACCTCTGGCAAAGCACCGGCAAAGAAAGTCCCGGTAAAGAAAGCTCCGGCCAGTAAAACCAAGGCCAGCAAGACCCAGCCGGCAAACAAGAAGCCTGCTCCCGCCAAACAGTCCAAGTGGGCCTACCAGGACATCAAGACGCCGCTGGTCAGCCCCAAGCTGGACTTGAACCTGCCAACCGAGATGGTCAAGCACCTGCAACCCCTGGGCGCCACGCCATTACCCAAGCGCGCGCCGTTGCTGCCGCCGATGTTTGGCGAGAAACCCAAGGAAAGTACGCCGTTCCAGCTCAACGGCCGCCTGCTCACCAACGAGATGCAACTGCAATTGCGTCGGGAAGAGCGTCGGGACATCGAGGGCGCCGCCCTGGATTTCGAGTTCAAGCAGTAAATTCTTTGTCGTCCTTGTGACCGTCGTGGCCGACACTTTGTCGGAGACTGATCAGTCACGCACGGTTGTGCGTCAAATCCGTTCTTCGAGTAATTTTAAACGGCTGTTTTAGCGGTTACTCTTGTGCGGCGTCATCCAACTCTTTGCTTGTCGCGAGGAAATCTTCGTCATGAACTGCCGTGAAGGTTGTGGCGCTTGCTGCATCGCCCCTTCCATCAGCACCCCGATTCCCGGAATGCCCCAGGGCAAGCCGGCTGGAGAACGTTGCCTGCATCTTTCGGTCGAACACCTGTGTGGGCTGTTCGGCCTGCCTGAGCGGCCGGCGGTGTGTGGGGCCTTCCAGGCTGAGGCCGAGGTCTGTGGCCAGAGTCGTGAAGAAGCCATCCGCCTGATCGGCTGGTGGGAGCAAGTGACGGCGGCTTAGGGTGTTCTCAATGAACGGAACTTCAACAATAAGGAATAAGACAATGGGTTCGCTGCATCGAATTGCTGTGCTCTGTGGTTTAACCGTGCTGTTGTCGGCAACGGCCCAGGCCGAAGACTGGCAGACGGCCAAGGACGAAGACGGCATCAAGGTCTCCTTGAGCGAAGTGGCCGGCTCCAAGTACAAGGCCTACCGTGGTGTCACCACCATGAAGACCTCCATCGCCAAGCTCCGCGCGCTGCAAGAGGACGTGGCCGGGGCCTGCTCCTGGATCCACGAATGCAAGACCCAGAAGCTGCTCAAGCACGAGGGCGACCAAAGCTGGACCTACACCCAGTTCAACACCCCATGGCCGGTCACTGCCCGCGACTCGGTCCTGCACATCACCACCAGCCAAGGCGCCGACGGCAGCCTGACCCGCAAGTTGGAGGGTATGCCGACCTATATTCCCGAGGAGAAAGGCTTCGTGCGCGTGGCCCAGGTCGAGGGCTACTGGAAGTTCGTCCCCAAGGGCGCCGACCAGGTGGAAGTGACCTACCAGGTTCATACCGAGCCAGGTGGCAGTGTCCCTTCCTGGCTGGCCAACAAATTTGTGGTCGATGCTCCGTTCAACACCCTGAAGGCACTCAAGGCCCGTGCCGAGAAGCCTTGATCACAGCGCTGCATCCGCCATGCAAAAGGCCGCCTTCGGGCGGTTTTTTAATGGCTTCGGGCCATGGCGCAGCGGAACGTTTACCTGGGCCACAAGGTCCAGATTATGTGGGCCCATACAGGGGCCATCGAGGAGGCATTGATGCAAAAGTGGCAAGTCACTTTCGTTGATGATCATGGCGTCCAGTCCGTCGAGCATTTCGACTGCGAACAGCCACCGACCCTGGAGCGTGCCGCGCAGCTGGTGCGGGCCAGATTACTGCCGGTGAGTGCCGAACTGGATCTCAACGACCTGGAGGGGCGCACCGACACGCCCACCCTCAAGAGCCTGAAAGAACAGAACAGCATTCAGATTCTGAGCATCACGCCGATCCAGTAAGTAGCAGAGATGGCACCGGCCATGATTTCTGGCAGCGTCCAGAGGCAGGCGCTAATCTGCAAGCAAGGTCAGCGAATTCTCCCCCAAGGCCTGATCTTGCCAGCTCCATGCTTGTTTCCTGGCGACCTCCCCGGGTCGTGATACGGGCCTTTTGGGCCTGTCATTCGGGAAGCACGGAAAGTCTATCCATCGGTTTGAGGAGGACGTTTCATGAGCACAGCCTTTCAAGACGACATCAGCAGCAGCATGCTGCGCCGCATGAAAGAGGGCGGCTTCGATTTTTCACGCTTTCATCCCATCGAGTTCTACGCCATTTTTCCGGATGAGGAGCGGGCGCGCAGGGCCGCGGGGCAGTTTCGCGGCGAATCCTTGAATGCCCAGGTCAGTCCCCGTGACGACGGTGCCTGGTACCTGGAGCTGAGCAAGGTGATGTATGCCACCCATGGTGGCATCGGTGATTTCGAGCAGGACTTCGAAGCAGTGGTCGAGCCGTTGGGCGGCATCATCGAGGGCTGGGGAGTCAAGCACGAGATTCGTGGGCGGCTGATATAGCCGGATAAGCGCACCGAGACCGACGATTGGCCAACCCACGGGTTGGCCAATTGCATTTCAGGGCCCGCAAAGGCAAAAAAAAGCCACCCGGGAGGGTGGCTAAAAGGGAAGACCGGTCTTGAGCGGGAGCCGGTCAGGAGAGTCCGGATCCTTTGATCGTCGGCGTCATCAGGTTTGCAGCAGTGGCTTCATCAGGCAGGTGAAGTGTTGCTCGATGGGGGCGATTATCCGCCGGCATGCGCAGTGGGTGAAATCGACTCTGGCTATGCCAGCGATAGCCAGGGTCTCTAGTCGAACCGAGGGGTTCAGGGCTGCTTGCGCCCGGCCATGTGGCGCAGGTAGCCCAGCAACAGCTCCAATTCGGTATCGGGCAGGACGCTGTTGCTGAAGCCCGGCATCTTCGCCTGTGGCCAGCGTCTCAGGCTCTGTGGATCGCGGATGTAGCGCTTGAGGAAGTCACCGCCGAAGTACTCGGTGGGGTTATAGGGGACGTTCAGGTCGGGGCCGAACTGCGAATCCCCGGCGCCGTTGAGCCGGTGGCAGGCCAGGCAGTTCTTCTGGAACAGGGCAAAACCCTGGTTCACCGGGTCATCGGCGGCTAGCGCAGGGTCCGGCCGCAGGGCCGGGAAACGCTCGGCCACCGGCGCCAGGCGCTGGATCCGCGCCACCTGGAACGGCCATTGCTCGGGGCTGATATGCCCGGCCGCGGGGTTGGTCCACACCAGGTAGAAGGGGCCGGCGCTGGGCTTGTCGGCTGCCAGGGCTGGCCAGGGCCTGTGTGGATCCTCGATGGCCAGCCAGGCCCGGGCTCCCTGGCGTTCGAGCAGTGGCGCGGCGCTCAATTCGGCGGCGAAGCCGTCCAGGGCCACGGCCTGCAAGTGGTCCTCGGGCTTGAGGCCGGGGAGCAGGTCGGCCAGGGGGACCGCGCGGTAGCGCATCTGGCGTTTGTAGGAGACATCGTCCTGGATGCTGATGTCCCGGGCCTCGGGGTGACGCAACAGCTCCTCGGTCTGCCAGGCGCGGCTGCCGGAGCCCAGGTCGATCAGCAGTTGTGCGGCGTGCAGGGGCATGCTCAGCAACAGGGCAGTGCACAGGAACAAGGTTTTCAATTGATGGCCGTCGGATCGTCGTCAGTGGGTTCGTTGCCGGGCAGCACGTCGTCCGGTCGCGACACGTGATCGAACAAGGCGTCCCGGAGTTCTTCGTAGTTGCCGCCGTTCACGATACCGAAATAACCACGCTGGATCAGCGTGTCCTCGGCTTCCAGGGCGTGCTGGTTGGTGTCGCTGTAGATCACCACCGTAGCGTTGGGGTCCAGCACCACCTTGCGCAGCTGGTAGGCCAGGCCCTCGGCGCTGATGCCGGTGCCGTCTTCCAGTTCGAGGTTGACCTGCAGCGAGTTGTGCAGGTTGCCGGCGGCGAAGTCGCTGTCGTTGCGCAGATCCAGGATCAGGGCACCGTCGTTGATCTCATCCACGGCGCGGTTGACGTCGATGATCCCGGCATGGGCGTTGAAGGCGCTCAAGAGCGCGGCAAGTGCAATCCAATGGCGCATGAATCTTCCCCGTGATGTTCCCCAGGAAGACTGGCACACAAGTCCGTGCCCCGGTAGGAACCGGGGACAATTTTATGACTCGTTGATCGAGCCGCCATGAATCAGCCGATCACCTTGGTGAGGTTCGGCAAGATCAGCAGCAGCGTGGTTGCGAAGAGGATGAGTCCCGCCTGGCGAACTTTCGAGTGTCTGAACATGGCTGAATGCCTTTTGTTGTTATTCCTGAGCATCAATGCAAGCCGGTCCCTGTTCTTCACTATGGGCCGGCGATGTTTCCATTTTCTTACCTGTCCCGGTGCAAAGACCCTCCGGGACTTCCTACAGTTTCTACCTTAGGGGCCTTGAATCCCCTGGCTTAGATCCAATTCATATGACGTCCTCGCGAGTTTCGATAAAAACCTTATAAGTTCCTCCCGATGCCCCCTGGCCGCCCTTTGGCTAGACAGCTCGCGACCCTTTGTCGGGCTATCCATTAGCTGCCTACCGTTCGTCTGAGCGTCACCGTCAAGGCGGCTGAGCGCATCGGTCATTGAATCCGACGCTGCCGCGCCTAAGGTGGGAACTCGACATTTTCTCCCTGCACAAACGGTTCGAGGACGTCATGACCCAAGCTTTGATATTCGATGCGTTACGCACGCCCCGTGGCAAAGGCAAGGCCGATGGCGCCTTGCACAGTGTGAAGCCGGTGAACCTGGTGGCGGGGCTGATGCGGGCCCTGCGCCAGCGTTGCGAGCTGGATACCAGCCAGGTGGACGATGTGGTCCTGGGCTGCGTGACGCCCATCGGCGACCAGGGCGCCGATATCGCCAAGACCGCGGTGCAGGTCGCGGACTGGGATATCAGCGTGGCCGGGGTACAGATCAACCGCTTCTGCGCCTCGGGCCTCGAGGCGGTGAACCTGGGAGCGATGAAGGTGCGCTCCGGCTTCGAGGAGCTGGTGGTGGTCGGTGGGGTGGAGTCCATGTCGCGGGTACCCATGGGCAGCGACGGTGGCGCCTGGGTGCTGGACCCCGAGACCAACCTGCACAGCCACTTCACGCCCCAGGGCATAGGTGCCGACCTGATCGCCACCCTCGAAGGCTTCTCCCGCCAGGATGTCGACCAGTTCGCCCTGCAATCCCAGCACAAGGCCGCGCGGGCCCGGGCGGCCGGAGCCTTCGCCAAGTCCCTGGTGCCGGTGCAGGACCAGAACGGCATTGTCCTGCTGGACCATGACGAATTCATTCGTGCCGACTCGACCCTCGAGGGCCTGGGCAATCTCAAGCCGAGCTTCGAGATGATGGGGCAGATGGGTTTCGACGCCACGGCCTTGCGGGTCTACAGCCACGTCGAGCGGATCAATCATGTGCACACCCCGGGCAACAGTTCCGGGATCGTCGACGGCGCGGCGCTGATGCTCATCGGCTCCGAGGCCAAGGGGCGTGAGCTGGGCCTCAAGCCCCGGGCGCGGATCGTCGCCACTGCGGTCACCAGCACCGACCCGACCATCATGCTCACCGGCCCGGCACCGGCCACCCGCAAGGCCCTGGCCAAGGCCGGGCTGCGGGTCGAGGACATCGACCTGTTCGAGGTCAACGAAGCCTTCGCCTCGGTGGTGCTCAAGTTCATCAAGGACATGGCCATCGACCCCGCCAAGGTCAACGTCAACGGTGGCTCCATCGCCATGGGCCACCCCCTGGGCGCCACGGGCTGCGCGATCCTCGGCACCCTGCTCGACGAACTGGAAGCCCGCGGCCAGCGCTATGGCCTGGCCACCCTGTGTGTCGGCGGCGGCATGGGCATCGCCACCATCATCGAACGCCTCTGAGCCCCGATATCAAGGAATCCTTTCATGACTGATGCCATCCGTTACGAAAAAGGCCAGGACCAGATCGTGGTCCTGACCATCGACATGCCGGGCCAGAGCGCCAACACCATGAATGCGGCCTACCGCGACGCCATGGCCGCCACCCTGGCCCGGCTGCAGGCCGAGCAAGCCTACATCGCCGGGGTGATCGTCACTTCGGCGAAGAAAACCTTCTTCGCCGGCGGCGATCTCAACGAGCTGATCAAGGTCGGCAAACCCCAGGCCCAGGCCTTCTATGACATGGTTCTGGCCCTCAAGGCCCAACTGCGGGCGCTGGAGACCCTGGGCAAGCCGGTGGTGGCGGCAATCAACGGCGCGGCCCTGGGCGGCGGTTGGGAAATCTGCCTGGCTTGCCATTACCGCGTGGCCCTGGACGACAAGTCGCTGCAGGTAGGCCTGCCGGAAGTCACCCTGGGCCTGCTGCCTGGCGGCGGCGGGGTAGTGCGCATGGTGCGCATGCTGGGCCTGGAGAAGGCCTTGCCGTATCTGCTCGAGGGCAAGAAGGTCCGGGCGCGGCAGGCGCTGCAGGCGGGCCTGGTGAATGAGCTGGCTGGTGATCGCGACGAGTTGCTGGCCAAGGCCCGGGCCTGGATCGCCAGCAACCCGACGGCCAAGCAGCCCTGGGATGTGAAGGGCTACCAGATTCCCGGCGGCACCCCTTCGAACCCGAAAGTGGCGCAGATGCTGGCCATCGCTCCTTCGATCCTGCGCACCAAGACCCAGGGCTGCTTCCCCGCACCGGAGAAGATCCTCTGTGCCGCGGTCGAGGGCGCCCAGGTGGACTTCGATACCGCCCAGTTGATCGAGGCTCGCTACTTCACCGAGCTGACCACCGGCCAGGTGGCGAAGAACATGATCGGCACCTTCTGGTTCCAGCTCAATGAAATCAACGCCGGCGGCTCGCGGCCCCAGGGCGTGGCGCCCCAGGCGACCCGCAGGGTCGGGGTGCTGGGCGCCGGGATGATGGGCGCAGGCATCGCCTATGTCAGTGCCGTGGCGGGCATCGAGGTGGTGCTCAAGGATGTCAGCCGCGAGGCGGCGGAGAAGGGCAAGGCCCATTCCGCGGCCCTGCTGGAGAAGAAGGTCGGCCGTGGGCAACTGAGCGCCGAACAGCGCGACGCGACCCTGGCACGCATCCTCCCCACCGCCGAAGATGCCGACCTGGCCGGTTGCGACTTGATCATCGAGGCGGTCTACGAGGACCGCGAGCTCAAGGCCAAGGTCTCCAAGGCGGCGCAGCAGGTGGTCGGTGCGCAGGCGGTGATCGCCTCCAATACCTCGACCTTGCCCATCACCGGGCTGGCCAGCGCGGTGCCCAATCCGGACAAGTTCATCGGCCTGCATTTCTTCAGCCCCGTGGAAAAGATGCCGCTGGTGGAGATCATCAAGGGCGCCAAGACCAGTGACGAGACCCTGGCCCGAGGGTTCGATTTCGTCCAGCAGATCAAGAAGACCCCGATCGTGGTCAACGATAGCCGCGGCTTCTTCACCTCCCGGGTATTCGGCACCTTCACCAACGAAGGCATCGCCATGCTCGGCGAAGGCATCGCCGCGCCGATGATCGAGACC
Organism: Pseudomonas sp. B6(2017); assembly: GCF_002112765.1. Taxonomy (NCBI): domain Bacteria; kingdom Pseudomonadati; phylum Pseudomonadota; class Gammaproteobacteria; order Pseudomonadales; family Pseudomonadaceae; genus Pseudomonas; species Pseudomonas sp. B6(2017). Next base: position 168,303 of record NZ_NEIQ01000009.1, on the reverse strand, counting down.
GAGGCCCGCAAGGCCGGGATGCCCGTGGGCCCGCTGGCGATCTCCGACGAAGTGTCCCTGAGCCTGATGAGCCACATTCGCCTGCAAACCACCAAGGACCTGCAAGCCGAAGGCAAGCCTGCCATCGAACACCCGGCATTCGCCGTGATCGACCTGCTGCTCAACGAGTACAAGCGCGCGGGCAAGGCCGCCGGTGGCGGTTTCTACGACTACCCGGCCGGTGGCCAGAAACACCTGTGGCCGCAGTTGCGTACGCGCTTCTACAAGGCCGACGGGCAGATCTCGCCCCAGGACGTGCGCGACCGCTTGTTGTTCATCCAGGCCATCGAGACCGTGCGCTGCGTGGAAGAGGGCGTGTTGCAATCCACGGCCGACGCCAACGTCGGTTCGATCTTCGGCATCGGTTTCGCGGCCTGGAGTGGCGGCGCGCTGCAGTTCATCAACCAGTACGGGGTGCAGGATTTCGTCGCCCGCGCCCAGTACCTGTCACGTCAGTACGGCGAGCGCTTCAACCCGCCGGACCTGCTCCTGGAGAAGGCGCGCCAGGGCCAGTTGTTCTGAGCCTGGCGGGCGTCAAATGACGGCCCCCGGGGCTTGCCTTGCCGTGGTATTTCAAGGCAGGCTCTGGGGTGTTCGTTATTGCCATCGCCTTGTCAGGAATATTTTATGTCGCTACGCATCTGCATTCTTGAAACCGATATCCTGCGTCCCGAACTGATCGACCAGTACCAGGGCTACGGGCAGATGTTCCAGCGCCTGTTTTCCCAGCAGCCCATTGCCGCGCAGTTCAGCGTCTACAACGTGGTGCAGGGCCAGTATCCGGCTGACGACCTGAAGTTCGATGCCTACCTGGTGACTGGCAGCAAGGCCGATTCGTTCGGCACCGATCCGTGGATCCAGACCCTCAAGACCTACCTGCTGGAGCGCTACGAGCGTGGCGACAAGCTGCTGGGTATCTGCTTCGGTCATCAGTTGCTGGCGCTGCTGCTGGGGGGCAAGAGCGAGCGGGCGAACCAGGGCTGGGGCGTAGGCATCCACAACTACAAGCTTGCGGCCAAGGCGCCGTGGATGAGCCCGGTGGTGGAGGAGCTGACCCTGCTGATCAGCCACCAGGACCAGGTCACCGCCTTGCCGGAGAACGCCACGGTGATCGCCTCCAGCGATTTCTGCCCGTACGCGGCCTACCACATCAATGACCAGGTGCTGTGCTTCCAGGGGCATCCGGAATTCATCCACGACTATTCCCGCGCCTTGCTCGACCTGCGCCATGAGTTCCTCGGCGAGCAGGTCTACCAGAAGGGCGTGGCCAGTCTCGAGCACGATCATCACGGCACTACCGTGGCCGAATGGATGATGCGCTTCGTCGCCCACAAGCCCGCAGCGGCCTGAGGCAAGCCGTGGCCCCGCCTGGCGCGGGGCCACGTCGTTTCACAGCCAGCCTGAACGCTTGAAGCTGGCCCAGAGGGCCACGCAGCCCACGCTGATGAAGCCCAGGACGCCAAAGTAGCCGTAGTGCCAGCCCAGCTCCGGCATGTTCTGGAAGTTCATCCCGTAGATTCCCGCCACCGCCGTGGGAAACGCCAGGATCGCCGCCCAGGCGGCGAACTTGCGCTGTACGATGCTTTGCCGCGAGGCCTCCAGCAGCACGCCGATCTCGATGGTCTGGCTGGCGATGTCGCGCAGGGTCGAAAGGTCTTCCATCTGCCGTGTGACGTGGATCTGCACATCGCGAAAATACGGCCGCATGTTCTTGTCGATGAAGGGGAAGCTGAGCTTCTGCAGGTCCTCGCTGATCTCCACCATCGGCGCCACGTGGCGGCGCAGGCGCAGTACATCGCGACGCAGGCTGTGCAGGCTGAGGATGTCGCGCTCGTTCATCGACTGGCACAGCACGTTGCTCTCCAGCTCCTCGATCTCGGCGTGGATGGCTTCGCTGACTGGCTGGTAGTTCTCGGTGACGAAGTCCAGCAGGGCATAGAGCACGAAGTCCTCGCCATGTTCGAGCAGCAACGGGCGGGCCTCGCAGCGCTGGCGCACATGGCCGTAGGAGGCCGAGTGGCCATTGCGGGCGGTGATGATGTAGCCGTTGCCGGCGAAGATATGGGTTTCTATGAACTCCAGCTTGCCGTCGGTGCGCACTGGCGAGTAGGTGACGATGAACAGGGCATCCCCGAAGGTTTCCAGTTTGGGCCGGCTGTGTTTCTCCAGGGCATCCTCGATGGCCAGTTCATGCAGGTTGAACTGGCGTTGCAGGTTGGCCAGTTCGTGGGCGTTGGGTTCTTCCAGGCCGATCCAGACGAAATGCCCGGGCTTGGCCGCCCAGGCGGCCCCCTCGTCGAGGCTGATGTTCGTGACTTTCTTTCCGCCGCTGTAGACGGCGGCGGCAACAACTCTACCCATGGCTCAGGTTCACTTCTTCTTATCAAGGGAGCGGTGGCAAATCAGCAGCTTAGCCTGCATTGCAGCATCAGAGTCCCCTGGGAGATGCGAGTTCGCAGATAAATGAAAGCCCGCGCGAGGCGGGCTTTGGCTCAACAGGGCTCAGTTCGATTGCAACTGGCGATCCATGCTGGCGATGCACTCGAGCATTTGCTCGCGACATTGCGCCATCAGCCGTGGCAAGTCGTCCATGCTCAAGCCGGCAGTGGGGATCGCCGGTAGCGAACGAATCAGGATTTCACCGCTGTTCCAGCGGTTCAGGCGCATGTGCTTGATGTAGTTGCTGGTACAGACCGGAACGATGGGGACCCCGGCGGCGATCGCCATCTGGAAGGCGCCGCGCTTGAATGGCAGCAGCTCTTCGCCGCCGTTGCGCGTGCCTTCCGGGAATACCCAGATCGAGGTGTCCTTGTGTTGCAGGGTGTGGGTGGTGGTGACGATCGAGCGCCGGGCCTTGTGTGGGTTGCCGCGGTCGATCAAGACGTTGCCCGACAGCCAGAACAACTGGCCGAACAGCGGAACCCATTTCAGGCTCTTCTTGCCAATGCATACGGTGCGTGGCGGCACCACGTTGCCGAACACGAACAGGTCATAGTTGGACTGATGGTTGGCGATGATCACGCAGCTTTGTGGCTTGTCCATCAATGGCCCGGCCTCGGCCCTGACCTTCAGGCCCAGGATGCGCATGGCCGGCCAGGCATACAGGCGGGCACACAGGCGGCTGTTGTCAGGATTGAAGGGACGACACAGTCCAAGCAGCAAGCCCAGGCTGCCAGCAGCTATAAAGTGCAAGCCCATCAAAGACATACGAAACAGATACAACATCTAAACGGCCACCGCGCAGGGGACAAAAGGTGGCGCAGTGTACGAATGTGCACTGTTTTCGGCAATTGCTCCGCCAGGCAGGATGAGCAGTGATGATTGAGCGGATGTGTCCGATGGCGGGGCGTGCAGGGGGGAAGGCTTCGCGAGGCAATAAAAAGCCCGGCACAAGGGCCGGGCGATGCTCGTTCATGCCGGGGTTTAGCCCAGATGTCCCTGGTCTTCGATGATGGCGTTGTCCAGTCGTTCCAGCAGGGCCTTGCGTACCTTCAGCTTGGTGTTCTTGTGGGCCAGCATGTTGATCTTCTTCAACTGGCGCGCTGCGGCCAGGGCGGCGCCCTGGAGTTCTTCGGCGCTGACCACCTTGTCGAGGAAGCCGGCATCCACCGCGCTGTGCGGGTCGAACATCTCGCCGTTGATCACCGAGCGGTGCAAGGCCGAACGCCGCAGGCGGTCACGGGCCAACTCGATGCCGGCGTGGTGCATGGTCATGCCGATCTGCACTTCGTTGAGGCCGATGCTGAAGGGGCCCTCGACACCGATACGGTAATCGGCCGACAGCAGCAGGAAGGCGCCCTTGGCCACTGCATGCCCCGGGCATGCGACGATCACCGGGAACGGGTGGGACAGCAGGCGCCGAGCCAGGGTCGAGCCCAGGGTCACCAGGGCCACGGCCTCCTTGGGACCTGCGGTCATGACCTTGAGGTCGTAGCCGCCAGAGAGGATCCCTGGCTGGCCAGTGATGATCACCACCGCGCGATCGGCGGTGGCCTGGTCCAGCGCGGCATTAAAGGCGGCAATCACGTCCGGTGAGATGGCATTGACCTTGCCATTGCTCAAGGTCAGGGTCGCGATACCGTCTTCGAGATGGTAGGAAATCAACTCACTCATGACGCAATTCCTTGTATTAGAAGTGCAGCAGAAGTTACCCAGCATGACCGGCCTGGTAAAGCGCCATGACTGACTGATGAGTCAGGCTTTGTCCCGGGTGGCAGGTCGCACGACCCGCTGGGCTGCATCCCTGTAGCTGCACGGCAGCCTGGAGCGAGCCGAAGATTGGCCGGTTTGCCGTATGCCGCGGGGGGCGTGCAGGCCCTGAAAACCAGAAAAGTGCTTAAGCGCATGAAAATTCTGAAAAAAACCTTTGCCATCTGAAAAGCTTTCGACTACATTAGCGCGCCTCGACAGACTGAATCGGTTTGAAGAGAAACGGTGAGGTGTCCGAGTGGCTTAAGGAGCACGCCTGGAAAGTGTGTATACAGGAAACTGTATCGAGGGTTCGAATCCCTCCTTCACCGCCATATTCGATACAAGAAACCCCTGAAGGCCCATGGCTTCCAGGGGTTTTTTGTTGCCTGCGAAAATAGCCTCCCGCCCAGGGCTCGGTCGTTCTCGGCGCGTGGGTGCGCTCACCGGGGGGTGCTGTTGTTCCGGCCCTCGGGCAACTGCACGTTTGCCCTTTCCAGCATCGCCTCCACCTGCGCCAGGAAGTACCGGGGCAGGGTCGAGCCCTGGCCGTACATATCCGCCAGGCCGACTTCCACGACATTGCAGGCCAGCGCCTGCAATTGTTCGACCTGTTGCGTATCGAGCATTGCACAGAGCGAGGCCGGCATGTCGTCGCCCCGGCCGTTCAGGGCCAGGTCGGCGCCGGCCTGTTCCCACAAGGCCAGGTTCGAGTAGCTGGCCATGGATCGCAGATGCTCCAACAGTTCGTCGATGCACGGGTGGGCGATGCCTTGCGCCTGACAGTAGGCATCCAGGCAATGGGCGGCGTACTGCTGTAAGGCCGATAGGGATGCACGCGAGGGACTGGCGTTCATCGGTGGTGCCCGTGAGGAGTATCGGCGCTGTCGCCGGTCGTGGTCTGCGGCTCGTGTGCGGCGGCCTGCTGGCTATTCACTAGCACCAGGTCCACGTGCAGCCCGGGATCGAAGCCGGCCCAGGCATCCTGCAGGTGCAGATGTTCCATGCCGTCTTCCTGCATGCGTTGTGCGGCCTGCAGCAGGAAATCCCCCAGCGCCCTGAGGGTCGCGGGCGAGGCGAGCAGGGTTATTTCGTCCAGCGGCATTTGCGTAGGCGAACCGGTGCGGGTGCCGTATGCCTTGAAGGCGTCGATCGTTATCATTGCGCGATTTTTCCGGAGTAGGGCGCTTGGCGTGCTACTGGCCCTGTGCAGGCCGCCATTGAAACAAACAACGACCACAGCGGCTACGCCTGGGGTAGCGCCTTCAGATGGCACCGGACTAAGCATCGAATGGAGATGAGCTTGTGAAACATCAGCAGTTGCTGGAGAAACTGGCCGCCAGGCACCTGGTCCAGGCTTTGGACGAGGACCTTGCGCGGCTGACCTGGAAGGCGATGGTTGCACAGCAGCATGGTCACCAGGGCCCGCGGATCGATGTGGTGTTGCCAGGCCTGCTGGCTCGCTGGAATTGCGTGCTGCTGGCGGATGAGTCCCAGGTCGCGCCGCTCTATCGGCACAAGGCCTGGCTCGCGCTGGCCACGCTGTTACATAAATATGGCCTGGCCGAGCCGGGCATTACCGCCCGGGCCGTGGAGGCGATCGAGGAACTGAATCGAGCGGTGGCCCTGGGGGACAAGTTTCACCAGCGCTCGCAGGAGTTCAGCGCTGGCCTGCAAGCGCCTCCCGTGGCCCTGGCGCGCAAGCCGGCGCTCCCGGACTCCGTGACGTTCTACCGTGCTGGCGACGTATTGGCCATTCAGCTGGAAGGCCGGTTCTACGCCGCTTATGTGCACCGCCTGGGCAGCATCAACGAGAGCCCGATCATCGAGTTCTACGCCCAGGTATTCGACCAGGTGCCGACGCTGGAACAGTTGCAGCAAGCACCGGCCCAGGGCGAGCTATACAACGATGGCATCCGGCGCAAGAGCCTGTATTGCGTGAGCGGCATCAAGTTCCAGCCCGATCCTGCCAACCAGCTGACACTGATTGCCGCCTGTGTCGCCAATCCCCCGGATAGCCGCCACCTGGCCCCTTCAGTGGGGCTGTATGCGCTCTCGGACATCCTGCGCATCCAGGGCACCATTCGCGGTCTGTTCGAGGTGTCCGCCCCGGTGGCCTGAATACCACCAGGCCAGCTGGCGCCCGGATGTTCGCCGCCGGGCCCCGGCCGTTCATCCCCGGCGGATAACCACTGGCAGTTGGAACACCATGACGATTTCAAGGAAAGGCCCCTACCGGTACGGCAGCGAAGATGCGGATATCCAGCCACAGATCCGCCGCTACAGCCAACCGAGCTACGAGGCAGTGAGGTTCAACGCTGCCCGGTGCGTCTGCGGGAACGACAGGTTCACCCTGGAAACCGACGAGGAAGTCGGCGCCGGCAGATGCACTTGCACCCGGTGCGCAACCGTCAAGCTGCTGGGTGACAGTGCCGACTATGCGGCACAGGCGGCTTTCGAGAACCATGTCTGCGTCTGTGACCACGAACACTTTGCGATCACCTCGGCAGTCGCGCTCTATGCCGATAGCAACGATGTGCGCTGGTACTACATCGGCTGCCGGTGCGATGCCTGCAACCTGGTCGGGGTGTTCGCCGACTGGAAATGCGAAGGAGGCGACGCCGACAGCTTCCTGGCCCGGACTTGAGGGCTCAGCTGCGCCGGTCCAGGGGCTCGGGCCGCTGCTGCCGGGCGGTGGTCGCGGTCGTCGGATCGCCGGTGCTGGCCAGGATCGTCTCGATGAACTGCAAGATGGCCTGGTTCATCTGGGTCAACCCCGGTTCTTCCAGTGGATAGTGCCCGGCATTCTCCAGCATGCGGATCTGTACCTCGACCCGGGCCAAGCGCTCGAGGAACGGCTGGCTCAGTTCCAGTGGCGTCCAGCGGTCCGCAGCCGGCTGGGTCAACAGTACCGGGCAGGCCTGGAAGTCTTGCGGGGCCACCACCGGCACGTAGTGCAAATAGGAGCTCAGGAAACGCAGGCTGGCCCAGTTGCCCGCCGAGGTGCGGTCCCTGAGGCAGGTTTTCAGCGCGGCGCGGTCGTTGACCAGGGTGTGCATCTTGCTTGCCAGCCACATCGGCATCTTCATTCCTGCCAATGGAGTACCGGCCAGGGCGTGCATCAGCGGCCCGCCCAGGCGGCCCAGCAAGGGGGTAAGGGCGGTCTGCTCCCTGACCAGGGCCAGTCGCTGGTCGAGGAAGGTCATGCCGATGATGCCCGCCACTTTCTGGTTCATGGCCGCCGCATGGTAGGTGAGCATGCCGCCGGCGCTGAGACCGTAGAGAAAGATCGGCCGAGGGTCGCGGCGCCGTTCATGCTCGATGAACTCATGGGCCAGTTCCACCCAGGTGTCATAGCGCACCTGGGCGCCTGGGGCGACCCGGGTCTCGCCGTATCCAGGCATGTCGATCGCTACCGTTTCCAGCCCTTGCCGCGACAGGGGCAGGCCGACGATGGTCGACATCTGCCGACCGTTGGTCCCGACCCCATGGAACAGGATGACCTTGGCCGGTGCTGTCGGATTGACGAACCGGTCCAGGTGCACCCGATGCCCACGCCATGGCCAATACTCCTCTTGCGGGGCATTTTCAGCGTCGATGCGATAGGCCGCGGGGAGGAAGGCCTGGATGTCTTGCCATTGGGTCTGGTCTTGGTAGCTCATTGCAGGTCTCGCTCTGGACGGGGAAGATGGAGCGCTTGGTGAACATGACATTTGTCATGTTTAAACATAACTTATGTTGGATTTATGCGATATGCAAGACAGCTCGTCGGTTCCCAAAGGCAAGAAGGTCGCAAGGCTGCCCCAGCAGGAGCGCTCGCAATCGCGCATGGAAAAGGTGCTGGCGGCTGCAGAGCAACTGCTCCAGGAAGTCGGCCCGGACGCCACATCGATCCCCGAGATCGCCAAGTTGTCGGGGGTCCCGAGGGCGAGCATCTATCAGTTCTTTCCGGACAAATACGCGTTGCTCGCCCATCTGGCGAGCCAGCAGATGGAGCGTATCGCCGCGCTGATCGATAGCTCCCGACCCGGCCCCGAGGGCGACTGGAAACAGGCCATCGGTCGGGTCATTCGCGGCGTTGCCGGTTACTACAACGCTCACCCGGCCGCCAGCCTGCTGCTCCTGCGCGGCAATTTCACCCCGCTGGACAGCCAGGCCCACGAGCGCAAGGACGCCATGATCGGCAGCTTGCTGCGCGACTACCTGCTGGCCCGGGGCGGCTTCGACAGCCTGCCTCGGCAGCCGGACGTGACCACCCTGGCGGTGGAAATCGCATTCGCCTGCATGAAGTACGGCTACCTGGCCGAAGGCCACATCAGTGAAACCATTTGCGTCGAGGCGGAGCAGGCGGCGATCGCCTACCTGTCCCGTTGGCAATCACCAGCGGCTTGAGGCTGCGTTCGGACACGCCGGATGCTAAGTTGCGCGCCTGCCTTGGCCCAGGATGGCGATCCACTGATGAAGAGTTGTAACCAGGCGTTATTGATCTGTGCGTTGTGTGTCGCCCCGCTCTTGGTGGTGGCGGGAGAGGAGAGGAACCCCGTAGACCGGGCCTCGATGATGGTCACCGGCGTGACCGGCCTGACCACGTTCGGCACCTTGGGCACCACATCCAATCCTGGCGAGATCTTTCATTCGGCCAAGGGCGATGCCCTGGCCTTCGTCGGTTCCGGGGGCCAGATTCGCGGCGCCCAGCTGGAGCAGGCGCTGCGTTGCTACCGCACACTGCATCCTGCCAGTGACGCCGACGACATGCGCCTGGCCCGGGCCCTGGCGGCGTACGACAGCTGAACGGCGAGGGAAAATTTGCCCTGGATCAGTTTTTCTTCCACTGGCTGGCCGCTCGTCGGCGTCTGCGGTGCTTTGGCCGGCAGGTCGGCGAATGACTGTCTAGTCTCAAGCGCCGTGACGATCAGTACTTTCCAGGCAATCAGGAGCTTGCCGGTGCTGGTCGGTTGTTGGAGGGAGCTGGGAGATGAGGAGTCTTGCTTATATCGAAGACAACGGGGATGAGTTCCCAATCAACAACTTGGTGCGTTGCGGGCAGGCGGCATTCGAGGCGAAGGCTGAGCCTTCTGCGAATGTCGTCAGGAAAAAATCCGCGGTGACATCGGTCGCCAGCAATACGATGTTTTTCCCTCGGGCCCTGCCCAAGAACAAGCGATCTTGAGTAACGACTGCCCCGCACTTGCGGGGCTTTTTGTAGGTGGGCGAAGAGGCGCGGGTGACGGGCGGCAGAAAATTTTTCATTCACGCCGCCACGCCCGCAGGCCGGGGGCGACAGAGGCCGCGTTGGAGGGACGTCGGGCCTGGCGGTGAAATTTTTCACGCTTTCTTCACATCTGCCTGCGTAGGCTCAAACCATCCGTTAAACGCAACACCCTAGCCCGTTCCCCAGCGGGCTTTTTTTTGCGTGGTGATAAAGCTCTTCTGGAATTGGTTGTCCAATCCGGCGCCAAATCCCGGGTGGTTTCGCGGTGACCTGCGTCGAGTCATGCGGCGCCGGGTTCTTACATGTCAGTTCGACAGTCTTTTTTCGAGGTTCAAGTCATGCGTTTAACTCTCCCTGCCCTGGTTGTGGGACTTTTGCTGGCCCAAGGCGCGATGGCCGGTGACGGTACGGCAGCCATTGGCGGTGGCCTCGGCGGCGCGCTGGGCAATGTGGTGGGGCAGAAGCTTGGCGGCAGCACCGGAGCGGCCATCGGCGCGGGTGTCGCCGGGGCAGCCGGCAGTGCGGCTGGTGCGCGCAAGGGCAGCCGGGCCAAGGCGGCGATCGGTGGCGGCCTGGGTTCGGCTGGTGGCTCGTTGATCGGCAATCGCCTGGGCGGCAGCACCGGCGCCACTGTCGGTGCTGGCATCGGTGGTGCGGCGGGCGGTGCCCTGGGCAGCAGCATGGGGCACAAGAAGCGTCACTGATCCAGGCGCAAGCAACCCGAGAACCCGGCCATGCGCCGGGTTTTTTGTGCGCCTGGCCCAGGCTTCGCCATACTTGCCAGGATGGTCCTGGCGATCGAGGAGGCGATCATGGCCCGTGAAGCTCCAGGCAATGCCCAACCCATCTCCGGGGAGCCCGAGGTGATCAACGACCCGGGCAACGAGGACCCAGGTTCCTTGCTGGACGATGCCCGCGTCCCCCTGCAAGAAGCCCCCGATCCGGACGCCAGCGGGCCCGACCCGCGCGATTGAAGCCTGCGTGTCCCGCCGCACCTGTGCCGGGTTGCCCCTGGCACAGGCCCGCCGCTATGCTGCTGAACCCTTTCATCGAAAGGCTGGCTAACGAACGGGCCGTACCTGAGCCGCTCCCTGGAATGTACTTTTGCTAACGGATCAGATGCGATGAATGCACAGTTGAATGATTTTGGGCCGATCAAGGCGGTCATTTTCGACATGGACGGTCTGCTGCTGGATACCGAGGGCATCTACACCGAGATCACCCAGTTGATCGCCGAGCGTTATGGCCGTACCTACGACTGGACCATCAAGCAGAACATCATCGGCCGTGGCGCCGCCGACCTCGCGCGTTATGTGGTGCAGGCCCTGGACCTGCCGATCACTGCCGAGGAGTTCCTGGTGATGCGCGAGCCGCTGATGCGCGAGCGCTTTCCCCGGGCCGAGGCGATGCCCGGGGCGCAGCAGCTGGTGCGCCATCTCAAGGAGAACCGGATTCCGATCGCCGTGGGTACCAGCTCTTCGCAGATGTCCTTCGTCGAGAAAACCACCCGCCATGGCGACTGGTTCGCCCTGTTCGACACCATCGTCACCGCCGATGACCCGGAAGTGACCGCCGCCAAGCCGGCGCCGGACATCTTCCTGACCGCGGCCCGACGCCTGGGAGTCGATCCGGCCGAATGCCTGGTGTTCGAGGACTCGCCGTTCGGCGTGACTGCCGCCAAGGCCGCCGGCATGACCGCGATCGCGGTGCCCGACCCGGCCATGGCCGATCATAAGTTCGCCCATGCCGATGGGATCCTGCGGTCGCTGCAAGGCTTCCAGCCCGCGGCCTGTGGTTTGCCGCACCTGGCGTGGAGCTGACGCCGTACAGCCAGGCCATCGTATCAACCAAGACGCCGGGCCCCCGCCAGGGTAGCCCGGCGTTTTTTTGCCCGGGGCTTCAGGCGCCGAAACCACCGTCGATGCTCAAGCTGGCACCGGTGATATAGGCCGCTTCGGGGCTGGCCAGGTAGGCCACGAAGCCAGCCACTTCTTCGGCGCGCCCATAGCGGCCCACCGCCATGAGATCCATCAGGCTGGCGGCAAAATCGCTGTCGGCCGGGTTCATGTCGGTGTCCACAGGGCCGGGTTGCACGTTGTTGATGGTGATCCCGCGCGGGCCCAGGTCCCGGGCCAGGCCCTTGGTCAGGCCCACCAGCGCGGCCTTGCTCATGGCATAGGGGCCGCCACCGGCGAAAGGCATGCGGTCGGCGTTGGTACTGCCGATGTTGATGATGCGGCCGCCTTCGCCCATGTGCCGGGCGGCTTCCTGGGTGGCGATGAAGACGCTGCGGACGTTGATCGCCAGGGTCCGGTCGAAGTCTTCCAGCTGGAACTCATCCAGCGGTGCCACCGCCAGCACCCCGGCATTGTTGACCAGGATATCCAGGCGACCGAACGCCTCCACCGTGCTGCCCACGGCCTGGCGAATGGCTGCGGCGTCGGCGCTGTCGGCCTGGATGGCCAAGGCCTGGCCGCCCTGGGCGATGATGTGTTCTTGCAGGGCCCGGGCTTTATCCGCCGAGCTGACATAGGTGAAGGCCACGGCAGCGCCTTCGGCCGCCAGGCGCTCGACGATGGCGGCGCCAATGCCGCGGGAACCGCCCTGGATCAAGGCCACTTTGCCGCTGAGGTCGAATTTGCTCATGTAGGTCTCCTGGATTGAAAGGCGAACGCCTTGGGTGGAGCCCAGTATCGAGCGCTGATTGAGTCCTGGGTAGCGGGTAATCCCTATACTCTGTGTAAACCAAAAGTTTGGAATCCTGGTGTATGGAAGGCTTCAGCAGCATTGAGTGTTTCGTGCGCAGCGCCGAAGTCGGCAGTTTTGCCGAAGCGGCACGGCGCCTGGGGTTGACCCCGGCGGCGGTGGGCAAGAGCGTGGCCAAGCTGGAGGCGCGGGTGGGGGTCAGGCTGTTCCAGCGCAGTACCCGGCGCCTGACCCTGACCGAGGCCGGCCGCCTGTTCCTGGCGGAAGTCAGCGACAGCCTGCACACCATCCAGCATGCCGTGAGCAGCCTGGCCAACGCCCAGGGGCGGCCTGCCGGTACCCTCAAGGTCAGCGTGGGCACAGTGTTCGGTTGCCTGTACATCGTGCCCCTGCTGGGGGCGTTCCTGGCCCGTTATCCGGATATCCAGCCGGACTGGCATTTCGATAACCGCCAGGTAGACCTGATCGGCCAGGGCTTCGATGCCGCCATCGGCGGTGGCTTCGAGCTGCCGCCCGGCGTGGTGGCCCGGCGCCTGACCCCGGCCCATCGGGTGTTGGTGGCCAGCGCAGCCTACCTGCATGGGCGAGGGCCGATCAGCGAGCCTGCGGACCTGCGCGATTGCCGCGGCATCCTGATCCGCTCCCCGCAGACCGGGCGTATCCGCACCTGGCAACTGACTGGGCGAGCAGGGGGGCAGCAACCCCTGGAGCTCAAGGCGGCCATGACCATGAGCGATTCCGAGGCGGCCTGTATCGCCGCCGCCCAGGGGCTGGGCGTGGCCCTGGTGAGCATGCCGTTCGCGGTCAATCACTTGCGCTCCGGCGCCCTGCAGCGAGTGCTGCCGGACTGGTACGTGGATGATGGCTTCACCTCGATCTACTATGCCGAGCACAAGATGTTGCCGGGCAAGACCCGGGTCTTCGTCGACTTCGTGATCCAGCAGTTCGCCGAACAGGGCCTGGCCCAGGCCTTCAGCGCGGTCTAGCGACCGGTCGGCTCAGCGGCCCTGGCGCATCGGCCAGCCGACGACCCGCTTTGGGCGTGGCGTGGCATAGGTGCGCACCTTGGAAGTCGACAGGCCCTGGCGCACCAGGGCCTCGGCGATGGTCACCGCTGCCGTCACCCCGTCCACCACCGGCACGCCGGTACGCTGGCGGATCTGCTCATCCAACCCGGCCATGCCGCCGCAGCCCAGGCAAATGACCTCGGCCTTGTCCTGGGTCACCGCAAGTTCCGCCTGGCGCACAATGGCCTTTACCGCCCGTGCCGGATCTTCCTCCAGCTCCAGCACCGCCAGGCCACTGGCACGCACCGAGGCGCAGCGTTGGTCCAGGCCCGACAGCCTGAGGCGGTCCTCGATCAACGGCACGGTACGGTCCAGGGTGGTCACCACCGAATAGGCGTGGCCGAGGAACATCGCGGTGCTGGCGGCGGCGTCGGTGATGTCCACCACCGGCACATTCAACAGTTCCTGCAGGCCCTCGCGGCCGTGCTCGCCGTAGCCGGCCTGGATCACCGCGTCATAGGGCTGGTCGTAGGCCAGTACCCGATCCATCACGGCGATGGCCGCCAGGTAGCTTTCGAAGTTGCCTTCCACCGATTCGGCGCCGAAGTAGGGCGTCAGGCCGATGATCTCGGTGCCTGGGGCGGCAACGCTCCGGGCCTGTTGGGCGATGGCCTGGGTGATGCTGTCGGTGGTGTTGACGTTGACCACGAGAATTCGCATGGGGGTTCCTTGCAGGTTGGATAGGTTCAGGCCCGGCGGAGCGGGCCGTGCATGGGGGCTCAATGACCGGCATCGTCCACGGCGATCGACTCGCCGCTGACGTCCGCATAGTGCGACTGGCGCTTGGCGATGATCAGGTACAGCAGGCTGGCGATAGCGGCGCCCACCAGCCAGGAGAACGGCGAGATGCTGGCGAACCCCGGGACCAGGGCCAGGACGATGGCGATCAGCGCCGCGGGAACGAATGCCGCCACTGCTCGCAGGTTGACGCCGTGGCTGTAGAAGTACGGGCCTTGAGGGTCTTCGCTGTACAGCTGCGGCACGTCGACCCGGCCTTTGCGCAGCATCCAGTAGTCCACCATGATCACCCCGTAGAGCGGGCCCAGCAGCGCGCCGAGGCCGGCCAGGAAGTACTGGATCACCAGCGGGCTGTTGTAGAGATTCCACGGCAGGATCAGCACCGCGATGGTGGCGCTGATCAGCCCGGCCCGGCGGAAGGTCAGGTGCCGGGGCGCCAGGTTGCTGAGGACGAAGGCCGGGGCGACGAAGTTGGCCATGATGTTCACCGCCACGGTGACGATCAGGAATGCCAGGCAGCCCAGGGCCAGGAGCGGGGTGCTGGGGATCGAGGCGATGATGTCGGTGGGGCTTTCGATGATCTTGCCGTTGATCTGCAGTTGTGCGCCGCACAGCAGCACCGTGATGCTGGCGAACACCAGGATGTTCACCGGCAGGCCCCAGAAGTTGCCCACGGTGATGGTCTTGCGGCATGGCGCGGAGCGGGCGAAGTCGCAGAAGTTGAGCACCATCGTGCCGTAGATCGCCAGCCACAGCGTGCCGCCGGCGAAGATCTGCCGCCACATTTCACCACCGCTCAGGGGCTCGCGGATCGACCAGGCAATGTGCCCGTCGGCCTGGGTGTACATCCATCCGGCGAGGCAGGCCACAGTCAGCAGGATGATCGGGCCGGCGAAGGCTTCATAGCGCCGGATGGTCTCCATGCCGTAGGCCAGGATCGCCAGCTGCACCAGCCAGATCGTCACGAAACAGGCCCAGCCCAGGCTCGACAGGCCGAGGATCGCATCATGGTCGTAGGCCGCGAAGCCTGGATGGATGGCGGTGAGCAACACGCGAAACACCACCGAGGCCAGGTAGGTCTGGATGCCGAACCAGGCGATGGCGATCACGGCGCGGATCAATGCCGGGATCTGCGCGCCATGGATGCCGAAGGCGATGCGGCTGATCACCGGGAACGGCACGCCGGTCTTCTGTCCCATGTAGCCGGAGAGGTTCATGAAGCCATAGACCAGCAGTGCGCCGATACCCAGGCTCAACAAGATCTGCCAGCCACCCAGGCCCAGGGCATACAGGCCGATGGCGAAGGAGTAGTTGGCGATGTTGTGCACATCGTTGGTCCACAGGGCGAAGATGCTGTAGCCGCCCCAGCGCCGGCCCGCGATCCTGGTGGGTGCCAGGTCATGGTTGTGCAGGCGTGGGCTGAGGGCGACGGACCCTTGATCGCTGTCGGTCATGGGCTGTGACGAGGTGTACGGGTGCAGCGGGGAGGCGGTGTCCAGTGCGATGTCGTGGGAAGGGCGGGTCTGCATTCCGGCGTACTCCGATTCCGCCCCTGGATGACTGTGCCTGAGCCTGGGCTCGACAATCTTCCGCGTAGGGTGGAATCACCTGGCTTCGGGGCATCTGCAGCCTGGGGCGTGCGGATGATGAGTGTATGTATGTTTTGATTGTTTTTGTATACAAAACATATTTCAACTCAAGCCACTTTTATGCCAGGTTTGCTTCTATGGGTTTTCCTGCTGATTTCGTCTGGTTATTGGTTTGCGCTAACCTACTGAAATAGCGCAGTTAAAAATTGACCGTTCGAACAGGTATTTATTTTCAGGTAACGGGAGGCAGCAACTGGCGGGGAGGGGAGATGTAACTTTCTGGGGCGAGCGAAGAATCTAGTGCACACAAAAATGGCACCTTGAGTGACATTTTTGTGTACAGGTTTTGTGCCCGTGGAGTGGGCACCCCAACGGATGCCCGGGAGGATCAGGCCTTGCCGATGAGGTTGCCGGCGTGCAGGCCGCATTCCTTCTGGGTGGCTTCTTCCCACCACCAGCGTCCTTCGCGTTCGTGCTGGTTGGGCAGGACCGGACGGGTGCAGGGCTCGCAGCCGATGCTGATGAAGCCGCGCTCATGCAGGCTGTTGTATGGCAGTTCGAGCATGCGGATGTAGCCCCAGATTTCCTCGCTGCTCATCTGCGCCAGCGGGTTGAACTTGTACAGCGTGCGCTCCGGGGTGGAGAAAGCGCTGTCGATCTCCATTACCGCCACTTGGCTGCGGGTGCCCGGGCTCTGGTCGCGGCGCTGGCCGGTGGCCCAGGCGCTGACGGTGGACAGCTTGCGTCGCAGGGGCTCGATCTTGCGGATGCCGCAGCATTCGCCATGGCCATCCTTGTAGAAACTGAACAGGCCCTTTTCCTTGACGAAGGGTTCGAGCTTGCTGTGGTCCGGTGAGATCAGCTCGATATCGATCTTGTAGTGCTCGCGCACCTGGTCGATGAAGCGGTAGGTCTCCGGGTGCAGGCGCCCGGTGTCGAGGCTGAAGACCTTGACGTTCTTGTTCAGCTTCCAGGCCATGTCCACCAGCACCACATCCTCGGCGCCGCTGAAGGAGATCCACAGGTCATCGCCGAACTGGGAAAAGGCCAGCTTGAGGATGTCCTGGGCGGATTTGTTGGCATAGGTCGCGGCGAGTTCAGCGACATCGAACGATGGGGTCATCAGGGCGGTTTCCTACAGGTCGGTGGCGCTATGCGCTCTATAGGGGGGCGATCTTAGCAAAATCCCCCAGGGCCTGGCGCGCTCCTCGGCGTTGCGCCCTCGGGGACGAGTCGCTAGGGTCTGTTGCCATTTCGCCGCGACCGCGCCGGAGCCAGTTTTAGCGCGGAGCTAGGCACGAGACGCGAGGTTTGGCATTCCAAATGAGCCGTCGAGTAACGACGCGCCGCGCTAAAACCGGCCCGTCCCTTCGGGTTGCGCGGCAAATGGCGCCATGCGTGGTTGCAGGACTTGGCAAGGGCGCGACCATTGCCTGCGTCCTACGCCTAGCCTGACGCCATTTGACGCGGCAACGCGGTTTGCGCCGAAACGGCAACAGACCCTATAGTTCGGCCGTCCTTTTGCTCGCTCAACTTCAATAATCAGAACCAATGGGAGTGTCTCGTGGAAATCGCCTGTCTCGATCTGGAAGGTGTGCTGGTCCCGGAAATCTGGATCGCCTTCGCCGAAAAAACCGGGATTGAATCCCTCAAGGCCACCACCCGGGATATTCCCGACTACGACGTGCTGATGAAGCAGCGCCTGCGCATTCTCGACGAGCATGGCCTGAAGCTTTCGGACATCCAGGAAGTGATCGCTACCCTGAAGCCGCTGGACGGCGCGGTGGAGTTCGTCAACTGGCTGCGCGAGCGCTTCCAGGTGGTGATCCTCTCCGACACCTTCTATGAGTTCTCCCAGCCGCTGATGCGCCAGCTGGGTTTCCCGACCCTGTTGTGCCACCGCCTGGTCACCGATGACAGCGGCCGCGTCACCGGCTACCAGCTACGCCAGAAAGACCCCAAGCGCCAGTCGGTGCTGGCCTTCAAGAGCCTGTACTACCGGGTGATCGCCGCCGGCGACTCCTACAACGACACCACCATGCTCGGCGAGGCGGATGCCGGTATCCTGTTCCACGCGCCGGACAACGTGATCCGCGAGTTCCCGCAGTTCCCGGCGGTGCACAGCTTCGCCGAGCTCAAGCAGGAGTTCCTCAAGGCTTCCAACCGTAGCCTGAGCCTGTAACGAAGGCGGCAATCGCGCTGGCTGGAGCGGCTACGGGATCAGGCTTCGTGTAGCCGCTGTCGCAGGCTGCGCACGGGCGCGCAGCGGCCGCAAGATCGGGCAGCCTCCGCCATCGTTGGAAGGCCCCGCGGGCCTTGGCGCAGCTTCGCCGGCCCAGCAGCGGCTACAGATGCAACGTGTAGCCGCGACTTTCGTCAGAGCTGCTGCAGGGTGTCCAGCAGCACTCGTACCTTGGTGATCGACTCCTGGTATTCGGCCTGCCAGTCCGAGTCGGCCACGATTCCGCCGCCGCCCCAGCAACTGATCTGCCCGTCCTTGGCCAGCAGGCTGCGGATGGCGATGGAGCTGTCCATCTCCCCGCGCACGTCCAGGTACAGCAGCGAGCCGCAATACAGCGCCCGGCGCGTGGGTTCGAGTTCGTCGATGATCTGCATCGAGCGGATCTTCGGTGCGCCGGTGATCGAGCCGCCAGGGAAGCTGCCGGCGATCAGGTCCAGGGCGTCCTTGTCTGCCGCCAGCTCGCCGGTGACGCTGCTCACCAGGTGGTGGACGTTGGGGTAGCTCTCCAGGCTGAACAGCTCCGGTACCCGCACCGAGCCGATGCGGCAACTGCGCCCCAGGTCATTGCGCAGCAGGTCGACGATCATCAGGTTTTCCGCCCGGTCCTTGGCGCTGGCCAGCAGGTCGGCGGCGCTGGCTGCGTCCTCGGCCGCATCCCGGCCGCGGGGGCGGGTGCCCTTGATCGGCCGGGTTTCCACCCGGCCCTGGCTGATGTGGATGAAGCGCTCGGGCGACAGGCTGAGCACCGCGCCACCGTCGGCCAGGCGCTGGAAACCGGAGAATGGCGTAGGGCAGGCCGCACGCAACGCACGGTAGGCCGCCCATGGATCGCCCTGGTACTGGCCGCGAAAGCGCTGGGCGAAATTCACCTGGTAGCAATCGCCGGACCGGATGTATTGCTGGATGCGCTGGAATGCCTGGCGATAGTCGTCGGCGCCGAGGTCGGCCTGCATCGGTCCATCCAGCTTGAACCAGCCGCTTGGCGCCGGTAGTGGCTGTTCGAACAGCTGCACCAGGCGTTGGCGCTCGCTCGGTGCCAGGCTGGGATGGAACACCAGCTGGCTGGTGCCGGCCTGGTGATCGTTGATCAGCGCCCAGGCATACAGGCCCAGGCGTGCATCGGGCAGGTGCAGGTCGTCCCGGGCCTGGTTGGGCATGCGCTCCAGGTGCCGGCCGAAGTCATAGCTCAGGTAGCCGATCAGGCCGCCGGCGAACGGCAGTTCGTAGGGTGCCGGAATCTGTGCCGGGCCCAGTTGTGCAAGGTTGTCCCGCAGGCGTTGGAGGAATGCGCCGCCGCTTTCCTCGGCGGCCACGGTCAGTTGCGCCAGGGGCCAGGCGCTGAGCAGGTCGTAACGGCCGCGCTCGGCGCTGGGGCGGCCGCTATCGAGCAGCACGGCGCCGGGGGCGTGTTCGATTGCCGCGAAGTAGTCGGCGGGATTGTCGCGATAGGGGAGCGGGTGTACGGAACAGGTCAACATGCGGGGCAGATCAGCCATTGGGGCGCGGCTGGCGATTGTAGTCCCCCCGGGGATTTGCTCCTAGGGGGGAGGTCGGCAATGGCGTGGTTTGCGACGTACCGCTTGCATTGGCCATGGCCACTGGTTGCGCCAGGACCTTCAGGCAGCCGTGGCGATCAGCCTTCCACGGCGGGGATATGACCGAACAACTGCTGGGCGAAGCGCACCCGCTCCTCGACGCTTTCCTCGATGCCCTGGGCCTTGAGCTGTTCCAGGTGGGCCTCGATGGCGTGGGTACGCTGGGTCAGGCCGCAGTCGTTGGCGATCTGGATGTTCAGGCCCGGGCGGGCGTTGAGCTCGAGGATCAACGGCCCCTTGTCCTGGTCCAGCACCATGTCCACGCCGATGTAGCCCAGGCCGCACAGCTCGTAGCAACCGGCCGCCAGCTTCATGAAACCGTCCCAGTAGGGCAGTTGCACGCCGTCTACCGCGTTGGTGGTGTCCGGGTGCTTGGTGATGATGTTGTTCAGCCAGGTGCCGCGCAGGGTCAGGCCGGTGGCCAGGTCGACCCCGACGCCGATGGCGCCCTGGTGGAGGTTGGCCTTGCCGCCGGACTGGCGGGTCGGCAGGCGCAGCATGGCCATCACCGGGTAGCCCATGAGCACGATGATGCGGATGTCCGGCACGCCTTCGTAGCTGATGCTCTTGAAGATCTGGTCCGGGGTTACCCGGTACTCGATCAGCGCGCGGTCGCGGTGGCCGCCCAGGGAATACAGGCCGGTGAGGATGCTGGAGATCTGATGCTCGATTTCCTCATGGCTGATGATCTTTCCGGACACCGTGCGATAGCGGCCCTCGAAGCGGTCGGCGATCACCAGGATGCCATCGCCGCCGGCGCCCTGGGCCGGCTTGATGACGAAGTCGTTGCGCCCACCGATGATCTCGTCGAGCTTGTCGATTTCCTTCTCGGTGGAGATCACCCCGTACAGCTCCGGCACGTGGATACCGGCCTTGAGCGCCCGCTCCTTGGTGATGATCTTGTCATCGACGATGGGGTACAGGCTGCGCTTGTTGTACTTGAGCACGTAGTCGGCGTTACGCCGGTTGATGCCCATGATCCCGCGCGCTTCCAGGGCCTTCCAGGTCTTCCAGAGGCCGAACATCAGGAGTCAGCCTTGACGAAGGCTTTGAACCGCACCAGCTCCGTCAGCCGGTAGCCGCGGTAGCGACCCATGGCCAGCATGAAGCCCACCAGGATCAGCAGCATCGCCGGGAAGGTGAAGACGAAGTACGTCAGCTCCGGCACGCTCATGATCAGGTGCGCCAGGGAGGCGGCGAACAGGGTGCCGATCGCGACTTTCATCGCATGGCCGCCGCCACGTTCTTCCCAGGTGATGGACAGGCGCTCGATGGTCATGGTCAGGATCACCATCGGGAACAGCGCCACCGACAAGCCGCGCTCCAGGCCCAGCTTGTGGCTGAACAGGCTGATGGCGGCGATCAGCACCACGACGAAGGTCAGCA
Source organism: Pseudomonas sp. B6(2017) (assembly GCF_002112765.1). Lineage (NCBI taxonomy): Bacteria > Pseudomonadati > Pseudomonadota > Gammaproteobacteria > Pseudomonadales > Pseudomonadaceae > Pseudomonas > Pseudomonas sp. B6(2017). The sequence goes on along the minus strand of NZ_NEIQ01000009.1, from coordinate 147,541 downwards.
CCACCGACAGGCGCGGCAGCATCTGCAGCTTCAGGTGCTCGAGGTAGGAGCGCAGCGACAGGCCCAGGGCGGTGATCACGGTGAACAGCGCGATGCCGAAGCCCAGCTGGGTCTCGCGAAAGGCCAGGGCGATCAGCACCGGGGTGAAGGTGCCCAGGGTCTGCAGGCCGATCAGGTTGCGCAGCACCAGGATCACCAGCACGCCGATCGGGATCATCACCATGATCATGAAGGTCTGCTGGGTCTGCAGCGGCAGGCCGTAGAGCGAGTATTCGAGGAAGTTGGCGTCGGTGTTCTCGTCGGTCAGCTTGGCCAGGCGGATGGCGTTCATCTCGCTGTTGTTCATGCTGAAGGTGACGTTGGCTTTCTTGCCGCCATCGACGGTGATCAGGTTGTCGTCGCCGGTCCACCACAGCAGGCGATCGCTGGGCAGGCCCTGCTCGCCGGTCTCGGGGTTGAAGTACAGCCAGTCGGTGCCGTTGAAGCTGCGCAGCCACAGCTCCGGGGTCTGCGGCTGGTCGGCCACCAGGCGGATGGTGTGGACCTTCTCGGCCGGCACATGGGCGATGGACAGCAGCAGTTCGACGATCTTGGCCTTGTTGGCGCTGGATGGGTCGCCGGCCAGCAGCAGCTTGGCGTTGTCGTCGTTGGCGTTGTTGACCCGCTTGATGGCTTCGCTGATGAAGGTCTCGACGTCTGCCGAGTGCTGGCGGATCGGTGCCAGCAAGGCGTCGGCGGCGATCTTCTCCGGCCCTTCGATGGCCATGCTGTCGCGGAAGGTCGGACCCTTGACCTTGGCTTTCTCGGCGCTGTAGCGCTTGGTCAGGACCAGGCGGTAGTACAGGGTCTGGTTGCCCTTGGCCCGGCGTGCCGACCAGGTGACCTTGCGGTTGCCGTCGACGCGGTTCACCGCCACCCCATAGTTGTTGGAGATGAAGCTCTCGTTGAGGCTCACATAGTCACGGCTCAGGGGCGGCACGAACATCTGGATCTTGATCGGGTCCTTGCCGTTGGCGACGAACTCGACCTTGGCGTCGATGTTCCACAAGTCGTCGGTAGCGTCTTCGGTCACCGGAATGCCGAGCACGAAGATCTGGTAGGCCGTGATCGAAATGCCCAGCACCACCAGTACGGCGATCAGGACTTTCAGATGAAGGGTAAGAGAGCGCATTGGAATTACTCTGCGGTAAGAGCGGCGGTGGCGCAGGCAGGTTTGCCAGCAGCGTATTTAAGACTGGGGTCGACCAGCGCATCGAAACGCTTGAGGGCTTCGGAGCCGATCAAGAGCGGGTATTGGAATGCACTACGGTCGGTCAAGTTCACTTCGATGCTGCGCAAGGCGCTGCCCATGCAGACTTCCAGGGCGATCACCGGGCGCGCGGTGTAGTTCTTGTCCTCATCGGGGTCGTAGTCGCCAGCGCGGCGCTTGATCTTGCTGACCCGGGCCAGGGGGCGTTCGATGGGGTGGGAGTGGGCGGTGTCGATGGCCAGATAGAAGCGTACCCAGGACTCGCCATTGCGCTTGAAGCGCTTGATGTCGCGGGCGCTCAGCGAAGCGGTCTTGGCCCCGGTGTCGAGTTTGGCGGCGACCTCCAGGTCGATGCCCGCCAGTTGGGCGTATTCATTCAAGCCGTAGACGGTCTTGCCGGCGGCGATGCCGGTACCAGGAAGGATGAATAGGCAGAGCAGTGGGAGAAGGGCCTTGAGAGTCATAGATCCTGATGGTCATGGGTTCTTCAGTTCAAGGCGACCGGCATTGCTGCGCAAGCTCCCTCGTGTGCGTGGCATAAAAAGATGACAGGCCAATGCGGGCGGCATTCTAGCATGCTGGTTTGTTGGCGCCAGCGTCCGGGGCGGGCCATTTGTCTCGTTTAGAATTCATGGGGGTCTTAGACGATTGTCGACAATCTATATTTTTCCTTTGACTGTAATGGGGGTATTGGCTAATTTTCGCCTCATTGATTTTCAAGGTGTCGACAATATGCTGGATCAACTGGAACACTCGACGCCGGCCCAGGACGACTCCGAGACCCTCTCCGAAAACGTCTTCCGGCGTATCCAGGCGGCCATCGTCAAGGGCGAGATCGCCCCGGGCAGCAAGATCTCCGAGCCCGAGCTGGCCCGCACCTACGGCATCAGCCGTGGCCCGCTGCGCGAGGCCATCCATCGCCTGGAGGGCCAGCGCCTGCTGGTGCGCGTGCCCCATGTCGGCGCCCGGGTGGTTTCCCTGAGCCATGCCGAGCTGATCGAACTCTACGAAATCCGCGAATCCCTGGAAGGCATGGCCTGCCGCCTGGCGGCCGAGCGCATGAGCGTGGCCGAGATCGACGAACTGCGCCGAGTACTGGAGACCCACGAGCGCGATGCGGCGTTCCAGGCCGGGGTTGGCTACTACCAGCAGGAAGGGGATTTCGACTTCCACTACCGGATCATCCAGGGCGCGGGCAACCAGACCCTGACCAAGATGCTTTGCGGCGAGCTCTACCAACTGGTGCGCATGTACCGCCTGCAGTTCTCCAGCGTGCCGAACCGGCCGCGCCAGGCTTTCGCCGAACACCACCGAATTCTCGATGCCATCGCCGACCGAGACGGCGAACTGGCCGAGTTGCTGATGCGCCGTCATATCGGTGCCTCCAAGCGCAATATCGAGCGCCATTACCAGGAAGCGCTCGTCAACCCGTCCAAGACACGAGGTGAGTCATGAGTCAGAAAACCGCCGGCCAGCGCTTGCGCGACGCCATTGCCGAGGAACATCCACTGCAGGTCATCGGCGCCATCAACGCCAACCATGCACTGCTGGCCAAGCGCGCTGGCTTCAAGGCCATCTACCTCTCCGGTGGCGGTGTCGCCGCCGGCTCCCTGGGCCTGCCGGACCTGGGCATCAACACCCTGGACGACGTGCTCACCGACGTGCGCCGCATCACCGATGTCTGCGACCTGCCGCTGCTGGTGGACATCGACACCGGTTTCGGCCCCAGCGCCTTCAACATCGAGCGCACCGTCAAGAACCTGATCAAGGCCGGCGCCGCCGCCGCCCATATCGAGGACCAGGTAGGCGCCAAGCGGTGCGGCCACCGGCCGGGCAAGGAAATTGTCTCCACCGAGGAAATGGCCGACCGCGTGCGCGCCGCCGCCGATGCCAAGACCGACCCGAGCTTCTTCCTGATCGCCCGGACCGACGCCATCCAGGCCGAGGGCGTGGACGCCGCCATCGAGCGCTGCCAGCGTTATGTGGAGGCGGGCGCCGACGGCATCTTCGCCGAGGCCGCCTACGACTTGCCGACCTACAAGCGCTTCGTCGATGCCCTCGATGTGCCCGTGCTGGCCAACATCACCGAGTTCGGCGCCACCCCGCTGTTCTCCCGCGATGAGCTGGCGTCGGTGGGCGTCGCCATCCAGCTCTACCCGCTGTCGGCCTTCCGTGCCGCCAACAAGGCGGCCGAGGCGGTCTACACCGCTATTCGCCGCGATGGCCATCAAAAAGAGGTCATCGACCTGATGCAGACCCGTGCCGAACTGTACGACCGCATCGGCTACCACGCCTTCGAGCAGAAGCTCGACGCCCTGTTCGCTGCCAAGAAATGACCGGACCCGGGCCGCTCCCCGAGAGCGGCCTGCGGATATAACAAGACGCAAGCAACCGGATAAAAATGAGGAGATTCACGCGATGAGCCCCAGCGAAACCACTACCGCCTTCAAACCGAAGAAATCCGTGGCCCTGAGCGGCACCGCCGCCGGCAACACGGCCCTGTGCACCGTCGGCCGTACCGGCAACGACCTGCACTACCGCGGTTATGACATCCTCGACTTCGCCACCTCCTGCGAATTCGAGGAAATCGCCCACCTGCTGGTCCATGGCAAGCTGCCGAATGTCGCCGAGCTGACGGGCTACAAGGCCAAGCTCAAGGCCCTGCGCGGCCTGCCGGCTGGGGTCAAGCTGGCGCTGGAGCAACTGCCGCCGTCCGCCCACCCGATGGACGTGATGCGCACCGCCGTTTCCGTGCTGGGTTGCCTGTCGCCGGAGAAGGACGACCACAACCATCCGGGCGCCCGGGACATCGCCGACAAGCTGATGGCGAGCCTCGGTTCCGCGTTGCTCTACTGGTACCACTTCAGCCATAACGGCAAGCGCATCGACGTGGAGACCGACGACGATTCCATCGGCGGCCACTTCTTGCACCTGCTGCACGGCGAGAAGCCGCGTGAGTCGTGGGTGCGCGCCATGCACACCTCGCTGATCCTCTATGCCGAGCACGAATTCAACGCCTCCACCTTCACCTCGCGGGTGATCGCCGGTACCGGTTCCGACATGTTCTCCTGCATCGCCGGGGCCATCGGCGCCCTGCGCGGTCCCAAGCATGGTGGTGCCAACGAGGTGGCCTTCGAGATCCAGAAGCGCTACGACAACCCGGACGAAGCAGAAGCCGACATCCGCGCCCGCGTCGAGAAGAAGGAAGTGGTGATCGGTTTCGGCCATCCGGTCTACACCGTGTCCGACCCGCGCAACAAGGTAATCAAGGAAGTGGCCCGCGAGCTGTCCGTCGAGCAGAGCAACAGCAAGATGTTCGATATCGCCGAGCGCCTGGAATCGACCATGTGGGAAATCAAGAAGATGTTCCCCAACCTCGATTGGTTCAGCGCCGTCAGCTACCACATGATGGGCGTGCCCACCGCCATGTTCACCCCGCTGTTCGTAATCGCCCGTACTTCCGGCTGGTCTTCCCACGTCATCGAGCAACGCATCGACGGCAAGATCATCCGCCCGAGCGCCAACTATGTCGGCCCGGAAGACCTGAAGTTCGTGCCCCTGAAGGACCGCAAGTAATCATGAACAGCCAATACCGCAAGAACCTGCCGGGTACGGCGCTGGACTACTTCGACACCCGCGAGGCGGTGGATGCCATCGCCCCGGGTGCCTACGCCGGCCTGCCGTACACTTCCCGGGTGCTGGCCGAGCAACTGGTGCGCCGTTGCGATCCGGCGCAGCTCACCGACTCGCTGAAGCAACTGATCGAGCGCAAGCGCGACCTCGACTTCCCCTGGTACCCGGCCCGCGTGGTCTGCCACGACATTCTCGGCCAGACCGCGCTGGTGGATCTGGCCGGCCTGCGCGATGCGATCGCCGACCAGGGTGGCGACCCGGCCCTGGTCAACCCGGTGGTGCCGACCCAGCTGATCGTCGATCACTCCCTGGCCGTGGAGTTCGGCGGCTTCGACCCGGATGCCTTCGAGAAGAACCGCGCCGTCGAGGAGCGCCGCAACGAGGACCGCTTCCACTTCATCGAGTGGACCAAGACCGCGTTCAAGAACGTCGATGTGATCCCCGCCGGCAACGGCATCATGCACCAGATCAACCTGGAGAAAATGAGCCCGGTGATCCAGGCGCGCGGCGGCGTGGCCTTCCCCGACACCTGCGTCGGCACCGACAGCCATACCCCCCACGTCGATGCGCTGGGGGTGATCGCCATCGGCGTCGGTGGCCTGGAGGCGGAGACCGTGATGCTCGGTCGCGCGTCGATGATGCGCCTGCCCGACATCGTCGGCGTCAAGCTCACCGGCAAGCGCCAGCCCGGGATCACCGCCACCGACATCGTCCTGGCCCTGACCGAGTTCCTGCGCAAGGAAAAGGTGGTGGGTGCCTACGTCGAGTTCTTCGGCGAAGGGGCCGACAGCCTGTCCGTTGGCGACCGCGCGACCATCTCCAACATGTGCCCGGAGTACGGTGCCACCGCGTCGATGTTCTACATCGACCAGCAGACCATCGACTACCTCAAGCTCACCGGCCGCGAGCCGGAGCAGGTGGCCCTGGTGGAGAACTACGCCAAGACCACCGGCCTGTGGGCCGATGCCCTGGTCACCGCGGAGTACGAGCGGGTTCTGACATTCGACCTGTCCACCGTGGTGCGCAACATGGCCGGTCCGTCCAACCCGCACCGGCGCTTGCCGACCTCGGCCCTGGCCGAGCGGGGTATCGCCGACGAAACCAAGCTGGCCGCCGGCAAGGTCGAACAAGCCGAGGGCCTGATGCCCGATGGCGCGGTGATCATCGCGGCGATCACCAGCTGCACCAACACCTCCAACCCGCGCAACGTGGTGGCTGCCGGCCTGGTGGCGAAGAAGGCCAACGCCCTGGGCCTGGTGCGCCAGCCTTGGGTCAAGACGTCCTTCGCGCCGGGCTCGAAGGTCGCCAAGCTGTACCTGGAAGAGGCCGGCCTGCTGCCGGAGCTGGAAAAGCTCGGCTTCGGCATCGTCGCCTACGCCTGCACCACCTGTAACGGCATGTCCGGCGCCCTGGACCCGGTCATCCAGCAGGAAATCATCGACCGCGACCTGTATGCCACCGCGGTGCTGTCGGGCAACCGCAACTTCGACGGCCGTATCCACCCCTACGCCAAGCAGGCGTTCCTCGCCTCGCCGCCGCTGGTGGTGGCCTATGCGATCGCCGGTACCGTGCGCTTCGACATCGAGCAGGACGTGCTGGGCCATGACCAGGCCGGCAACCCGGTGACACTGAAGGACCTGTGGCCGAGCGACGAGGAAATCGACGCCATCGTCGCCGCCTCGGTGAAGCCCGAGCAGTTCCGCCAGATCTATATCCCGATGTTCGACCTCGGCACCGTCAAGGAAGCCGAGAGCCCGCTGTACGACTGGCGTCCGATGAGTACCTACATCCGTCGTCCGCCGTACTGGGAAGGCGCGCTGGCCGGGGAGCGCACGCTCAAGGGCATGCGTCCGCTGGCGGTGCTGCCGGACAACATCACCACCGACCACCTGTCGCCGTCCAACGCCATCCTGGCGGACTCCGCGGCCGGTGAGTACCTGGCGAAGATGGGCCTGCCGGAGGAGGACTTCAACTCCTACGCCACCCACCGTGGCGACCACCTGACCGCCCAGCGCGCGACCTTCGCCAACCCGCAGTTGGTGAACGAGATGGCGGTGGTCGATGGCGAGGTGAAGAAGGGTTCCCTGGCCCGTGTCGAGCCCGAAGGCAAGGTCACGCGGATGTGGGAAGCCATCGAGACCTACATGGAGCGCAAGCAGCCGCTGATCATCATCGCCGGTGCCGACTACGGCCAGGGTTCGTCCCGCGACTGGGCGGCCAAGGGTGTGCGCCTGGCGGGTGTCGAGGCGATCGTCGCCGAGGGCTTCGAGCGCATCCACCGCACCAACCTGGTGGGCATGGGCGTGCTGCCGCTGCAGTTCCTGCTGGGCACCGACCGCAAGACCCTGGGCATCGACGGTACCGAGACCTACGACGTGCTTGGCCAGCGCACTCCCCGGGCGCAGTTGACCCTGGTGATCCACCGCCGCAATGGCGAGCGGCTCGAGGTGCCGGTGACCTGCCGCCTCGATACCGCCGAGGAGGTGTCGATCTACGAGGCCGGCGGTGTGCTGCAGCGCTTTGCCCAGGACTTCCTGGAATCGGCCACAGCCAGTTAAGCGACGTACCGGGGGCGGGCCGCAAGGCGCCGCCCCCGGTCTTTATCAGGACCTGAAATCCATGGCATTTGTAGCGCAAATCAAGATTCCGGCCACCTACATGCGTGGCGGCACCAGCAAGGGTGTGTTCTTCAACCTGCAAGACCTGCCCGAGGCTGCGCAGCTGCCCGGCGCGGCCCGCGATGCCTTGCTGCTGCGGGTGATCGGCAGCCCCGATCCCTACGACAAGCAGATCGACGGCATGGGCGGCGCCACCTCCAGCACCAGCAAGACGGTGATCCTGTCCAGGAGCATCAAGCCCGACCATGACGTCGACTACCTGTTCGGCCAGGTCGCCATCGACAAGCCCTTCGTCGACTGGAGCGGCAACTGCGGCAACCTGTCGGCGGCGGTGGGTTCCTTCGCCATCAGCAGCGGCCTGGTGGACCCGGCGCGCATTCCCCACAACGGTGTGGCGGTGGTGCGCATCTGGCAGGCCAACATCGGCAAGACCATCATCGCCCATGTGCCGATCACCGATGGCGCGGTCCAGGAGACCGGCGACTTCGAGCTGGACGGCGTGACCTTCCCGGCGGCGGAGGTGCAGTTGGAGTTCCTCGACCCGGCGGCCGAGGAGGAGGGCGGTGGCGGTTCGATGTTCCCCACCGGCAACCTGGTGGACGACCTGGAAGTACCCGGTGTCGGCACCCTCAAGGCGACCCTGATCAATGCCGGGATCCCCACCATCTTCGTCAATGCGGCGGACATCGGTTATCGCGGTACCGAGTTGCAGGGCGTGATCAATGGCGACCCCAAGGCCCTGGCGATGTTCGAGACCATCCGTGCCCATGGCGCCTTGCGCATGGGCCTGATCAAGCACCTGGACGAGGCCGCGCAGCGCCAGCACACGCCGAAGGTGGCTTTCGTGGCTCCGCCGGCGGACTACCAGGCCTCCAGCGGCAAGGCGGTCAAGGCGGCGGATGTCGACCTGCTGGTGCGCGCCATGTCCATGGGCAAGCTGCACCACGCGATGATGGGCACCGCGGCGGTGGCCATCGGCACGGCGGCGGCGATCCCCGGGACCCTGGTCAACCTCGCAGCCGGTGGCGGCGAGCGTAGCGCCGTGCGTTTCGGCCATCCTTCGGGCACTTTGCGCGTAGGCGCCGAGGCCAGCCTCGAGGCCGGCGAGTGGAGCGTGGTCAAGGCGATCATGAGCCGCAGTGCGCGGGTGCTGATGGAAGGTTGGGTGAGAGTACCTGGCGATACCTTCTAACAGGCCGTTGAAAAACTAGCTGCGTTGCCATCGCTGCGTTAAAAACAGGCTGGTGCGCCAGCCCGGTCAAAATGCTCATTTACCACTCGTAAACTGCGCTTTTTCGCCTGTTTTTGCCTTGCGCTGGCTGCCTCGCCTACATTTTTCAACGGTCTGTTAAGGACCGGCGGTGGCGAGGGAGCCGGCTCCCTCGCCACCGATGCCGTTATCGAATCATTGAGCAGACGCAGACCTGCGATGCCGTTATTGACCTGAACCTGCAGCCTGAGGAATCGACCTACCCATAACCCCGTCATTGGAGTGCACGATCCATGAGCGCCAACGTTGATCTGAACAACCGTCCCGATTACGACCCGGTTTTGCAGGACATTGCCGATTATGTCCTGGAGTATCGCGTCGACTCCCCCCTAGCTCTCGATACCGCCCGCCATTGCCTGATGGATACCTTGGGCTGCGGCCTGCTGGCATTGCGTTTTCCCGAATGCACCAAGCACCTGGGGCCGCTCGTCGAAGGCACCGTGGTGCCCCATGGCGCCCGTGTGCCGGGTACCAGCTATCGCCTGGACCCGGTGAAGGCCGCCTGGGATATCGGCTGCATCGTGCGCTGGCTCGATTACAACGACACCTGGCTGGCGGCGGAGTGGGGACACCCGTCGGACAACCTCGGCGGCATCCTGGCCGTGGCCGATCACCTTTCGCAGAAACGCGTCGCCAACGGCGAGGCGCCGCTGAGCATGGGCGATGTGCTGCAGGCGATGGTCATGGCCCACGAGATCCAGGGTGTGCTGGCCCTGGACAACTCCTTCAACCGCGTCGGGCTCGATCATGTGCTGCTGGTGAAGGTGGCCTCCACCGCCGTTTGCGCCCGCTTGATGGGGGCCAATCGCGAGCAGCTGTTGTCCGCGCTGTCCCATGCCTTCGTCGACGGCCAGGCGCTGCGTACCTATCGCCATGCACCCAATGCCGGGTCGCGCAAGTCCTGGGCGGCGGGGGATGCCTCGAGCCGCGGGGTGCGCCTGGCGGACATGGCGCTGCGTGGCGAAATGGGCATTCCTGGCGTGCTCAGCGCGCCGCAGTGGGGCTTCTACGACGTGCTGTTCAGCCATGCCAACAAGGACCTTTCGCTCAAGCCCGAGGGCCAGCGGCGTTTCAGCCTGCCCCAGGGGTACGCCAGCTACGTGATGGAAAACATCCTGTTCAAGATCAGCTTTCCGGCCGAGTTCCATGCGCAAACCGCCTGCGAGGCGGCAGTGGCCCTGCACCCGCTGGTGCGCGATCGGTTGCAGGAGATCGAGCGGATCGTCATCACCACCCATGAGTCGGCGATCCGCATCATTTCCAAGGTCGGGCCGCTGGCCAATGCCGCCGATCGCGACCACTGCCTGCAGTACATGACCGCCGTGCCCCTGGCGTTCGGCACCCTGGTGGCCGAGCACTACGAGGATGATTTCCACGCGGCGCATCCGATCATCGACCAGTTGCGCGACAAGATGCAGATCGTCGAGGACCCGCGCTACACCCGCGAGTATCTGGAGGCCGACAAGCGTTCGATCGCCAACGCGGTGCAGGTGTTCTTCGCCGATGGCAGTTGCACCGAGCAGGTGGCGGTGGAGTACCCCATTGGTCACCGCCGGCGGCGGGCCGAGGGCATCCCGCTGCTGGAGGACAAGTTCAAGGCCAACCTGGCCACGCGCTTCAGCGCCCAGCGCTCGGCGCAGATCTTCGATCTGTGCAAGGACCCGGGACGGCTGTCGGCCACGCCGGTGCAGCGCTTCGTCGATCTGCTGGTGATTTGAAACCGCGATGCAGGCAGCGCCTGGTGCGCTGCCTGCCGATGGTCGCCGGGGCCGCGCAGGCCCTGGGAATAGGGGACAGCTTTACTTGAAACGGCGTTCGACGCCTTTTTCCACGAGGATCTTGGCCGAGATTTCCTCGACGGAGAAGTGCGTGGAGTTGATATGCGGGATGTTTTCCCGGCGCAGCAGGTTCTCGACTTCCCGTACCTCGAATTCGCACTGGGCGAAGCTGGAATAACGGCTGTTGGGCTTGCGCTCGTTGCGGATCGCGGTGAGGCGGTCGGGGTCGATGGTCAGGCCGAACAGCTTGTGCTTGTGCGGGCGCAGCGCGTTGGGCAGTTGCAGGCGCTCCATGTCTTCTTCGGTGAGCGGGTAGTTGGCCGCGCGGATGCCGAATTGCATGGCCATGTACAGGCAGGTCGGGGTCTTGCCGCAGCGTGACACGCCCACCAGGATCAGGTCGGCCTTGTCGTAGTAGTGGGTGCGGGCGCCGTCGTCGTTGTCCAGGGCGAAGTTCACCGCCTCGATCCGCTCCATGTAGTTGGAGTTGTGGCCGATGGAGTGGGATTTGCCCACGGAGTAGGAGGAATGCTCGCTCAGCTCCTGTTCCAGGGGGGCGAGGAAGGTGGAGAAGATATCGATCATGAAACCATTGGAGGTCGCGAGAATCTCACGGATGTCCTGGTTGACAATAGTGTCGAAAATGATCGGTCGATAACCGTCTTTTTCGGCGGCTATATTGATTTGCTGTACCATGGCCCGCGCTTTTTCCATGCTGTCGATATACGGCCGCGTGAATTTGCTGAACGTAATGTTCTCGAACTGCGCCAGAAGGCTCTGGCCGAGGGTTTCCGCTGTGATACCGGTACCGTCGGAGATGAAGAAGGCAGATCGTTTCATTTGCGGCTTGGGCCTTAAGCTAGTGACGATTCTTGGATATGATAGGCGCGATTTGTCGGCCGGGAATGGCCCGCATTCTCACTTATTTTCCAGGTCCAGGCCATATGACGGGCAGATGCACCCCTGAAGCAGCCCGTTTCTGAGCTTTTCCAACACAGTTAGTGGAGAGATCACCTTGGTAGAGTACGTAGTTTCCCTCGATAAGCTCGGCAAACACGATGTTGAGCATGTGGGGGGCAAGAACGCATCCCTGGGCGAGATGATCAGTAACCTCGCGGGTGCCGGCGTCTCGGTCCCGGGTGGCTTCGCCACGACCGCCCAGGCATATCGGGACTTTCTCGAGCTGAGCGGTCTGAACGACCAGATCCATGCAGCGCTCGACGCGCTGGATGTCGATGACGTGAATGCCCTGGCCAAGACCGGCGCACAGATCCGCCAATGGATCATGGACGCCGAGTTCCCCGAGCGCCTCGACGCGGAAATCCGCAAGGCCTTCGCCGCGCTGTCGGCGGGCAACCCCGAGATGGCCGTGGCCGTGCGCTCCTCGGCTACCGCCGAAGACCTTCCGGATGCATCCTTCGCCGGCCAGCAAGAGACCTTCCTCAACATCCGTGGCGTGGACAACGTGATCCGCGCCGCCAAGGAAGTGTTCGCCTCGTTGTTCAACGATCGCGCCATTTCCTACCGCGTGCACCAGGGCTTCGACCACAAGCTGGTGGCCCTGTCCGCCGGCGTGCAGCGCATGGTCCGTTCGGAAACCGGTACCGCCGGGGTGATGTTCACCCTGGATACCGAGTCGGGCTTTCGTGACGTGGTGTTCATCACCGGCGCCTACGGCCTGGGTGAAACCGTGGTGCAGGGCGCCGTCAACCCTGACGAGTTCTACGTTCACAAGAACACCCTGAGCGCCGGCCGTCCTGCGATCCTGCGTCGCAACCTGGGCAGCAAGGCGATCAAGATGATCTACGGCGACGAAGCCAAGGCCGGTCGCTCGGTGAAGACCGTGGACGTGGACAAGGCCGATCGCGCACGTTTCTGCCTGACCGACGCCGAGGTCAGCGAGCTGGCCAAGCAGGCGATGATCATCGAGAAGCACTACCAGTGCCCGATGGACATCGAATGGGCCAAGGACGGTGACGACGGCAAGCTGTACATCGTGCAGGCCCGCCCGGAAACCGTGAAGAGCCGTACCCAGGCCAACGTGATGGAGCGCTACCTGCTCAAGGAAAAAGGCACCGTCCTGGTGGAAGGCCGTGCCATCGGCCAGCGCATCGGCGCCGGCAAGGTGCGGATCATCAAGGACGTGTCGGAGATGGACAAGGTCCAGGCCGGCGACGTGCTGGTTTCCGACATGACCGACCCGGATTGGGAACCGGTGATGAAGCGCGCCAGCGCCATCGTCACCAATCGCGGCGGCCGTACCTGCCACGCGGCGATCATCGCCCGTGAGCTGGGCATTCCGGCGGTAGTGGGTTGCGGCAACGCCACCGAGCTGCTCAAGGATGGCCAGGGCGTGACCGTTTCCTGCGCCGAGGGCGATACCGGCTTCATCTTCGAGGGCGAACTGGGCTTCGACGTCAAGCAGAACTCCGTGGACGCCATGCCGGAGCTGCCGTTCAAGATCATGATGAACGTCGGCAACCCGGACCGCGCCTTCGACTTCGCCCAACTGCCGAACGCCGGTGTGGGCCTGGCCCGCCTGGAATTCATCATCAACCGCATGATCGGCGTGCACCCCAAGGCGCTGCTGAACTATGCGGGCCTGCCACAGGACATCAAGGACAGCGTCGACAAGCGTGTCGCCGGCTACCATGATCCGGTGGACTTCTACGTCGACAAGCTGGTCGAGGGCATCAGCACCCTGGCCGCGGCATTCACGCCGAAGAAGGTCATCGTGCGCCTGTCGGACTTCAAGTCCAACGAATACGCCAACCTGATCGGCGGCAAGCTCTACGAGCCGGAAGAAGAAAACCCTATGCTGGGCTTCCGTGGCGCCTCGCGCTACATCAGCGAATCCTTCCGCGATTGCTTCGAGCTCGAGTGCCGTGCCCTCAAGCGCGTGCGCAACGAGATGGGCTTGACCAACGTCGAGATCATGGTGCCCTTCGTGCGTACCCTCGGCGAAGCCAGCCAAGTGGTTGATCTGCTCGCGGAAAACGGTCTCAAGCGGGGCGAGAATGGCCTGCGCGTGATCATGATGTGCGAACTGCCATCCAACGCGATCCTGGCCGAGGAGTTCCTGGAGTACTTCGATGGTTTCTCCATCGGCTCCAACGACCTGACCCAGCTGACCCTGGGCCTGGACCGCGACTCCGGCATCATCGCCCACCTGTTCGACGAGCGTAATCCTGCGGTCAAGAAGCTGCTGGCCAACGCCATTGCGGCTTGCAACAAGGCTGGCAAGTACATCGGCATTTGCGGCCAGGGCCCTTCGGATCACCCTGACCTGGCCAAGTGGCTGATGGAGCAGGGCATCGAAAGCGTTTCGCTGAACCCGGACTCGGTGCTCGAGACCTGGTTCTTCCTGGCCGAGGGCCAGGGCGCCGCATAATCGGTGAGTGCAGGCCTGGCCAGCGACTGGCCGGGCCTTGCGATTCAAGCAGGGCGCGCTTCTTCCGGATGCCGCCCTTTTTTGTGCAAGAAAGAATATGCAAAGCAGCAGCAACCTATTTCCTGTCGCCTTGATCAGTGCCGAGCGTCGAGGCGACCTCAGCGAAGATGTCTATCGCTTGAAACCCGGCAACAGCCCCGATCCTTCGGTGGAGCTGGCCGTGACGCGCCTGGGCATGGCCGATGCGCCTGGGGCCCAAGGCGTGCCCGTGGTCCTGTTGCACGGCAGCTTTTCCAACCGGCGCTTCTGGTACTCGCCCAAGGGCATCGGCCTCGGGGCCTACCTGGCGCGGGCCGGTTTCGATGTGTGGATCCCGGAAATGCGTGGCCATGGCTTGTCGCGCCGCAATGCCCAGTACCGCAACAACCGAGTGGCGGATTACGCACGCTACGACCTGCCGGCCATCGCGGCCTTCGTGCGTGAGCTGAGTGGGCAGGTTCCCCACTGGATCGGCCATTCCCTGGGCGGTACCACCCTGGCCGCGGCGCTGGGCGGCCAATACCTGGGCGACGCGGGGGTGGCCTCGGCGGCGTTCTTCGGCACCCAGGTCAGCCGTATCTACTGGCCCTTGAAGATTCCCTTGGTGGAGTGGAGCGGACGCCTGTTCATCAAGCGGTTTGCCCAGTTGTCCGGTTCCCGGCTCAAGCGCGGCCCGGAGGACGAGCCCATTGGCCTGGCCCTGGAGAGCATGCGCTGGCATGGGCTGTTCGGGCGTTTCGGTGATGCCGACAAGGATTGGTGGGCCGGCCTGACGGAGGTCGGCGTACCGGCCCTGGCGGTCAGCGCCGCTGGCGACCACCAGGATCCGACCTGGGCCTGCCGCAAGCTGTTCGATCAACTGGGCAGCGAGCACAAACAGTTCGTCTGCCTGGGGCGTGAACAGGGCTTTGGCGGTAATTTCGGCCATGTCGAGATGCTCGTGAGCAAACCGGCGCAGGCCGAGGTCTGGCCGTTGGTGGCACGTTGGCTCAGGGACCAGCAGGCGCCGTTGCTGGTTTGCGCCACCGAGCAGATGGCGACGGTTTGACGCAGAGGCTCTGACAAGGGCATTTCGCTGGATAGCGCTTGCGGCTAAGATATGACGCGCTGAACCGTTTTGGTCACATTCAGTTATTGAGTCGACTTTCCGTTCTGTCGGCAGTCTTGCGAAAATGCCCGCCAGGCTGGTGGGCGGCCCGAGTGCGGTAGGCTAAACATCTGCCGATTGGGCTCGTATTTTCATTGCTGGCCCCGGAATGACCGACACCGTCGATCGTGTTCTTTCTGTTACAGGAGCTTCTCGATGAACCATTACCTTACTCCCGACCTGTGCGATGCCTACCCGGACCTGGTGCAGGTGGTCGAGCCCATGTTCAGCAACTTTGGCGGACGCGATTCCTTTGGTGGCGAAATCGTCACCATCAAGTGCTTCGAGGACAACTCGCTGGTCAAGGAGCAAGTCGAGCTCAAGGGGCATGGCAAGGTGCTGGTGGTCGACGGTGGCGGTTCCCTGCGACGCGCCCTGCTGGGGGACATGCTGGCCGAGAAGGCAGCCAAGAATGGCTGGGAAGGCTTGGTGATCTACGGTTGCATCCGCGACGTGGATGTCATCGCCCAGACCGACCTCGGCGTCCAGGCCCTGGCCAGCCACCCGATGAAGACCGACAAGCGCGGTATCGGCGACCTCAACGTGGCCGTGACCTTTGCCGGGGTGACCTTCCGTCCGGGTGAATATGTTTACGCCGACAACAATGGCGTGATCGTTTCGCCCAGCCCGCTGAAAATGCCTGAATGACCAAGCGGCCAGACAAGGGGTGAGGATGTTCGAGGAAGAAAACGCGCAGTGGGGGCTGGTGCATGCCCTCGTGCTGGATGGTAAAGGCGGCGCGCGCTCGATTGCCCGGACTGAGCTCGACGATCTGCAACTGCAGGCCCATGAGAGCCTGTGGTTGCATTGGGATCGCAGCCATCCGCAGACCCAGACCTGGCTGCGTCGCTCCAGTGGCTTGAGCGAGTTCAGTTGCGACTTGCTGCTGGAGGAAAATACCCGGCCACGCTTGCTTGCACTGCCTGATTCGGAACTGCTGCTGTTCTTGCGTGGTATCAACCTCAATCCGGGTGCCGAGCCTGAGGACATGGTCTCGGTGCGGATCTTCGCCAGTGCGCAGCGGGTGATCTCGCTGCGTTTGCGCCCCTTGCGAGCCACCGATGAGCTACTGGCGCAGTTGAGCGAGGGCAATGGCCCGAAAAGCGCCGCCGAGTTGCTCCTCTACATGGCCGAATACCTGACCCACAAGGTGCAGACCCTGGTCAGCGATCTTGCTGAAGTGGTCGATGACGAGGAAGAAAAACTGGATGCCGACGAACGGTATACCCCGGAGCATGGCAGCATTTTGCAGATTCGTCGTCGGGCTGCCGGGCTGAAGCGGTTCCTGGCCCCGCAACGGGATATCTTCTCGCAGTTGAGCCGGATAAAACTGCCCTGGTTCGCTGCCGACGATGGCGACTACTGGAATGAATTGCACAACAGCCTGACCCGCTACCTGGAAGAGCTGGAGCTGGCCCGGGAGCGCGTGGGGCTTGTGCTCGAGGCCGAGGATCGGCGTTTGAGCGTGCGCATGAATCGCACCATGTACCGCTTCGGCATCATTACCGGGATCTTCCTGCCGATGAGCTTTCTCACCGGGCTTTTGGGGATCAACGTCGGTGGCATTCCGTTCTCTGCCAGTCCCTATGGCTTCATCATCGCCTGCCTGTTGCTGGTGGCGGTGGCGCTGGGCCAATGGTGGCTATTCCGGCGTTTGCGTTGGGTATGAAGAGGCTTCATGTGACCCGAATAAATCTGATCGCGTCTTTTTCAAACATCACCAGAGGTGCTTATGCACGATCCGTTTGAAGAGTCGCTGCGTGACATGCTCAAGGCCTCGCCATCCAGCCGCGATGACGACGCTTGCCTGGGCCGCGTATTGAAAACCGCCAACCGCCAAGTGGGGGCAGGGGACCTGTTCAGCCTGCTGGGTCGCTGGTTGCCGGCCTTGATGATCGCCCTGAATAACGGATCGGCCCATATCGCGCCGGTTTCTCGTCTTAAATCTACTGCTCGCACTGCTGATAAGGCTGATTGAATATGGAACTTGATCTCTGGACGCAGAGCCTCGTCACAGCGATGACCGCCTTGTGGACCAAGGTGGCGAACTTCATTCCGAACCTGTTCGGCGCATTGGTGGTGCTGTTGCTGGGCTTCGTGGTTGCGAAGCTGCTCGACACCCTGCTGTCCAAATTGCTGGCCAAGCTGGGCCTGGATCGCCTCATGGGTGGTACCGGCCTGACCAAATTGTTGTCCCGGGCGGGCTTGCAAGTTCCCATTTCGACCCTGATCGGCAAGATCGTCTACTGGTTCGTGCTGCTTATTTTTCTGGTTTCTGCTGCTGAATCCCTTGGCCTTGAGCGAGTTTCGGCTACGCTCGACATGCTTGCGTTGTATTTGCCGAAGGTTTTCGGCGCTGCGCTGGTGCTGTTGGTGGGGGTTCTGCTGGCGCAGCTGGCCAATGGGCTGGTGCGGGGCGCGGCGGAAGGCGTGGGGTTGGAGTACGCCAGCGGCGTGGGGCGGATTGCTCAGGGATTGGTGATCATCATCAGTATTTCCGTGGCGATCAGCCAGTTGGAGGTCAAGACCGACCTGCTCAACCATGTGATCGTGATCGTTTTGATTACCGTTGGTCTGGCAGTTGCGTTGGCGATGGGATTGGGAAGCCGGGAAATTGCCGGTCAGATTCTTGCGGGAATCTATGTGCGTGAGTTGTACCAGGTGGGTCAACAAGTGCGTGTTGGCGAGGTTGAAGGCCAGATCGAGGAGATTGGCACGGTCAAAACTACATTGCTGACCGATGAGGGTGAGCTAGTCTCTCTCTCCAATCGGATCCTGCTGGAGCAGCATGTAAGTAGCCGCTAACCCGGCACCCTGCTAATGTATGCCGCCGTAAAATGCCCCTCGCCGGGCTGCGGTGGACACTGACCTGACTGTCGGCACGACTCGTTTTGAATAACACCCAAACGCTATCCACGCGCTATGACCCCCGTGAGCTCTCTGATGAGGAGTTGGTTGCGCGTTCACATACGGAGCTGTTTCACGTAACACGCGCCTATGAAGAGTTGATGCGACGCTATCAGCGAACCCTATTTAATGTTTGTGCGCGTTATCTGGGGAACGATCGGGATGCCGATGATGTCTGTCAGGAAGTGATGTTGAAGGTGCTGTATGGCCTTAAGAACTTTGAGGGTAAATCGAAGTTCAAGACCTGGCTATACAGCATCACGTACAACGAATGCATCACGCAGTATCGCAAGGAGCGACGCAAGCGGCGGTTGATGGATGCTTTGAGTCTTGATCCCCTTGAGGAGGCGTCTGAAGAAAAGGCGCCGAAACCTGAGGAGAAGGGCGGACTTGACCGCTGGTTGGTGCATGTGAACCCGATCGATCGGGAAATTCTGGTGCTGCGTTTTGTCGCAGAACTGGAGTTCCAGGAGATCGCAGACATCATGCATATGGGTTTGAGTGCTACAAAAATGCGTTACAAACGTGCTCTTGATAAATTGCGTGAGAAATTTGCAGGCATTGCTGAAACTTAGTTCGGCGCAAATATCTCTTACGTCTAGGTGAGTTCTGATAGACTTACCGCCGAGTTGTCCCCCGGTATGTGGGACTGCTTTACAATCACCAGATGGGGATTTAACGGATGAAACTGAAAAACACCTTGGGCATTGCCATTGGTTCTATTGTTGCCGTGACTTCGTTCGGCGTTCTGGCGCAAGGCCAAGGCGCGGTCGAGGGTGAACTGTTTTACAAAAAACAGTACAACGACAGCGTTAAGCACATCGAAGATGGCTTCAACCCAGGCGCCCGTATTGGTTACTTCTTGACCGACGACCTGTCGTTGGACCTGAGCTACGACAAGACTAACCACACCCGTTCCAACGACGGTACCGGCAACCAGAAGATCAAGGGTGACACCGCCAGCCTGCTGGCCACCTACCACTTCGGCCAAGCTGGCGTGGACTCCCTGCGTCCATACGTTTCCGGTGGTTTCGGTCACCAGAGCCGTAGCAACGTAGAAGCCGACGGTCACAGCGGTCGTGACAAGACTACCCAGGCCATCATCGGTACTGGTGTTAAGTACTACTTCACCGACAACCTGTTCGCCCGTGCTGGCGTTGAAGCCGACTACGGCATGGACAACGGCAAGTGGGACTACGCTGCCCTGGTTGGTCTGGGTGTGAACTTCGGCGGCAACGCCGGTAAAGTCGCTCCAGCTCCAGTAGCTCCAGCTCCGGCTCCAGAGCCAGCTCCAGAAGCTCCAGTTGCTGAAGTCGTACGTGTTGAGCTGGACGTGAAGTTCGACTTCGACAAGTCGGTCGTCAAGCCTAACAGCTACGCTGACATCAAGAACCTGGCTGACTTCATGAAGCAGTACCCACAGACCACCACCGTTGTTGAAGGTCACACTGACTCCGTCGGTCCTGACGCTTACAACCAGAAGCTGTCTGAGCGTCGTGCAAACGCCGTTAAGCAAGTACTGGTTAACCAGTACGGCGTTGGCGCTGAGCGCGTTCAGTCCGTTGGTTACGGTGAGTCCCGCCCAGTTGCCGACAACGCAACTGAAGCTGGTCGTGCTGTTAACCGTCGCGTAGAAGCCTCGGTAGAAGCTCAAGCTAAGTAATTAGCCTGTCAGCTTGGAAAAACCCGGCCTAGGCCGGGTTTTTCTTTGCCCGGATTTTGTCCTGGGCCTCAGGCCTGGAGCAGGCGGGTGGCGCTGGTACCGGCAGTTGCCGCTACTGCGCCGATCACCAGGATCGCCGGGCTCTTGAGCCCGAAATCCAGGGCATCCTGCTGCATATTCCCCAGCATGCTGCGACATTCCCGCTGCTCTGGCAGCGAGGCGTTCTCGATCATCGCCACCGGTGTCCAATCCGGCATGCCAGCGGCGCGCAACTGTTCGCCGATATCTGTCAGTTTCGCCACTCCCATGTAGATCACCAGGGTCGTTCCTCCCTGTGCCAATGCCTGCCAGTCCAACGGGCTGTCGTCCTGGGTATGGGCGGTGAGTAACGTCACGCCGCGGGCCACGCCACGCAAGGTCAGGGAGATATCGCAACTGGTGGCACCGGCCAGGCCGGCGGTGATGCCGTTCACCATCTCCACCTCGATGCCGTGCTCCTGGGGCCGGCCTAGGTCGCTGAGAGTGATGTCCTCGAACTGCTGTTCGCCGGTCAGCATCAGCGACCGCGAGATACGGTTGTAGTCGGCATCGAAGGCGATGATGTCGAGCTTCTCGCTCCGCTTGAGCATTTCCTCCAGAGAGCGGACCTCGGCCATGCCATTGTCGATCATCACCAGCCTGAGTTTTTTTGTAGGCTTTTCCGGGGCATCGCTACCGTTGACCCAGGCCAGCGCCGGGCGAAGGTGTTCAATCATGGGGCTACCTTGCGTGAAGGATCTGGCCTTGGCCCGGGAGGATGGCGAAGCGGCAGGTGCAAGGCATATGCCAGCGTTGGTCGGATTTGCCGACGCGCCTCGCCTGTGGGGCCCGGGCCCGGCTATAATCGTCGCCCCATTTCGCTGTCCACCGAGTCCATCGCGCCCATGTATAACCTGGCCCGCCAGCTGCTGTTCAAACTCTCCCCGGAAACCTCCCACGATCTGTCCCTGGACCTGATCGGCGCGGGCGGGCGTCTGGGCCTCAACGGCTTGCTGTGCAAGGTCCCGGCGGCAAAGCCGGTGACGGTCATGGGCCTGGAGTTCGCCAACCCGGTGGGGCTGGCCGCCGGCCTGGACAAGAACGGCGCG
This sequence comes from Pseudomonas sp. B6(2017), assembly GCF_002112765.1. Classification (NCBI taxonomy): domain Bacteria; kingdom Pseudomonadati; phylum Pseudomonadota; class Gammaproteobacteria; order Pseudomonadales; family Pseudomonadaceae; genus Pseudomonas; species Pseudomonas sp. B6(2017). Next base: position 126,719 of record NZ_NEIQ01000009.1, on the reverse strand, counting down.
GCCATCGATGGCTTCTCCCAGCTGGGTTTCGGTTTCGTCGAGATCGGCACCGTCACCCCGCGCCCGCAGCCAGGCAACCCCAAGCCACGGATCTTCCGCCTGCCGGAGGCCGAGGGCATCATCAACCGCATGGGTTTCAACAACCTGGGGGTCGATAACCTGCTGGCGCGGGTCGCCGCCGCCAAGTACCGGGGCGTGCTGGGGATCAATATCGGCAAGAACTTCGATACCCCGGTGGAGCGGGCGGTGGACGACTACCTGATCTGCCTGGACAAGGTCTATTCCCGGGCCAGCTACATCACGGTCAACGTCAGCTCACCCAACACCCCGGGCCTGCGCAGCCTGCAGTTCGGCGAGTCCCTCAAGCAGCTGTTGGCCGCCCTGGGCCGGCGCCAGGAGGAATTGACCGCGATCCATGGCAAGCGTGTGCCGCTGGCGATCAAGGTCGCTCCGGACATGAGCGATGAAGAAACCGTGGAAGTGGCCCGCGCCCTGCTGGAGGCGGGCATGGATGCGGTGATTGCCACCAACACCACCCTCAGCCGTGAAGGCGTCGAAGGCCTGGAGCATTGCGACGAGGCCGGTGGCCTGTCCGGTGCGCCGGTGCGGGAGAAGAGCACCCATACGGTCAAGGTCCTGGCTTCCGAGCTGGCCGGTCGCCTGCCGATCATCGCGGTGGGCGGCATCACCGAAGGCAAGCATGCAGCCGAGAAGATCGCCGCCGGCGCGAGCCTGGTGCAGCTGTATTCGGGGTTCATCTATAAAGGGCCGGCGCTGATTCGCGAATCGGTGGATGCCATCGCGGCGATGGGCTGAGGCATCGGCGGACTTTTGCGGCGCAATAAAAAGGGCTCCTTGAAGGAGCCCCTGGGCCGAAGCCCGCCGCCCGGATGGGGCGCGCGTGGTTAAATCGTCATCTATTCAAGTTTTAGGTGTCGGAATGTGCCCTGATCAGCCGACAGCGCGAAGTTCGTTGAGTCTGTGTATACCCGCAGTGCCTGTCATACCGTCCCAGTTGTCGCCGCGTCCTTCGCGCCAGCCGTTGATCCAGGCTTGGCGTACCGACGGTAGAGTAAATGGGCAAAGCTCACGGGACTTGCCATTAACGCCATACTGATATCCGCGTAAAAACGCTCTTTCCAACGGATCACGCTTTAGTCTTCTCATAGGGTGTTTCCCTCACTTGTTGACTGTATATGTCCCGTCGACCTTCGTTGAGGTCGGGCAGATCGGTTCTGCCGTTGGTGCTCGCTGCCGGCGTCGCGAGCCTTGATGTCGACGCCGTTGCGGCGCCAACCTGTGTTGAGTTCTAACCAATAGGCCACAGCAAGTGAATGATCGTTTTGTCATAAGAACGTAACCATAATGCTGTCCAGGCCATAAGCCAGAGCGGTTTTTGCACGGTCTCCTTGGAGCAAAGCCTGCTGTGATCAGGCCTCTACTAGATGATGAGGTTAATGCTTTAGTGAGAATGTCGAACGGTTGCACTCAACTACTATTCGACGAAGGGTAGACTTATGTCATTTTGTTGCCCTGACTTTTCATCTGCCCCGGCCTCTAAGCTCTTTTGTCCTGCAAGAAAGCCTGCCCGCCGGGGTGGGACGGCACGTTGCGTGCCACACGAGCGCTCTTGAAGAAAAGCGCTTGATTAAAAACCGAGCGGGCGATGCGTTGCCCGTTCACTTATTTGCCTAAGGCCCTGGTATTTCCATGTCGGATCGTTACGAACTCTTCCTCACCTGTCCCAAAGGCCTAGAAGGCCTGCTGATCGAGGAAGCCACCGGGCTTGGCCTTGAACAAGCGCGCGAACACACCTCCGCCGTGCGCGGCATGGGCGACATGGAGACGGCTTACCGCCTGTGCCTGTGGTCGCGCCTGGCCAACCGGGTCTTGCTGGTCCTCAAGCGCTTCCCGATGAAGAACGCCGACGACCTGTACCAGGGCGTGCTGGATGTCGACTGGCAGGACCACATGCTGGCCGACGGTACCCTGGCGGTGGAGTTCAGCGGGCATGGCTCGGGCATCGACAACACCCATTTCGGCGCCTTGAAGGTCAAGGATGCCATCGTCGACAAGCTGCGGACCCCAGCCGGCGAGCGTCCCTCGGTGGACAAGCTCAATCCGGACCTGCGCATCCATCTGCGCCTGGATCGTGGCGAAGCCATCCTCTCCCTGGACCTCTCCGGCCACAGCCTGCACCAGCGCGGCTATCGCTTGCAGCAGGGCGCCGCGCCACTCAAGGAAAACCTCGCCGCGGCGGTGCTGATCCGCGCCGGCTGGCCGCGTATCGCGGCTGAAGGCGGGGCCCTGGCCGACCCGATGTGCGGTGTCGGGACCTTCCTGGTGGAGGCCGCGATGATCGCCGCCGACATCGCCCCCAACCTCAAGCGCGAGCGCTGGGGCTTCACCGCCTGGCAGGGACATGTGCCGGCGCTGTGGCGCAAGCTGCACGACGAGGCCCAGGCCCGTGCCCAGGCCGGGTTGGCCCGGCCGCCGCTGTGGATCCGTGGCTACGAAGCCGATCCGCGCCTGATCCAGCCGGGCCGCAACAACGTCGAGCGTGCCGGCTTGAGCGATTGGATCAAGATCTACCAGGGCGAGGTGGCGACCTTCGAGCCGCGCCCGGACCAGAACCAGAAGGGCCTGGTGATCAGCAACCCGCCCTACGGCGAGCGCCTGGGGGACGAAGCAAGCCTGCTGTACCTCTACCAGAATCTTGGCGAGCGCCTGCGCCAGGCCTGCCTGAACTGGGAGGCGGCGGTCTTCACCGGCGCCCCGGAGCTGGGCAAGCGCATGGGCATCCGCAGCCACAAGCAATACTCGTTCTGGAACGGTGCCCTGCCTTGCAAGTTGCTGTTGATCAAGGTTCAGCCGGACCAGTTCGTCACTGGCGAGCGCCGGACTCCCGAGCAACGCCAGCTGGAACGCGAGCAGGCCCAGGCCGCGCCTGAGCCGGTCGAGCGCCAGTACAACAAGAACGGCAACCCCATCAAGCCCGCTCCAGCCCCGGCCCCGGTGGTGGAGCAGGCGCGCTTGAGCGAAGGCGGGCAGATGTTCGCCAACCGCCTGCAGAAGAACCTCAAGCAACTGGGCAAGTGGGCCAAGCGCGAGGGTGTGGAGTGCTACCGGGTCTACGATGCCGACATGCCCGAATACTCCCTGGCCATCGACCTGTACCAGGATTGGGTGCATGTGCAGGAATACGCGGCGCCCAAGTCGGTGGATCCGGAGAAGGCCCAGGCGCGGCTGTTCGATGCCCTGGCGGCGATCCCCCAGGCACTCGACGTCGACAAGAGCCGTGTGCTGATCAAGCGCCGTGAGCGCCAGAGCGGCACCCGCCAGTACGAGCGCCAGGGGGCCCAGGGGCAGTTCACCGAGGTCCGCGAAGGCGGGGTCAAGCTGCTGGTGAACCTCACCGACTACCTGGATACCGGGCTGTTCCTGGACCACCGGCCGATGCGCATGCGCATCCAGAAGGAAGCGGCGGGCAAGCGTTTCCTCAACCTGTTCTGCTACACCGCTACCGCCAGCGTGCATGCGGCCAAGGGCGGGGCGCGCAGCACCACCAGCGTCGACCTGTCGAAAACCTACCTGGACTGGGCGCGGCGCAACTTCTTGCTCAATGGCTTCTCCGACAAGAACCGCCTGGAGCAGGGCGATGTGATGGCCTGGCTGGAAACCTGCCGCGACGAGTTCGACCTGATCTTCATCGACCCGCCGACCTTCTCCAACTCCAAGCGCATGGAAGGGGTGTTCGACGTACAGCGCGACCACGTGCAGTTGCTCGACCTGGCCCTGGCGCGCCTGGCTCCTGGCGGCGTGTTGTATTTCTCCAACAACTTCCGCAAGTTCCAGCTGGATGAGAATCTCGTTGCGCGCTACCAGGTCGAGGAGATCACCGCGAGCACCATCGACCCGGACTTCGCCCGTAACGGCAAGATCCACCGCGCCTGGAAAATCAGCGTCCGCTGAAGACCGGACAAGCCGCCGAGGCCTGAATTTCCAGGCTTCGGAATGGCTTGATACTGGTCAAATTAATGGCTAATGGCTATAACTCACAGCAAGTCCGAATGACACCCAAACTCGCTGGCGTGATGAGTTCTACTTATGCCGTTGCATGTGGTACGCCCGAAAATCCTGGGTTTCATCAGTGAAGAAGTTTCCGCCTGGCTGGTGGCCCTGTTGGTGCTGCTGGCCGGCGGCATCCTGACCGGCCTGCTGGCCTGGTCCACCTACAACCTCAACAAGCAGCAGTTGCGCCAGCGCTTCCAGTTGCTGGCCAGCGAGCGCTACAGCCGCATCGAGGAACGCTTCCAGGACCAGGAGCAACGCCTGGATGGCCTGCGGCGTTTCTTCGTCAATTCCGACCTGGTGAGTCGCCAGGATTTCGATGGTTATGCCAAGCCCTTGTTGCGTCGTACCCAGGCCTATGCCTGGGCGCCGCTGATCAGTCGTGCCCGGCGCCCGGCCTTCGAGCAGGAGGTGCGCGACCAGGGCGTGGCAGGGTTCTCTATCCTGCAGCTCAATGGCGCCGGGCAGATGGAGCCGGCCGGCGAGCGCGAGGACTATGCCCCGGTGTTGTACAGCCAGACCCAGAGCCCCATGGGTTCGCCCCTGGGCTACGACCTGCTGGCCCAGCCCCTGCGCCGGGCCACCCTGGAGCGGGCGCGGGAGCTGGATGGCATGGCGGTGTCGGCGCCAGTGCACCTGGTGGCGGTCGACCCGGCCTATGCCCGTGGCGTGGTGCTGGCGGCCCCGGTCCGGCGTGCTGTGCATGGCGGCCAACAGCAGTCGCGGCCTGACGGCTACGTATTGGCGGTGATCAGCCTGCGGCAGTTGGTGGCCGAAGGGTTGTCGGTGCCGGCCAGCGACAATCTCTCGGTGCGCATCCTCGACCTGTCCAGCGAAGGCCGGCACGAGGTGCTCTATGAATCGAACAACCCGCCGATCAACGGGTACCTGAATGCCAGCCGCCTGCTACGCCTGGCGGACCGCGATTACCAGGTGGAGATCCGGCCGGGAGCGGCCTTCCTGCATGCCAACCATTTTTCCCTGGCCAGCCTGGTGATCCTCGGCGGGCTCTTGAGCCTGTTGCTCAGCGCCTTGCTCTACGTGCTGGTCAGCCAGCGCCAGCGGGCCCTGACCCTGGTGGAGCAGCGCACCGCCGAACTGCGTAGTCGCGAGCACGAACTGCGCGGGACCCACAGCCAGCTGCGCAGCGTGCTCAACGCCGCGACCCAGGTGGCGATCATCGCCACCGACCTGCGCGGGATCATCACCACCTTCAACGCCGGGGCCGAGCAGATGCTTGGCTACAGCAGCAGCGAAGTGGTGGGGCTGTTGACCCTGGAGAGCCTGCATTTGCCCAAGGAGCTGGAGAGCTGGGCCCAGAGCCTCAGCCAGCGCTATGGCAAGCCGATCCCGATGTCCCAGGCGATGCTTGTGGAAGAGGGCATGGCGGGCGGCCACGAAGCCCGGGAGTGGACCCTGGTGCGCCGGGATGGCAGCCACCTGCCGGTGAACATGCTGGCGACCCCGGTACTCGACGACCAGGGTTTGTGGATCGGCCACCTGGCGATCTGCATCGACATCACCGAGCGCAAGCGCGTGCACGAGGCCCTGGCCGCCCGTGACCGCTTGCTCAAGCGGCTCAGCGCCCATGTTCCTGGCGGCATCTACCAGTTCAAGATCGACGCCGACGGGCACATGAGCTTCACCTATGCCAGTGATGGCATGCGGGAGATCTACGAGATCGATCCGCTGCTACTGCAAGAGGATGCCGCGCCGGTGTTCGAACGCATTCATCCCGAGGACCTGGAACGGATAAGCCAGTCGATCCAGGTGTCGGCGCAGCACCTGAGCCCTTGGCGCGAGGAATACCGGGTCTGCCTGCCGGAGCGAGGCCTGCGCTGGATGCGCGGCGCGGCCAGCCCGGAAAGCCTGCCTGGCGGCGGGGTGCTATGGCACGGCTATATCTCGGATATTTCCGATCTCAAGCGGGTCGAGGAAGAATTGCGCGCGCTGTCGGTCACCGACGCCCTGACCGGCATCCACAACCGACGCTATTTCCAGGAGCAGCTGCAACATGAGATGCAGCGCCTGGAGCGCAGCGGCGGGGAGATGGCGGTGATCATGCTGGACATCGACCACTTCAAGCGGATCAACGACCGCTACGGCCATGCCGTGGGCGACCAGGTGCTGCGCGGCGTGTGCCAGCGCATCAGCCGGCGCTTGCGCCGCACCGATGTGTTCTGCCGCCTGGGGGGCGAGGAATTCATGCTCCTGTGCCCGGACACCAATGGCCAGCAGGCGCAGGTTTTGGCCCAGGAGCTGTGGCAGGGCTTGCGCAGTGCGCCGATCGAGCCGGTGGGCAGGGTCACCGCCAGCTTCGGCATTGCCAGCTGGCGGGTAGGCGAGGGAGCGGATGGCTTGTTGCTGCGGGCCGACTCCGGCGTCTATGCCGCCAAGCAGGCCGGGCGCGACCGGGTACAGCCGGAGCAGGCGTGAACGGCAGCGGCGGATGCGCCGCCGCTGCAACAGGGCCTAGCGCGTCGCTGCGCTACCGGCCAGTTTGGGCTGGCGATAGAGGTCCAGCAGGACCTGGTCCAGCACCGAGGAAGCGCCGAAGGGCTGCGGATCGTTGAGGATCGCCACCACGGCCCAGGTGTTGCCATTGTCATCGCGGCTGTAGCCGGCAATGGCCCGAACGGTGTTCAAGGTGCCGGTCTTGATGTGCGCCTCGCCGCTCATGGCCGTGCGTTTCAGGCGCTTGCGCATGGTCCCGTCCATCCCGGCGATAGGCATCGAGCTGATGAACTCGGCAGCGTAGGGGCTTTTCCAGGCCGCTTGCAGCAGGCCGGCCATCTCCCGGGCGCTGACCCGCTCGGCCCGGGACAGGCCGGAACCGTTCTCCATCACCAGGTGCGGCGAGGTGATGCCTTTTCTCGCCAGCCACTGGCGCACCACTCGCTGCGCGGCCTTGGCGTCGTCGCCGTCGGCTTCGTTGCGGTACTTGGCCCCCAGGCTCAGGAACAGCTGCTGGGCCATGGTGTTGTTACTGTACTTGTTGATGTCGCGGATGATCTCCGCCAGGTCCGGGGAGAAGGCCCGGGCCAGGACCTTGGCGTCCTTGGGCACCACGGCCAGGCGATCCTTGCCCTGGATGCTGCCGCCCAGTTCGCTCCAGATCGCCCGTACCGCACCGGCGGTGTAGGTGGCATGGTCCAGCAGCGACAGGTAGGTCTGCGAGCTGCAGCCATCGCCCAACTGGCCGCCGACGGTAACGATCACGCTGCCATCGGCCTGGGTCACCGGGTTGTAGCGCACATCGCCCGTGCATTGCTTGCCGCTGAGGGCCTTGACCTGGTTGTCGATGCGGATCTTGGCGATCGGCGGTTCCACCGATACCAGCACCCGGCCGGAGTCGTTGCGGGCGACGAAGCGCAGGGCCTTGAGGTTGACCATCAGGGCATCGGGCTTGACCAGGAATGGCTTGTTCTCGTCCTTGCCGTCGTCATCGAATTCCGGCAGTTGCGGCTGGACGAAATAGTTGCGATCCAGCACCAGGTCGCCGGTGATCTGCTGCACGCCGTTGGCCCGCAGGTCGCGCATCAGCAGCCAGAGCTTCTCCATGTTCAGCTTGGGGTCGCCGCCGCCCTTGAGGTACAGGTTGCCGTTGAGGATGCCGCCGCTGAGGGTACCGTCGGTGTAGAACTCGGTCTTCCACTGGTGGGTCGGGCCGAGCATTTCCAGGGCCGCGTAGGTGGTCACCAGCTTCATGGTGGAGGCCGGGTTGACCGATACGTCGGCGTTGAAGATGGTCGGGGTGCCAGGGCCATCGAGAGGCAGCATCACCAGGGACAGGGCGTTGTCCGGGACCTTGGCGGCCTTGAGGGCTTGCTGGACCTTGGGAGTCAGGGTGGTGTTGATCGGGGCGGCGTAAGCCTGGAAAGCCAGGGGCAAGACGACACTGGCGAGCAGTAGTGGACGCAACGATTTGATCATATGGAATGGAACCCTGCAGTCGAGGGGAAAAAAGGCGAGGGGTACAAATGAAAATCCCTCAGTGGTCATGAAAGTGTCGGCATTATGCCCCAAGGTATAGCGGCTTGTGCCGTGCCACGGCCCGCGGTGGCGGTATTTTTTTTGCCAATGACCGACCGGCGTTCTCATAGAGTCAGGCAATCGCCTGGCTAAACTGGTAAAGTGCCGCCCGTTATTACTTATGAGGATTGTTCCATGGCCACTAACCGTTCCCGCCGTCTGCGCAAAAAGCTCTGCGTAGATGAATTCCAGGAGCTGGGTTTTGAGCTGAACCTGGATTTCAAAGAAGATCTGTCCGACGAAGCCATCGACGCTTTCCTCGACGCATTCCTCAAAGAAGCGATGGAAGCCAACGGCCTGGGCTATGTGGGCGGTGACGACTTCGGCCTGGTTTGCCTGAGCAAGCGCGGTTCCGTCAGCGAAGAGCAACGTGCCACCGTTGAAGCCTGGCTCAAGGCACGCACCGAGCTGACCAACGTTGAAGTCAGCCCGCTGCTGGACGTGTGGTACCCGGACAACGCGATCAACCCGACCGCGTGATGTCATGCACGGACGACCCGGCCGGGTCGTCCGTGCGTTGTTGCCCGAGGGCAACCTTTCCTTTTTCCCTATCGATCGTTGCTCCGGCTTCGGGCTTGTCCCGGGTTTTGTCGTGGGCGTCATTTGGCGCCCACGCCGGTTCCGGGTCTCAGGCGTTGCGCCAGTTGAGGATCAGCAGGGTCAGCACCCCGGCGACGATGCCCCAGAATGCCGAGCCCACCGAGAACAGCGTCAGCCCGGATGCGGTCACCATGAAGGTGATCAGCGCCGCTTCGCGCTCCTTGCTTTCGCTCATGGCGATGGTCAGGCCGTTGATGATGGAGCCGAACAGCGCCAGGGCGGCGATGGACAACACCAGCTCCTTGGGCAGAGCGGCGAACAGCGCGGCCAGGGTGGCGCCGAAGGTCCCGGCGATGCCGTAGAAGATCCCGCACCAGACCGCTGCGGTGTAGCGCTTGGCGTGGTCTTCATGGGCATGGGGGCCGGTGCAGATCGCCGCGCTGATGGCCGCAAGGTTGATGCCGTGGGAGCCGAAGGGCGCCATCAGCAACGAACCCAGGCCGGTGGCGGTGATCAGCGGCGAGGCTGGCACGTTGTAGCCATCGGCTCGCAGCACGGCGACCCCGGGCATGTTCTGCGAGGTCATGGCCACCACGAACAGCGGGATGCCGATGCTGATGGTGGCCGCCAGGGAGAAGTGCGGGGTGGTCCAGACCGGGGTTGCCACTTCCAGCTTGAAGCCGCTGAAATCCAGCAGCCCCATCATTCCAGAGAGCGCCGTGCCGATCAGCAGGGCCGCCAGCACCGCATAGCGCGGCGACAGGCGCTTGACCACCAGGTAGGTGAAGAACATGCCCAGCACCAGGGCGGTGCGATGCTGGGCGGCAACGAAGATCTCGCTGCCGATCTTGAACAGGATCCCGGCCAGCAGGGCCGCCGCCAGGGACGCCGGGATCTTTTTCACCAGGCGTTCGAAGCTGCCGGTGAGGCCGCAGATGATGACCAGCACCGCGCAGGTGATGTAGGCGCCGATGGCTTCGCCGTAGGTCACGCCCCCCAGGCTGGTGATCAGCAGGGCGGCGCCCGGGGTCGACCAGGCGATGGTGATGGGGGTGCGGTAGCGCAGGGACAGGCCGATGCTGCATATCGCCATGCCGATGGACAGGGCCCAGATCCACGAGGAGATCTGGCCGTTGCTCAGGCCGGCGGCTTGTCCGGCCTGGAACATCAGCACCAGGGAGCTGGTGTAGCCGGTCATCATGGCGATGAAGCCGGCGACTATGGCTGAAGGCGAAGTGTCGGCCAGGGGGCGCAGTTGCGCGGGATTGGCATCGGACATCATGGGGTTCCTTGTTCTTGAAAGACGCGATGGACCGCTCTTGTTCCTGATGCGAGCCGCGAGGGAGGGCACTGCGATGCCTAAGGTCCAAGGGCCCAAGCCTAAACGTAAACCGTGCTTGCCGTTGCTATACAGCCGCGCCTGCAAACAGCCGTACAGTCCGGGTGCGCCAACGGGGGCAAGCACACTTTTTACTGTTGCGTCCCAAGGGTTGTGTACAATGTGCACCTGTTTTAACGCGATACTTGCCAGCGCCCCATCGTGGCGTATTAAAGTCACGCTGACACCGCTGCAGTCCTCTCGACCCGAGTGCCCATGAACGAACAGTTGCAACCTCTGAAGAAACAACCGCGAGCAGGCAAGGCCGGACGCAGCGGAACCCAGGACGATATCGTCTACGCGCATATCTTCGAGGCCATTCTCGAACAGCGCCTGGCGCCCGGTACCAAATTGAGCGAAGAGGCGCTGGGAGAGATTTTCGGGGTCAGCCGTACCATCATCCGTCGCGCGCTCTCGCGCCTGGCCCACGAAGGCGTGGTGCTGCTGCGTCCCAACCGTGGGGCAGTGGTGGCCAGCCCGAGCGTCGAGGAAGCGCGCCAGGTGTTCCTCGCCCGGCGCCTGGTGGAGCGGGCCATCACCGAGCTGGCAGTGCAGCACGCCACCACCGAGCAGTTGCTGGAGCTGCGGCAGATGGTCAACGAGGAGCGCGACAGCTTCTCCCGTGGCGATCGTGGTGCCGGCATCCGTCTTTCCGGGGAATTCCACCTGAAGCTGGCGGAGGCGGCGAAAAATGCCCCGCTGATCAGCTTCCAGCGCAGCCTGGTATCCCAGACCTCGCTGATCATCGCCCAGTATGAAAGTGGCAACCGCTCCCATTGTTCCTACGACGAGCACACCCAGCTGATCGATGCCATCGAGGCGCGTGATGCCGAGCTGGCGGTGAACCTGATGATGCACCACATGGACCACATCGACAGCAAGCTCAATCTCGACGAGGAAAGTGCCTCGGACGACCTGCACGCGGTGTTCTCGCACCTGCTGCAGACGAAAAAACCGGGCCGCTCCAGCGCCAAGCTGTAGGACCTCGTCCCGCACGACCGATCCCCCGTTCCATGTTCCATGGGGCGGGGGATTGTTGTTTGGCGCCCCGGGCGCTGGGCAACTGCTGGATTGTTGTGGTTTTCTTGTTTGATTGTATACAGTTCTGTCTTCCACGCTCTCGGCCAGCCCGCGGCGGCCTTTCATCGTGCCCAAGGAGTCCAAGGCATGAGCGGCAGAACCCTGCGTATTCATTCTTGCGCGATCCATTATTTCGACATGGTCCGCCGTTGCCGCTCGATCCGCGAGGCTGCCCGGCGCTTGAATGTCGCCTCCTCGGCGGTGAACCGGCAGATCCTCAAGATCGAGGATGAAATCGGTACCTCGCTATTCGAGCGCCTGCCCGGCGGCCTGCGCCTGACCCTGGCCGGCGAGGCGTTGAGTCGGCATGTCAGCCTGGTACTGCAGGACCTGGAGCGAGTGCGCCTGGAGTTCGATGCGCTGCGCGGGCTCCAGAGCGGGCACGTGGAGATCGCCACGGTGGAGGGCGCCACCGTCGACCTGTTGCCGGCGGTACTCAAGCGCATGCGCGACCTCTATCCCCAGGTGACCATCGGTGTGACGGTCCAGGGCTCGCAGGCGATTCCCCAGGCGCTGACCAGCAATCGAGCGGACCTGGGGCTGGCGTTCGCCTTGCCCAGGGCGGCCGAGATCCGCCAATTGAGCGTCGGGCATTTTCGCCTGGGAGCGCTGGTCAGCCCCGGGCATCCCCTGGCCGATCGGGGAAGCGTGAATTTCGCCACCTGTGCCGAGCATGGCCTGATCCTGGCCAAGAGCGAGTTGTCGATCCATCACCTGCTGATGCCCCTGCACAAGCGCCTCGGCCTGCTGGACAAACCACCCCTGCAGAGCAACTCCATGGAGCTGGCGCGGCAGATGGTCCGCCACGGCCTGGGTGTGGCCTTCCAGACCCGGATCGGAGTCGAGGCGGACCTGGCCCACGGCGCGCTGGTGCACATCCCCCTGAGCGACCAGGGCGGCATCTACAGCGACCTGGGGCTCTATGCCCGAAGCGGTCGCGACCTGCCTGGCGCCGTGGAGGCACTGGCGCACCTGCTGGATGAAGAGATCGGTATTCGCCAGCGCGCCGAATGCACTGGCCGCCAGCCAGTGCTTAATGTCGATCAGCTGAGGAAATCGTAGGAGCGAGGCTTCCCCGCGATGGACTGCAGAGCGCCGCGTTTATCCAGTCAGCAAGCGCTAACGCTGACAGCCATCGCGAGCAATCGAGCGTCGACCGGCTGCTCCTGCAGGGGATCACCTCGCTTAACTGACCGGCATCAGGCCAGCGCTGCCGTTTTGGCAGCACGCCGGGCGATATTCTGTGCTTTGGCCCCTGCGGCGCTTGTGTCGATACTGCGCCGGTCGGCAGCCAGCGAAGCTGCCATCAGCCACAGGACATAATAAAAATGAAAAAGGCACTACAAGGCGCGACCCTGCTGATGACCTTGATCGGAGCGGGGCAAGCGACCGCCCTGGAATGGATGAGCAACAGCGTGGGCTTTCGCTATGGCAAGGAATTCACCAATCCCAACAACCCGCACTACATCAGCAAGCGTGTCTATAGCTTCACCCACGCCAGCGGCTATCAGTACGGCAGCAACTACCTGCACCTGGATGTGCTGCTCTCCGACAACGATGACCCGCGCAAGGGCACCAACAAGGGCAGCAGCGAAGTGTACGGCGTCTATCGTCACCAGCTCTTCGCCTCGCGGGTGCTGGATACGCCCCTGGGCACAGGCCTGGTCAAGGACTACGCGCTGACCCTGGGTTTCGACGCCAGCCGCAACAACAACCTGGGTTCGGCGAAGAAACGCGCCCTGGTGTTCGGCCCGACCCTGAAGTTCAACACCGTCGGCGTGCTCGACCTGAGCCTGCTGTACTACAAGGAAAACAACCATTCCGGCATCCCCGGGGCCAAGGACCCGGACCATACCTTCGACGATACCTACCTGCTCAACCTGGCCTGGATGCGGCCATTCGAGATGGGCAGCCATGCGGCCAAGTTCCAGGGCTTCGTCAACTACATCGGGGAGAAGGGCCATGACTACAACGACCGTGACACGGCCCCGGAAACCCTGATGCGCACCTCGTTGATGTTCGCCGTGCTGCCGGGCAAGAACGTCAAGCCCAACCTCTACCTCGGGGTCGGCTACGAGTACTGGCACAACAAGTTCGGCGTGGATGGCGGCCGTGGTACCCGCACCTCGGCGCCAACCCTGAACCTGGAAGTGACCTTCTAGTCCGAGCACCCGTACCGGAGCCGGGCCCTCCCCAGGGCCCGGCCGCCATTGCCGATCAAAATCTCAACGCCGTTTCACTCGTCCTCATCCGGATCGGGCTTGAGGCCGGCCAGCAACGCCTCGAAGCTGGGGGCGAGAATCTCCGGCTCGCTACCGTCGTCGTGTCGCCACAGGCGCACCTCGGGGCCTTGGCTCGGGTCGATGATGAGCTGGTCGCCGCTGCCGTCCCCGGCGATGGCGATCACCTTCCTGCCCAGTTCCTCGCAAGGCCATTCGGAGGCCACGGCGATGCTGTAGCTGTCGTCCGGATCGCTTTCCAGGGCCAGGTAGTGGAAGGCCTCGATGGCGAAGGCGGTCTCGTCGTTCTCGAAGAAGTTCAGCGTGGGCGCGCCGCCATTGATCGTGCGCAGGAACTGCAGGTAGTCCGCGGGCAGGGCGACGCCCTGCCTGGCCTGGAATTCGGCGATCTCATCCAGGCTCGGGATGGGCCGTTCGATGACGCAGTTCTGGTAGTAGATGCCGAGTTCAGCTAGCTCTCTCATGTGCTTTCTTCCGGTTCGGGGGCTGCCTGCGGCGACGCCCCTTGTTGCTCCATGGGGCCCGGGGCAGAGCAGCAGGGCCCGGGCGAAGCGGCAGATGATACGCAGTGCGAGCCCATCCGCGTGAGCTCTTTGCCGATGGTTTGGCGCGAGCTTGCGCAGCAGGTTGCGACTCCATGAAAAATCCCCTGGTCGAGCGGTGTCGAGCGGGGGATCCTTGGCGCCGGGGACCGATCAGCGCTGGTGCACTTGCTGGCCGGCGGCGTAGGTCTGCAGCACGGTGCGGTCGTCGCCCAGGGTCATCAGCACGAACAGGGTCTCGGCGATGCTCTTGGCCTGTTGCAGGCGGTACTCCAGCAGCGGCGTGGCCTTGTAGTCCAGGACCAGGAAGTCGGCGTCGGTGCCGGGGTGCAGGGTGCCGATCCGTTCTTCCAGGCGCAGGGCCCGGGCGCCGCCGAGGGTGGCCAGGTACAGGGATTTGAACGGGCTCAGGCGCGCGCCCTGCAACTGCATCACCTTGTAGGCCTCATTGAGGGTGTTGAGTAGCGAGAAGCTGGTGCCGGCGCCGATATCGGTGCCCAGACCGACATTGAGCTTGTGCTTCTCGGCCATCGGCAGGTTGAACAGGCCGCTGCCGAGGAAGAAGTTCGAGGTCGGGCAGAAGGCCACCGCCGAACCGGTCTGCGCCAGGCGCGCGCATTCGTCGTCGCACAGGTGCACGCCATGGGCGAACACCGAGCGTTCGCCCAGCAACTGGTAATGGTCGTAGACGTCCAGGTAGCCCTTGCGCTCGGGGAACAGCTCCTTGACCCACTCGATTTCCTGCAGGTTCTCGCTGATGTGGGTCTGCATGTAGAGATCGGGATATTCCTTGAGCAACTGGCCGGCCAGGGTCAACTGCTGCGGGGTGCTGGTGGGGGCGAAGCGCGGGGTCACTGCGTAGTGCAGGCGACCTTTGCCATGCCAGCGCTCGATCAATGCCTTGCTGTCCTGGTAGCCGGACTCTGCGGTGTCGACCAGGTAGTCCGGGGCGTTGCGGTCCATCATCACCTTGCCGGCGATCATGCGCAGGTCGAGCTTCTGCGCGGCGCTGAAGAAAGCATCCACCGACTGCGGGTGCACGCTGCCGAACACCAGGGCGGTGGTGGTGCCGTTGCGCAGCAGCTCCTTGATGAACACGTCGGCCACTTCGTCGGCGTGGGCCCGGTCGGCGAACTGGCTTTCGCAGGGGAAGGTGTAGGTATTGAGCCAGTCCAGCAGTTGTTCGCCATAGGCGCCGACCATGCCGGTCTGCGGCAGGTGGATATGGGTGTCGATGAAGCCCGGGGTAATCAGCGCGTCCGGGTAATGGTTCACCGGTACCTCGGCGGGCAGGCTCGCGAGCAGTTCGCTGGCATGGCCAAGGGCGCTGATCCGGCCGTTTTCCACCACCAGCAGGCCGTCCTCGAAGTACTCGTAGGAGGCTTCGATTCCGACCTGCGCCGGGTCGGCGATGCTGTGCAGGATGGCGGCACGGTAGGCTTTGCGAGTCTGGGACATGGTCATTCTCAAGTGTGTGGCTGTTTCAGTTCGAGGCCTGACTGCGGCGCGAGACCGGCAGCAGCTGGGCAATGGGTTCGGCGGTGACGCTGGGCTGGCCGAAATGGGCGTTGTAGGTGGCGATGATTTCACCGGCGATGGAGATGGCGATTTCCACGGGCAGCTTGCCCTTGACCTCGCCCAGCCCCATGGGGCACCGCATGCGTTGCACGGTAGCGGCGTCGAAGCCGCGATCGCGCAGGCGATGTTCGAACTTCACCCGCTTGGTCCTGGAGCCGATCAGGCCGAAATAGGTGAAATCGTTGCGCTTGAGCAGGGCGGCGGTCAACTCCAGGTCCAGCTGGTGATTATGGGTCATGACGATGCAATAGCTGCCTGGGGGCAGGTCATCGATCTCGTCCACCGGCTCCTCGCTGACGATCTTGCGCACCCCTTGGGGAATCTGTTCGGGGAATTCCTGCTCCCGCGAGTCGATC
Organism: Pseudomonas sp. B6(2017); assembly: GCF_002112765.1. Classification (NCBI taxonomy): domain Bacteria; kingdom Pseudomonadati; phylum Pseudomonadota; class Gammaproteobacteria; order Pseudomonadales; family Pseudomonadaceae; genus Pseudomonas; species Pseudomonas sp. B6(2017). Next base: position 110,902 of record NZ_NEIQ01000009.1, on the reverse strand, counting down.
CAGCGCACCCGGCAGGGCAGCGCGGCGAGCAAGGGTACCAGGGCGCGGCCGACATGGCCGGCACCGAACACGGCAATTTGCGCCTGCACCTGGCCCATGGGCTCGAACAGCAGCACCGTGGCCCCACCGCAGCATTGGCCGAGGCTGGCGCCGAGGCTGAAGCGCTCCAAATGCGTGCCCTGCTGGCCGCTGGCGAGCATCTGCCGGGCGATCTGCATGGCCTTGTATTCCAGGTGGCCGCCGCCGATGGTGTCGAAGGCCCGGCTGGCGCTGACCACCATCTTCGAACCGGCGTTGCGCGGGGTCGAGCCCAGCTCTTCGATGATGGTTACCAGCACGCAGGGTTCTCCCTGGTTCTGCAGGTCGGCGAGGGCGCTGATCCAGTCGTACATGTTCACCTCGACATCGCTGTTGTCTGTTCGGGCCTCATCGCGGGCAAGCCTGGCTCTTCCAGGGAAATGCCATCCCGGCAGGAGCCAGGCTGCCCGCGACAGGTGTGCCTGGGTCTAGAGCGGAGCCAGCTCGGATTCGCTCTCTACGGCTTTCGCCACCTGCAGCTGGCGCATCTGTTCACAGCCCCAGAGCACCCGTTCCGGGGTCGCCGGGGCGTCGATCCGTGGCTGGTGCCGGTAGTCGCCGAGGCTGGCTACGGCGTCCTTGATGGCGCACCAGGCGGCGATGCCGAGCATGAACGGCGGTTCGCCCACCGCCTTGGAGTGGAACACCGTGTCTTCCGGGTTCTTGCGGTTTTCCACCAGCTTGACTCGCAGGTCCGCCGGCATGTCGGCCACTGCCGGAATCTTGTAGCTGGCCGGGCCGCAGGTCTCAAGCTTGCCCTTGGCGTTCCAGACCAATTCCTCGGTGGTCAGCCAGCCCATGCCCTGGATGAAGCCGCCTTCCACCTGGCAGATGTCGATGGCCGGGTTCAGCGAGGCGCCGACGTCATGCAGGATATCGGTGCGCAGCATCTTGTATTCGCCGGTCAGGGTATCGACGAGCACCTCGGCGCAGGCCGCGCCGAAGGCGAAGTAGTAGAACGGCCGGCCGCGGGCCTGGGCGCGGTCGTAGTAGATCTTCGGCGTCTTGTAGAAGCCGGTGCTGGACAGCGATACCTGGGCGAAATACGCCTGCTGGATCAGTTCCTCGAAGGTCAGGATCAGCTCGCGAACCCGCACGTGGCCGTTGTGGAACTCCACATCTTCCTCGCTGACCTGGTACTTGCGCGCGGCGAACTCCACCAGCCGGTCCTTGATGGTCTGCGCCGCGTTCTGCGCCGCCTTGCCGTTGAGATCGGCGCCGCTGGAGGCCGCGGTCGGCGAGGTATTGGGCACCTTGTCGGTATTGGTGGCAGTGATCTGCACCCGGCCGATATCGACCTGGAACACCTCGGCCACCACCTGGGCCACCTTGGTGTTCAGGCCCTGGCCCATCTCGGTGCCGCCATGGTTGAGGTGGATGCTGCCGTCGGTGTAGACGTGGACCAGCGCGCCGGCCTGGTTGAGGAAGCTGGCGGTGAACGAGATGCCGAATTTCACCGGGGTCAGGGCCAGGCCTTTCTTCAGCACCGGGCTGTTGGCGTTGTACAGCCGGATGGCTTCGCGGCGCTCGGCATACTGGCTGCTGGCTTCCAGTTCGGCGGTCATTTCCTCGAGCATGTTGTGCTCGACGGTCTGGTAGTAGTGGGTGACGTTGCGCTCGGTCTTGCCGTAGTAGTTGGCCTTGCGCACGGCCAGCGGGTCCAGGTGCAGGTGACGGGCGATGGCATCCATCACTTCCTCGATGGCGACCATGCCCTGGGGGCCGCCGAAACCGCGATAGGCGGTGTTGGAGGCAGTGTTGGTCTTGCAGCGGTGGCCGTTGACCGTGGCGTCGCCCAGGTAGTACGAGTTGTCGGCGTGGAACATCGCCCGGTCGACGATGGACGCCGACAGGTCCGGCGAGCAGCCGCAGTTGCCCGCCAGCTCCAGCTGGATGCCGTGCAGCCGGCCGCTGTCGTCGAAGCCCACGTCGTATTCGATGTAGAACGGGTGGCGCTTGCCGGTCATCAGCATGTCCTCGACCCGGGGCAGGCGCATCTTGGTCGGCTGGCCGGTGAGGCGCGCGATCACCGCGCACAGGCAGGCGGGGCTGGCAGCCTGGGTTTCCTTGCCGCCGAAGCCGCCACCCATGCGGCGCATGTCCACCACGATCTTGTTCATCGAGACATCCAGCACCTCGGCCACCAGCTTCTGCACTTCAGTGGGGTTCTGGGTCGAGCAGTAGACGATCATGCCGCCGTCTTCGGTGGGCATCACCGAGGAGATCTGGGTCTCCAGGTAGAAGTGCTCCTGGCCGCCGATGTGCAGGGCGCCCTGGATGCGGTGCCTGGCGCTGGCCAGGGCGCTGGCCGAGTCGCCGCGCTGGTGGGTGTGGCTGTCGAGCACGAAGTGGCGCTTGCGCAGGGCCTCGACCACGTCCAGCACGGGTTCCAGGTCCTCGTACTCGATGATCGCGGCCATGGCGGCCTGGCGAGCGGTATCCAGGTCGCGGGCGGCCACCGCCAGCACCGGCTGGCCGACGTATTGCACGGTGTCGATGGCCAGTAACGGGTCGCCGGGCAGCAGCGGGCCGATGTCCTTGAGGCCGGGAATGTCCTGGTGGGTGATGACGATGCGCACCCCTTCGAAGGCATGGCAGGGGGTGGTGTCGATGCTGATGACCCGGGCGTGGGCACGGTCCGAGAGCCGGGCATAGACGTGCAGCTGGTTGGGGAATTCCAGGCGGTCGTCGATGTACACCGCTTCGCCGGACACGTGTTTTTCGGCGCTGTCATGCTTGACGCTGCGACCGACGCCGGTGGTCAGGTCCTGGCGAAACAGGGCCGAGAGTTCGTCCTGGGTCTTTTCGACCTTGTGCTGGTTAGACATGAGCGGTCACCCGAGTCTCGATGTGCGGTGTGTGCAGTTCGATGAAGTACTTGCGCAGCAGGTTCTGCGCGCTCAGCAGGCGGTATTCCTTGCTCGCGCGAAAATCCGAGAGCGGCGTGAAGTCCTGGACCAGGGCCGCGCAGGCCTGCTCGATGCTCGCCTGGGTCCAGTCGGCGCCGGTCAGGATCGCCTCGCAGTGCCTGGCGCGCTTGGGGGTTGCGGCCATGCCGCCGAAGGCGATGCGCGCTTCCTCGATCACGCCGTCGACTATCCGCAGGTTGAAGGCCGCGCAGACCGCGGAGATATCGTCGTCCAGGCGCTTGGACACCTTGTAGGCGCGGAACTGCCGCTCGGCGCTGGCGCGGGGCACGATGATCTTCTCGATGAACTCGCTGTCCTGGCGGGCGGTGACGCGGTAGTCGATGAAGTAATCCTCCAGGGCCAGGGTCCGGCGCACCTGGCCCTTGCACAGCACGATCTGCGCGCCCAGGGCGATCAGCAGCGGCGGCGAGTCGCCGATGGGCGAGGCGTTGCCGATGTTGCCGCCCAGGGTGCCCTGGTTGCGGATCTGCAGCGAGGCGAAGCGTTGCAGCAGTTCGCCGAAGTCCGGGTACTCGCCGCGCAGGGCGTCGTAGCAATCGGTGAGGGCGGTGGCTGCGCCGATCTCCAGGCGGTCCTCGAAGTGTTCGATGCGCTTGAGCTCGGCGATATTGCCGACGTAGATCATCACCGGCAGGGTGCGGTGGAACTGCGTCACCTCCAGTGCCAGGTCGGTGCCGCCGGCCAGCAGGCGGGCCTGGGGATAGGCGTCGTAGAGATCGGCCAGGTCGGCGACGGTCAGGGGCACCAGGCAGCGCTTGTCGCCGCTGTTGAGCTCGGCGGTGTCTTGCGGGGCGATGGCCTTGAGGCGGGCGATGGTCTCGGCCTGGCGGGCATCGAACTGGTCGCCGCGCTCATCAGCGCAGGCCTGTTCGGCGGCGGCGAGGATCGGCCGGTAGCCGGTGCAGCGGCACAGATTGCCGGCCAGTGCTTCGTGGGCCTTGTGGCTGTCGGGCTGGCTGCTGTTCTTCTGCAGGGCGAACAGCGACATGACGAAGCCCGGCGTGCAGAAGCCGCACTGTGAACCATGGCAGTCGACCATGGCCTGCTGCACGCTGTGCAACTGGCCCTGGTGCTTGAGGCCCTCGATGCTGATCAGCTGCTTGCCGTGCAGGGAGGACACGAAGGTCAGGCACGAGTTGAGGCTGCGGTAGCGGATCGATTCGCCGCCCCGGGCATCGACTTGCAGCTCGCCGACCACCACGGTGCAGGCCCCGCAGTCACCGCTGGCACAGCCTTCCTTGGTGCCAGGCTTGCCCAGGTGTTCGCGCAGGTAGTCGAGCACGGTCAGGTTCGGGTCCAGGGTGTGCTCGCTGCGGAGCTCCTGGTTGAGTAGAAACTGGATCACGGAAGGCCTCGCAAACTCATTATTGTTGTTAAGCGACGTGGGCCGAATTTAGTCATGTCTGACTTTTCGGTCAATGATTTTCTGACTTCAGGGTCAGGAAATTTATTCGCCCAACAATTCAAGTATGACCAAGATCCTCGTGGCCGCTGGCGCGGGGCCGGGCGTCAGTCGACAACCATCGGTGCAGACCCGACCAATAGCCGTCTATCTGCGGGTTTCATGGCAAATTCCGCTGCCGTGGCACTCCGCGCCGAGGTATCAATTGCGCTACACTTCGCCGCTTGTGCCGATTAAAGATTCTGAAGGAAAACCATGACGTTCAAGGCGCCGGACAGTCTCGCCGAGCAAATCGCTCACCACCTCGCCGAACGTATCATTCGCGGGGATCTCAAGCCTGGGGAGCGCATCCAGGAGCAGAAGGTCACCCTGGCTCTCAATGTCAGCCGCGGCTCGGTCCGCGAGGCCTTGCTGATCCTGGAGCGTCGCCACCTGATCGCCATCCTGCCGCGCCGTGGCGCCCACGTGACCGAGCTCACCGAGCACAAGGTCCGCAGCCTCTGCACCCTGATGAGCGAGATGTACATCCTGCTCGGCAATTCCGTAGCCAGCGGCTGGCAGCAGCAAAGCGACATGGCGCCGTTCCTGCAGATCCAGCAACGCCTGGAAAGTGCCTACCAGAGCCAGGACATCCGCGCCTTCGTCGAAGACAGCTTCAGCGTGATGCGCGCCGCCTATCCCTTCGCCAACAACCCGTACCTGCAGGAGACCGTCGAGAACCTGCACCCGGCCATGAGCCGCGCCTATTACCTGGCGCTGGACCAGCGCAAGGCGTCCATGAGCGAGTACCTTCAGTTGTTCGAGCAATTGCTGGCTGCCGTGCTGGCCCGTGACCTGGCGCAGATCCGCCGGGTACTGACCGCCTACGGCCAGCGCAGCAGCGACCTGGTGGTGTCTGCCCTGGCGGATGCATAAACGTGCGACTCAAGTGCATCAAGCTGGCGGGGTTCAAGTCCTTCGTCGATCCGACCACGGTCAACTTCCCCAGTAACATGGCGGCGGTGGTCGGGCCCAATGGCTGCGGCAAGTCGAACATCATCGACGCCGTACGCTGGGTGATGGGCGAAAGCTCGGCGAAGAACCTGCGCGGCGAATCGATGACCGACGTCATCTTCAACGGTTCCACCAGCCGCAAGCCGGTGAGCCAGGCGAGCATCGAACTGGTATTCGACAACTCCGATGGCACCCTGGTGGGCGAGTATGCCGCCTATGCCGAGATCTCGATCCGGCGCAAGGTGACCCGCGATAGCCAGAACAGCTATTTCCTCAACGGTGCCAAATGCCGTCGCCGGGATATCACCGACATCTTCCTGGGCACCGGCCTCGGGCCGCGCAGCTACTCGATCATCGAGCAGGGCATGATCTCCAAGCTGATCGAGGCCAAGCCCGAGGACCTGCGCAATTTCATCGAGGAAGCCGCTGGCATTTCCAAGTACAAGGAGCGCCGGCGCGAGACGGAAAACCGCATCCGTCGCACCCATGAGAACCTGGCGCGCCTGACCGACTTGCGCGAGGAGCTGGAGCGCCAGCTCGAGCGCCTGCATCGCCAGGCCCAGGCCGCTGAGAAATACCAGGAATACAAGGCCGAGGAGCGTCAGCTCAAGGCGCAACTGTCGGCCTTGCGCTGGCAGGCGCTGAACGAGCAGGTGGGGCAGCGCGAGTCGGTGATCGGCAGCCAGGAGGTCAGCTTCGAAGCCCTGGTGGCCGAGCAGCGCAACGCCGATGCCGCCATTGAGCGCCTGCGCGACGGCCATCATGAGCTGTCCGAGCGCTTCAACCAGGTGCAGGGGCGTTTCTACTCGGTAGGTGGCGACATCGCCCGGGTCGAGCAGAGCATCCAGCACGGCCAGCAGCGCCTGCGCCAGCTACAGGACGATCTGAAGGAAGCCGAGCGCGCGCGCTTGGAGACCGAATCGCACCTGGGCCACGACCGCACCTTGCTGGCGACCCTGGGCGAAGAGTTGGCGATGCTCGAGCCCGAACAGGAGCTCACCAGCGCCGCTGCCGAGGAAGCCGCGGCGGCCCTGGAGGAGTCCGAGGCCACCATGCATGGCTGGCAGGAGCAGTGGGACGCCTTCAACCTCAGTTCCGCCGAGCCAAGGCGCCAGGCGGAAGTGCAGCAGTCACGCATCCAGCAGTTGGAGGCCAGCCTGGAGCGCCTGGCCGAGCGCCAGCGACGCTTGGGCGAAGAGCGTGAGCAACTGACCGCCGATCCGGAAGACGCGGCCATGCTCGAGCTCAATGAACAACTGGCCGCCAGCGAGGCCACCCTGGAGGACTTGCAAGCCAGCGAGGAGTCCCAGGTCGAGCGCCTGGAACAACTGCGCCAGCAGTTGCAGCAGGCGACCCAGGCCCAGCAGCAAGCCCAGGGCGAGTTGCAGCGGCTCAACGGTCGCCTGGCGTCCCTGGAGGCCCTGCAGCAAGCGGCCCTGGACCCGGACACCGGCACCGCCCAATGGCTGCGTGAGCAGCAACTGGCCGAGCGCCCACGCCTGGCCGATGACCTGCAGGTGGAGGCCGGCTGGGAGCTGGCGGTGGAAACCGTGTTGGGTGCCGACCTGCAGGCAGTGCTGGTGGAGGATTTCACCGGTATCGACCTGGGTGGGTTCGAGCAGGGCGACCTGCGCTTGTTGAGCCTGCCGGGAGAGGCTTCGTCCTTGCCCGGCAGTTTGCTGGACAAGGTGCAGTCCCAGGTCGACCTGGCGCCCTGGTTGGGCCAGGTCAAGCCGGTGGACAGCCTCGAGCAGGCCTTGGCCTTGCGTGGCCAGTTGGCGGCGGGGCAGAGCCTGATCAGCCGCGACGGTTATTGGGTCGGCCGGCATTTCCTGCGGGTGCGCCGCGCCGGCGACGCGCAGAGTGGGGTGTTGGCCCGGGGCCAGGAAATCCAGCAACTGATACTCGAGCGCGATGAGCGTGAAGCCAGTGTCGAGGACCTGGAAAGCCAGTTGCTCAACCTGCGGGCCCAGCAGCGCCAGCAGGAAAACGGGCGTGAGCATCTGCGCCGGCTATTGCAGGACGAGGCTCGCCAGCAGGGTGAGTTGAAAGCCCTGTTGTCCGCTGGCAAAGCCAAGGCCGAGCAGTTGCATCTGCGCCGCAGCCGCCTCGACGAGGAACTGGTGGAGCTGGCTGAGCAGCGAGAACTGGAGCATGAGCAGATCGGCGAGGCGCGCCTGCAGCTGCAGGATGCGCTGGATGGCATGGCCTTGGACACCGAGCAGCGCGAGTCGCTGCTGGCCCAGCGCGACAGCTTGCGCGAGCGTCTCGACCGGGTGCGCCAGGAGGCCCGCCAGCACAAGGACCACGCCCATCAGTTGGCGGTGCGCATGGGCTCGCTCAAGGCCCAGCACGACTCCACGCGCCAGGCCCTGGAGCGCCTGGAGATGCAGTCCGAGCGCCTGACCGAGAAGCGCGAACAGTTGAGCCTCAACCTGGAGGAGGGCGAGGCGCCCCTGGAAGAATTGCGCCTCAAGCTCGAAGAGTTGCTGGAGCGGCGCATGAGCGTGGATGTCGAGCTCAAGGCCGCGCAGATCGCCATGGAAGACGCCGACCGTGAATTGCGTGAAGCCGAGAAGCGTCGCAGCCAGGCCGAGCAGCAGTCGCAGTTGATTCGCGGGCAGCTCGAGCAACAACGGATGGAGTGGCAGGCGCTGAGCGTGCGGCGCAAGGCGCTGCAGGAGCAGTTGCTGGCCGATGGTTATGACCTGGAGGGGGTACTGGCGACCCTGGCGGCGGATGCCAGCGAGCCGGCCGCGGAAGAGGAACTGGAGCGGATTGCGGCGCGGATCCAGCGCCTGGGGGCGATCAACCTCGCGGCGATCGACGAATACCGCCAGCAGTCCGAGCGCAAGCGCTACCTGGATGCCCAGGATGCCGACCTGGTACAGGCCCTGGAAACCCTGGAAAACGTGATCCGCAAGATCGACAAGGAAACCCGGAATCGTTTCAAGGATACTTTCGAACAGATCAATGGTGGCCTACAGGCATTGTTTCCAAAAGTTTTCGGTGGCGGCAGCGCTTATTTGGAACTGACGGGCGAAGATCTACTCGATACAGGGGTGACGATCATGGCGCGCCCTCCGGGGAAGAAGAACAGCACCATTCATTTGCTCTCCGGTGGAGAAAAGGCACTGACCGCGCTGGCCCTGGTATTCGCCATCTTCAAGTTGAATCCGGCACCTTTCTGCATGCTCGACGAAGTTGACGCACCGCTGGATGACGCTAACGTTGGACGCTATGCAAAGCTGGTCAAGGAGATGTCGCAAACGGTGCAGTTCATCTATATCACCCACAATAAGATCGCCATGGAAATGGCCGATCAATTGATGGGCGTGACGATGCACGAGCCCGGTTGTTCGCGCCTGGTGGCCGTGGACGTCGAAGAGGCCATGGCGATGGTGGACGCTTGAACCAGCGGGGTTGAGGGGGCTGTCGGGGGCAGCGCAGGAGGTTTTTCGCCATTGTCGGGCCAGCCAGGCGACATATTGGCCATAAGCGTTGCGACAGACGGTGTAAAGTTGCCTTTGGTCGTGCTAGTTTAATGTCAATTTTTTCTACGCGTGAGCAAAAGGCCATTCAGAACATAGAGTTGGCGCCACGTTTTAAAGCGGTTTGCAGATTGTAAGCCCCTTATTTTTCAGCATTTTTCATAGAGGCACGGGATTACATGGAAATCGGTCTGCGCGAGTGGCTGATCGTCATCGGCATTATTGTCATCGCCGGTATTCTTTTTGATGGCTGGCGGCGTATGCGCGGCGGCAAGGGCAAGTTGAAGTTCCGTCTTGATCGAAGTCTTTCCAACTTGCCGGATGAGGAAGGCAATGCCGAACTGCTGGGTCCGTCCCGGGTGCTGGACAACCACAAGGAGCCGCAACTGGATGAGCATGACTTGCCTTCGGTGAGCATGCCGGCCCGCGAGCCTCGGGAAAGTTCTTCGTCCAAGCGCGGCAAGCGTGGTAGCGAGCCGCAGCAGGGCGACCTCAACTTGGACCTGGATCTGGACAACGGTCCGAGCTTCAGCAGTCGTGACGATGATTTCCCGGCCGATGAAGGCAAGGCTGCCAGCTTCGGCGACAAGGAGCAGCCCCAGGCCGAGGAAGTGCTGGTGATCAGCGTGATCTGCCGTGATGCGGCGGGCTTCAAGGGGCCGGCGCTGTTGCAGAACATCCTCGAGAGCGGCCTGCGTTTTGGCGAGATGGACATCTTCCACCGCCACGAAAGCATGGCTGGCAACGGCGAGGTGCTGTTCTCCATGGCCAACGCGGTCAAGCCCGGGGTGTTCGACCTGGACGATATCGACCACTTCAGCACCCCGGCCGTGAGCTTCTTCCTGGGCCTGCCGGGCCCACGTCATCCGAAACAGGCTTTCGACGTGATGGTGGCCGCGGCGCGCAAGTTGTCCCAGGAACTCAATGGCGAGCTCAAGGATGACCAGCGCAGCGTCCTGACCGCCCAGACCATCGAACACTACCGCCAGCGCATCGTCGAGTTCGAGCGCCGTGCCCTGACCCAGAAGCGGTGACCCTCTGATCGCTGGCCAGCGATTTCGCCGAAGCGGGATCTATCCTGTAGGAGTCGACTGGCCAGCCAAGCCTGAACACCATCTTCGATCGAGCAGCCTAGGCTGCTCTTTTGCTTTATGAGAGAACCCCATGACCGCCGCCGAAACCCGCATTCTTGAGCTGCGTGCCGAGCTGGACCTGCACAACTATCGCTACCACGTGCTCGACGAGCCCAGTATCCCTGACGCCGAGTACGACCGCCTGTTCCGCGAGCTCAAGGCCCTGGAGGCCGAGCATCCGGAGCTGGTGACCAGCGACTCGCCGACCCAGCGGGTCGGCAGCGCCGCGCTCTCGGCCTTCACCCAGGTCCGCCATGAGATCCCCATGCTCAGCCTGGGCAACGCCTTCGAAGAAGTCGACATGCGCGAGTTCGATCGCCGGGTCAATGAGGGCCTGGACCTGCCGAGCGGCGACCTGTTCGGTGGTGGCGCGGCGGTGGAGTACAGCTGCGAGCCCAAGCTCGACGGCCTGGCGGTCAGCCTGCTGTACCAGGACGGCCTGCTGGTGCGTGGCGCCACTCGTGGCGACGGCACCACCGGCGAGGACATCAGCGTCAACGTGCGTACCGTGCGCAACATTCCGCTGAAGCTGCAGGGCAGTGGTTGGCCGGCGACCCTGGAAGTGCGCGGTGAAGTGTTCATGTCCAAGGCCGGCTTCGAGCGCTTGAACGCCGCGCAACTGGAGGCGGGCGGCAAGACCTTCGCCAACCCGCGCAACGCCGCGGCGGGCAGCCTGCGCCAGCTGGATTCGAAGATCACCGCCAGTCGGCCCCTGGAGTTCTGCTGCTACGGCCTGGGCCAGGTCACGGCGGACATCGCCGATACCCATATCGGCAACCTCGAGCAGCTCAAGCAGTGGGGCATGCCCATCAGTCGCGAGCTGCGCCTGGCCAAGGGGATCGACGAGTGCCTGGACTACTACCGCGAGATCGGCGACCGGCGTAACGCGCTGCCCTACGAAATCGACGGCGTGGTGTTCAAGGTCAACAGCATCGCTTCCCAGCGCGAGCTGGGCTTCCGGGCCCGGGAGCCGCGCTGGGCCATCGCCCACAAGTTTCCGGCCATGGAAGAGCTCACCGAGCTGCTGGATGTGGAGTTCCAGGTCGGTCGTACCGGCGCGGTAACGCCGGTGGCGCGCTTGAAACCGGTCAAGGTGGCGGGGGTGACCGTATCCAACGCCACCTTGCACAACATGGACGAAGTGGCGCGCCTGGGGCTGATGATCGGCGACACGGTGATCATCCGCCGTGCTGGCGACGTGATCCCGCAGGTGGTGCAAGTGGTCACCGAGCGGCGCCCGGAGGATGCCCGGGCGGTGCAGATTCCCGAAAGCTGCCCGGTCTGCGGTTCCCATGTCGAGCGCACGCAACTGGTCAAGCGCAGCAAGGGCCGCGAAACCGTCAGCGAAGGTGCGGTCTATCGCTGCGTGGGCCGCCTGGCCTGCGGTGCGCAGCTCAAGCAGGCGATCATCCACTTCGTCTCCCGGCGTGCCATGGATATCGAAGGCCTGGGGGACAAGACCATCGAGCAACTGGTGGACGAGCAGCTCATCGCCTCGCCGGCCGATCTCTACAAGCTCAAGTACGAGCAGATCATCGACCTGGAAGGCTTTGCCGAGGTCTCCAGCAACAAGCTGCTCAAGGCCATCGAAGACAGCAAGCGCCCGTCACTGGCGCGTTTCGTCTATGCCCTGGGCATCCCCGATGTCGGCGAAGAGACCGCCAAGGTCCTGGCGCGTTCCCTGGGCACCCTGGAGCGGGTACGCCTGGCGTTGCCGCAGGTGTTGACCTACTTGCCGGATGTCGGCCTGGAAGTCGCCCATGAAATCCACAGTTTCTTCGAGGACAGCCATAACCAGCAGGTGATCGGCGCCTTGCTGGCGGCGGACCAGTGCGCCCTGGTGCTGCAGGACCAGGGGGAGCTGGGGGCGGAATTCGCCGCCAGCACCACCCTGGGCGGCATGCTCGACAAGTTGAACATTCCTTCAGTGGGGCCGGGCGCGGCACAGAAGCTGGCGGACAAGTTCGGTTCCTTGCAAGGGGTGATCGACGCCGATTGGCTGGACATGCGCCAGGCCTTGCCGGAGAAGCAGGCCAAGGCGGTCCGTGAGTTCTTCGACAATCCGGCCAATGCCCAGTTGGCCCAGGCCATCGAGCAACAGTTGCGTGACTTCGGCATGCACTGGCAGAGCGAGAAGAAGGCGGTCGAAGGCTTGCCCCTGGCCGGCCAGACCTGGGTGCTGACCGGTTCCCTGGAGTTGATGAGCCGCGATGTGGCCAAGGACAAGCTGGAAAGCCTGGGAGCCAAGGTGGCTGGTTCGGTTTCGGCCAAGACCCATTGCGTGGTGGCAGGTCCCGGGGCCGGTTCCAAATTGGCCAAGGCCAACGAACTGGGCCTGAAGGTGCTGGACGAGGAGGCATTCGTCGCCTTCCTCGGTGAGCACGGCATTTCCGCTTCGGCCTGAAGCGTGGGCCGGCCGGCGCGAGCCAGCGCCCGCCGGCCCTGCTTGGTGACACTCCAAGTGCTTGAAGCTCTTCGAGTTTTTTATTCTGCAATGAGCGGTTGTATCTTCAACTCAGATAGGTACAATGGCGCGGCTCGCCGTCAGGTGAGCGTCGTTATGGTGGCCCCATCGGTCCCCCCGCAACGATTACCCGTTAACCTGGTCAGGCCCGGAAGGGAGCAGCCACAGCGGGAACATTGTGTGCCGGGGTGTGGCTGGTGGGGCTGCCTCCAATCATCTAGATGATTGAGTCTCAACGAATTCAAAGGCTTTAGCGCGTGTTTGGGCCTTGTTTCGTATCTTTTCCAATCCTGCATACCCCTATCTTCGACTGCTCATCGTTGAGTCAAGTCGCAGGACTGCTTCGTTTCCATTTTAAAAGACCTCTCTGCGCTAGTTCGGAGAACGAACTGCGGAAGAATCAGCAACGGTCGCAGTTGTTCTTGGCGTGGCGACTCAGAGGCCGGGATCAAACAGCGATTTGCTGGAATCCAATGGTTTTCTGAGGTGGAGAGGAATGCCATCCAGTTTGCTGAAATCAGGTTTGAGCTTTTTACCTCCCTTGGGCGCAGGCGCTGCTGGCTTGGCCTCCGGAGCGGCGGCAGGCGATCCTGTTGTACCTTCAAGACCGATCATGTGTTTGAGCTGGAGCAGGTTGGCCTGGGCGAGATTGTCATAGATCTTCGCGCAAGCGCTGTCCAATGATGGGGGCCGGCGTGCGCTGGGCAGGTTCGCATAGGCGTTGAGGCAGATGTAGAACAGGTCGTTGGTCCAGGTGGTCATTTCGGTAATGCGCTGGACCGCTTCGGCAATTGCCTGCACGTCTGCGGCAGGAAGAGTGGTGGCAGGCGCGGCACTCAGGGTTGCTGCGCTGGAGGTTTGCACCATTGCTTGCTGCGCTTGCTTGAGCTGGGCCTGCATGACGTCGATATTGCCTTGCATGGTTTTGGCATCTTCACTGCCAGCGGTCATTTTGGCCAATTTGTCCTGAGCGTCCTTGATTATCTTGCTCTGGTCGAGCAGGTATTGGCTGTTGGCGGTCGAACTGGCGCTGGTCAGGGCCACGGCGGGGCCCTTGGCTACACCGGTGAGTTGCTCGATTGCAAGAATGGCGACGGTGTTGCGTTGGTTGCGGGTCATGTACATCTGATACATGTCGGCAGTTATCGCCCCATTGGCATAAGCCTGGCACACGGCAAACAGCTGGTCGCGCAGGAGCTGGATGGATTGGGTACGCAGGCCAATACTGGCTCCGGACTGCTGGTACGCGGCAGACAGCGCCGCGATATCTTCCTTGGACGCCGTGCCTGATGCTGCGAATGTCTTCAAGGCGTCGGGGCTGGGCTCGGGGCAGATGATCCGGACGTCCTGAAGGACGTTGTTGACCAACTCCTTGCGCTCGATACCTGTTATGACTCGATCCTCTGCCTGGAGAGTCCGGGTCGATAGGCGGGCGGTGGTGCAGCCCGACAACAAAGCTAGGCAAAGAGCTGTTGACAAGGCTCGTTTCATCGAATTCCCTTCCGTTGGATCATGGTTTTTCATGTTCTGCCGGAGTCTAGATGCAGTCAGAAGATCGATATGGCGCTTCGCCATATTGCTGACGAGTGGCAAGTGCCGAAGCACTCGCGAGGGTGTAGTAGTGCCCTGGATAATCGAAACGAACGCACATCCAAGGAGTGAACATGGCGTTGACCAGCAAGATTTCCCCCTACGACCCGCGATGGCCCCTGTCATTCGCCGCGGAGCGCAAGCGCATTGCGCCGGGTTTTGTCGGCGAGCTGCTGGACATTCATCACGTGGGCAGTACTGCGGTGGCCGGGCTTGCGGCCAAGCCGGAAATCGATGTGCTGCTGGTGGTCGCGCAGCATCGGGACGAGGCGCTGCGCCAGGCTTTCATGGCGACCCTGGGTTATGTCCGGGGCAGCGACTTGTCTGCCGGGCATCATTTCTATCGGCGGGACGTCGATGGGGTGCGGACCCACAAGGTGCATGTGTGCCTGGCGGGGCATGGGCAAATCCGGCGGATGCTGGGGTTTCGCGACCTGTTGCGCAGTGACCCCGGCCTGCGCCAGCGCTATCAGGAACTGAAGCTGCAACTGGAAGCCAGTAACCGCGACGGTATCGGTGAGTATCTTGCACGCAAGGCGCCTTTCATTGATGCAGTGATGGAGGGCTGTCGATCGTGACCGCTCAGGGTTCGCTCATGCGCCGAGTTTCTCGCGCAGCAGCTGGGCGAAGGCATCCCGGGCGCGGTGCTGCTGCACGTCTTGATGCCAGACAAAACGGTTGTCCACCGGCGCCAGGTCATCGAAGCGTTGCACGGTCAGGGTCGAGGACTGCGCATAGCGCTCCAGCACGCCTTCGGGGATCAGCGACACTCCCACACCCGCGCTGACGCAGCCGATGATGGTGCCCCAGCTGGCATAACCGGTGATCGGCAGGTTCAGGCCGTGCTTGCCGAGCCAGTTCTCCAGGGCGCGGCGATAGGGGCAACCGACTGGCCACATGAACAGGTGCTGGCCTTGCAGGTCGCTGGCGCTGTGGATCGGAGCGCTGCCGGCACTGGAAATCAGCACCAGGGGTTCGTGGTAGAGCACGGTTTGCTGCAGTTTCGCCGGCAGGGTATCGATGGCCACCAGGGCGCCGTCGATGCGCTGGTGGCGCAATTCTTCGAAGAGTTGCGACCAGGTGCCGGTGACCAGTTCTACGCTGACTTGTGGGTAGCGCCGGTGATATTCGGCCAGCAGCGGGGGCAGGCGGCCGCCTGCGCAGGACTCGATCGAACCCAGGCGCAGCAGGCCGCTGGGCCCGGCCTGGCTGTCGACCGCGCGCCGGGCCTCATCCACCAGGGCGAGGATGCGCTCGCTGTAGCCGAGGAAGATTTCCCCGGCCGGGCTGATCTTCAGGCCGCGCCCGATGCGAGTGAACAAGGGAGTGCCCAGCTCGTTTTCCAGCTGCTTGAGGCGGTTGGTGATATTGGACGGCACGCAGTGCAGCTGCTCGGCCGCGCGAGCGATGCTGCCGAAGCGGGCCACGGCCTGCACCATCTTCAATTGAGTCAGTTCCATCGTTCATTTCCAGTGAGCAATGGGCTCAGTATTGATCAATTGTGATGAGCTTTCGAGGGCGCGACACTGTAGTTCCCTACCTTGCCTGGAAGTTTGTCTCGTGAAGATCTCGCCCTCGCTGAAACTGGTTCTGGCCACGGCCATGGTCATCTTGTGCTGGGCCTATTCGCCGGTGGGCATCCATATCGGCCTTAAGGGCTACAGTCCCGGGCACCTGGCGTTGCTGCGCTTTCTCATCGCTTCGGTATTCATGGTCGGCATTGCACTGGTTGCAGGTATTTCCCTGCCGCGCTGGCGCGATATGCCCTGGTTGCTGGTGCTGGGGTTCTTCGCCATCGCCCTGCATCACGTCAGCCTCAACTACGGACAGCAGGGTTTGAGTGCTGGCGCGTCCAGCGTGTTGGCGCAATCGGCACCGATCTTCAGCACCCTGATCGCGTTTTCCTGGCTCAAGGAGCCGGTCAGTGCCTGGCGCTGGAGTTGTGTGGCGCTGGGCCTGGTGGGCGCATTGCTGGTGGTGGCTGGTGATCGCGGCCTGGGTTCGATCCAGCCGCAGGGCTTGCTGGTGCTGCTGGCGGCTTTTTCCTGGGGGTTGTATTTCGTGCTGCTGCGGCGCTTTTCCGGGCGCCACGGGCTCTTGACCACCACTTGCTACATGGTCTGGGGCGGTACCTTGCTGTTGGCGGTGTACACCCCGGGCCTGGCCCAGGCCGTTGTCCAGGCGCCCTTGCGGGTGAACCTGGCGGTGCTGTTGCTGGGGGTGTTTCCCAGCGCGCTGGCCTACCTGGCCTGGGCCTATGTGCTGGCGCGGGTCGAGGTCAGCCGGGCATCGATCGCCATGTACCTGATCCCGCCGGTGGCGATGTTGTTGGCCGCGGTCGTCTTGGGCGAGACGTTGCGCTCCGGGGTGGTGCTGGGGGCGGCGGTGGTGCTGGGCAGTGTGATGGCGATGCAGTTGGAGGGGCGCTGGCGCTGGCGCAGGAGCGCCAGTGCGCGGGCCGTGAGCGACAAGGCCCCGGTTTGACGGGGCCTTGTGCAGTGGATCAGCTTTTCTTCTTGAACAGTCGGCCGATGAAGGCGACGACGGCAAGCACGCCGATGACGATGAACTTCTTGCCCGCCAGGAGCAGGACCCCGAGCTTGGCGAACAGTCCGGCCTTACTGGCGATACCGCCGGCCACCAGGGCTGCCAGGCCATAGGTGGCCAGCTTGTCGGTGCTCGGGTTGTAGTCGGCGTAGCGGTTGCCGTCGGTGAAGTTGGTGAAGGCCAGCACCTTGGGAATCTCGCGCTTGATGGTGGGCAGGTCCTGCATGGAAGCGACCGCATTGAGTTCCAGCACGCCTTCACGGCCCAGCACGCGGATGCTGTAGTTCAGGGTGTTGCTTTCAGCGCCTTCGGCCTTGAGTTCGCGGGCCCAGTACATCTTGTGCGATTGCGCGTCATAGCTTGGCTGCTCGGCCCAGCCCAGCAGGTGGATGGCACCGTAGCCCTGTTCCTTGCGTTCTTTGTTGTCTTCCTCGTCCGCGGCCTGCATTTCTTTGAGCAGGTCCTGGTAGTCGATCTTCGCTGCATCGTCGTCGGAGATGTGGCCGTCATTCTTGTAGCTGATGATCACTCCCCAGCCTTCGGCGGCCAGCGGGCTGACGGCGCTGGGCACGATCATGCCCAGGGTGGTGAAGCCGGGCGGGTTGCCCCAGCCTTCGGTCAGCAGCTTCTCGGTGTCCTTGGGAGTGAGGTAGTAGAACTCTTTGCTCAGGTCGAGGCTGGCGATATCGCCAGGTAGCTTGATGTTGCCGTGGCGTGGCGAGAGCGAGGCGAGAAACTGTTCGGCAGTCTGGGTTTCGGCGTCCTTGGTGTCGGGCGTGTCGGCAGCGTTGGCCAAGAATGGAGTGGCGCAGAGCACGACCATGGCCATGAGGTGACGCAGGTACTTCATCGTATTCCCTTACATTTTGTGACAAGTGATAGGCGCGCAAGGATAGCGATGAGCCGCGTGCTGCTCAATGCAATGTTTCCATTTATTTCCGATGACTGGCAGAAGGGCAGCCCAAGGGCGGCGATTGCGCCCTTGGGGAACAAACGGATCAGTTCGCGGTGAGGAACAGCACTCGCAGGCGGTGTCCATCCGGGTCGAGGGCGAGCAGGGTGTAGCCGAAACCCGTCACGGTCGGCTCCTGGACGATGGGGATGCCCAGCGCCTGCCAGTGACGATGCAGTTCATCCACGGCTTCGCGGCTGTCCACGGCCCAGCCCAGTTCGCCGCCGCCGGCCAGTACCTGGGATTCGGGTCTGACGACCTGGCGGGACCAGAGCCCGAGCTTGATTCCCGAGTCGAGGATGAACAGGGTGAAATCCGCCGAAGCCTGCACCGGCTGTTTGTCCAGCAGCCGGCTGTAGAAGTCGGCGCTGGCGATGGGGCTATCCACGTAGAGCAAAAAATAGGTGTTGGTGATCATCATGACTCCTGGGGGGCTGGATTGGAGCGGCAGCTTATGCGCCGAGTCCGTCAGTTCCTGTCAGGAGTCGCAAGGTGAAAAAGAGACCTGCTCGCAAGGGGGGGCGAGCAGGCCTCTCTTGGTCGATTGACTGCGGGGCTCAAGGCTTGGACAAGGCCTGGTCTACCGCTGCTATCAGCTTTCCCAGATCCTTCGGGGTGGCTTTGTGAATGACACCGAACAAATAAGCCCGCTGTTCCTCTTCATCACCCAGATCGGCGAAGAAGGCTTTCAGCTTCACTCCCAGTACTTCGGCCAATAGAAATAGAGCTTCAACGCTGGGGGTGTAGGTGCCGGTTTCGAAGCGGCTGATGGTTTTGGGGTCAAAACCGGTTTTTTCACCTAGTTCAGCCTGAGTAAGCCCCGCTACCTTTCGATAGCGCTTGATGGCTGCACCCAAACTTGAAATTTGCATCGCTCAATTCCCATTTAGAATCAAGAACTTAACGATAAATATTGGCATTAGACAACACCATGTTTCATCACCTTGCTTTGCAAAATGTGATGCATTTCGTAGAATCGGCGCTTCGGACAGGTATTTGGTGATCTAGTTTCAGAAGGCAGGTTTATGAAACAAGAAATCATTGCATTTCCCTTGTTCACCTAAACCCAGGACTTGGCAGAGGCTCGAACGTCTCGTAATCCCGCCAACACTCCGTCCGCCGCCTCCATCTGACGCCTTACCTGATCCTAGTTGATCTATGTCGCACCGACGGTCAACCGCGGCGCAAACCCGCTGTACGGCTGCAATCAGGGCGTATCTTCCGATTGAGTCGTACCGCCAGGAAAGTAATCGCCAATCAATTAATGCCGGCTCCGGCAACTATTGATTGCAGGCTGTCTATGGAGTTCTAAAGTGCGTCTCAATTTGCCGGTCAACTCTATCGAGCAGACCTTTCCCGACCAGCAGCGGCTTATCTCCGCCACCGACACCAGCAGTCACATCACGTACTGCAATGCCGAGTTCGCCGCCATGAGCGGCTTCAGCCAGGCCGAACTGATCGGCAGCACCCACAACCTGGTGCGGCATCCGGATATGCCGGCTGCGGTGTTCGAATCCATGTGGCGCTATCTCAAGGCCGGGCGCAGTTGGATGGGAGTGGTGAAGAACCGCTGCAAGAACGGCAACTTCTATTGGGTCAGCGCCTATGTCACGCCGATCCTCGAGGACGGGCGATTGGTGGGGTATGAGTCGGTGCGGGTCAAGCCGACCCGCGAGCAGGTAAGCCGTGCCGAGGTCCTGTATGCAAGGTTGCGTGCCGACAAATCACCGGTCCCGGCCTGGCGGCGCCTGGAGGCTGGCGCCCGGCCTTTGTTGCTGCCCATGGCCGTAGCCACGGCCTGCCTCGCGGCATTCAATTGGTTGCCGACCCTGGCGGCCCAGGGCCTGACGCTGGCCGGCTTCCTCGGCGTCGGTCTGTTGGCCCAGCGTCGCTTGGGACGACAACTCAAGGAGATCGTCAGCAGCACGCCGAACACCTTCGCCGATCCGATCTGCGCCCTGGCCTATAGCGAATCCCTTGGTCCGGCGGCGCAGCTGCAGATGATCCTGGTGAGCGAGGAGGCACGGTTGAAAACCGCCTTGACCCGCCTCAGCGACCTGGCCCGGCAGATGGCGGAAGCGGCGGCCGATTCCAGCCAGTTGTCCAGCCGCACCGAGACCGCTCTTCTGGAGCAGCGAGCGGAAACCGACATGACCGCCGCTGCTATGACCCAGATGGCCGCTTCGATCACCGAAGTCGCCGAGCATGTGCAACACACCGCCAGCCAAGCCCATACCGCCAACCTGCTGGCACAGCAGGGCAGCGAGGTGGCAGGCACTTCCCGTGACGCTATCCAGGTGCTGGCGCGCACGGTCACCCAGATCAACCAAGCGGTTGGGGACCTGGCCGGGCAGACCCAGGACATCATGGTGGCGGCGAGCATGATCCAGGCGATCGCCGACCAGACCAACCTGCTGGCCCTGAATGCGGCGATCGAGGCCGCGAGGGCCGGCGAACAAGGACGCGGGTTCGCCGTGGTGGCCGACGAGGTGCGGGCCCTGGCCGGCAAGACCCGGGAATCCACCGAGCAGATCCAGGGCATCATCCACAGCCTGCGGGCCGGGGCCGACGAAGCGGTGCAGATCGCCAGCCTGGGGATCGAGGAGGCCGAGCAGGGGGTGCAGCAGGTATTGCAGGCGCAGCAGGCCTTGCAAGGCATCGGCGCCGCGGTCGAGCGCATCACCGACATGAGCCAGCAGATGGCCGCCGCTTCGCAGGAGCAGTCCCATGTAGCCGAATCGGTGTCGGAACAGATCAACAGTGTCGCCGCCACGGTGCAGCGCACTGCCGAGAACGCCAGCGCCGGGGTGCTGCGTGGCGCCGAGCTGGAAAACATCTCTTCCGGGCTGCATGCCCTGGTCGAGCGGTTCAACCGCTAGCGACAGTGAGTTCGACTCATGGATGAGAAATACCGCAGGGCCGTCGATGCCGCCGCCATTTTTTCCGAAACCGACCTGGCCGGACGCATCACCTATGTCAACGACCTGTTCTGCCAGGTCTCGGGCTACAGCCGCGAAGAGCTGATCGGCGCCGACCACAGCATGCTCAGCTCCGGACTCCATGCTCCGGAGTTCTTCGCCGGGCTGTGGAGCACCATCACCCGGGGCCAGGTATGGAAGGGCGAGATCTGCAACCGCGCCAAGGACGGTAGCCTGTACTGGGTCGATAGCACCATGGTGCCGCTGGTGGACCCGCGTTCGGGGCGCGTGGTGCGCTATGTCTCGATTCGTTTCGATGTCAGCGAAAAACGCCAGCTCCTGCATTCACTGCAATGGCGGGTCGGGCATGACGTGCTCACTGGGCTGCCCAATCGCGCGTTCCTCTCCGACCGACTGCACCAGGCCCTGGAGTTCTCCCGCCAGGAAGAAATTCCCCTGGCGGTATGCATGCTCGACCTTGATGGCTTCAAGGCGGTCAACGACGGTTATGGCCATGCCTGTGGCGACCTGCTGCTGGTGGAAGTGGCCGCGCGGCTGCGCTCGATCATTCGTGGCGAAGACGTGGTGGCGCGCCTGGGGGGCGACGAGTTCGTGCTGATCCTGCGTTACGTGCGCGACATGCTGGAGTTGCGCGCCGCGCTGCAACGGGTGCTGGCCACCATTTCCCAGCCTTATTCGATCCAGGGCAAGGACATCAATGTCTTCGCCAGTATCGGCGTGACCCTGTTTCCTGCCGACAACCAGGATGCCGACACCCTGCTGCGCCATGCCGATCAGGCCATGTACGTGGCCAAGCAGAGCGGCCGCAACCGCTTCCACCTGTTCGATGTATTGCGCGATCGCGAGGTGATGGTCACCTACCAGACTGTCGAACAGGTGCGCCAGGCCCTGGATGGCGGGCAGTTGCGGTTGTTCTTCCAGCCCAAGGTGAACATGCGCAGCGGGACCGTGGTGGGCCTGGAGGCCATGTTGCGCTGGCAGCATCCGCAGCGCGGATTGCTGGCGGCCCACGAGTTCCTGCCCCAGGTGGAAGAGACCGACTTGATCGTCGATATCGGCGAATGGGTCATGGATGGCGTGATGGACCAGTTGCAATCCTGGCAGGCCGCCGGGCAGCAGTGGCCGGTCAGCCTGAATGTCGCCGCCCGGCATTTCCAGCGGGCGGATTTCGTCGAGCGGCTCAAGGGCATGCTCGATCGTTATCCGGACGTTTCTCCAGCCTTGCTGGACCTGGAAATCGTCGAGTCGGTGGCCATCGATAACATCCGCAAGGTCAGCGATTGCCTGGATGCCTGCCAGGGTTTTGGCGTGCAGTTCTCCCTGGGCGACTTCGGCACCGGGCATTCGTCCCTGAGCTATCTCAAGCACCTGCGGACCCAGACCATCAAGATCGACCGCTTGTTCGTGCGCGACATGCTCCACGACCAGGACGACCAGGCGCTGGTCCAGGCCCTGGTGGGGTTGGCCCAGGCGTTTGGCCGCCAGGTGGTGGCCGAGGGCCTGGAAAGCCTGGCCCATGGCGAGCGCCTGATGGCCCTGGGCTGCGAGGTGGCCATGGGCGACTTCATCGCCGCGCCGATGCCGGCGGGCGCCGTGCTGGAGTGGGCCCGTCGCTATCTGCCGCCGCCAGCCTGGCGCGTCGGTTCTCAGGGCGTGGCCGAGGCTTGCGCGGGCGGGTTGGAGTCGACGTAGCGCTGGACGATGGCATCGATTTCGCCGGATTCCTTCATTTGCCGCAGGGTACCCAGGATCTCTTCGCCCGGTACGACCGGATCATTGCGCACATAACAACCCACGGCCTGGTCCTGCACCAGGGCGACCCCATGCAGCGGGTTGTCGCTGGCCTGGGTCTTGTTGAACCAGTCCAGGGTCCACTGGCTGGCGATGGCGTAGCGGTAGCGGCCCACCACCAGCTTCTGCAGTACCTGCTGCTCGTTGCGCGCGTCATCGCGAATCAGCAGGTTGGCGTCGAACAGTGGCTGCAAGGGGGCATAGGTATAGCTAAGGACGGTGCCGATGTGCTGGCGCGGCAGGTCGCCGAGCTTGACGACGGCGGGTATCGGGCTGGTGCTCACCAGCAAGTTGCGCTGGCGGAACAGCGGGGCGCTCCACAGGTAGTCGGCGGACGGGTCCGGCAGCCAGGCAGGGGCGGCGTAGCAGCGCACGTCGACTTCGCCCTGGGCCATGGCCTTCTGTATCCGGGCCCGGGCCAGGACATGGAATTCGGCACGCAGGCCCAGATGCCTGGCCAGGCTGTCCATGGTGTCGTAGAGAATGCCGCCGCTGGGGCGACCGTCCTCCAGCGCGACGGTCGGCATGGCCCAGCTGTCGGCGACGGCGAAGCGCAGGGGTGGCTCCGTGGCATGCAGGCTGCCGCAGAGCAGAAGCAGGGCGCCTGGGGTCCAGCGCATAGAGTCTCCGGGTATCGGCGAGCGGGCAATCCTTGGCAAAAGGCAGCTTAGACAGATTAGACGAGCGCGCCGGATGCAATTTCGCCCTTGCTCCGCTAGCATTACCGGCTTCCGCTTTCCAGTTGCGACGGTTTTCGATGAGTTATCAGGTTCTTGCACGTAAATGGCGTCCGCGCTCGTTCCGCGAAATGGTCGGCCAGACCCATGTGCTCAAGGCTCTGATCAATGCCTTGGACAGCCAGCGGCTGCACCATGCCTATCTGTTTACCGGCACCCGCGGGGTGGGCAAGACCACCATCGCGCGGATCATTGCCAAATGCCTGAATTGTGAAACGGGTATCACTTCCACCCCGTGCGGCACCTGTTCGGTGTGCACCGAGATCGACGAAGGGCGCTTCGTCGACCTGATCGAGATCGACGCCGCGAGCCGGACCAAGGTCGAGGACACCCGCGAACTGCTGGACAACGTGCAGTACGCCCCGAGCCGCGGGCGCTTCAAGGTCTACCTGATCGACGAAGTGCACATGCTCTCCAGCCACTCGTTCAACGCTCTGCTCAAGACCCTCGAGGAGCCGCCGCCCTACGTCAAGTTCATCCTGGCGACCACCGATCCGCAGAAACTGCCGGCGACCATCCTGTCCCGCTGCCTGCAGTTCTCCCTGAAAAACATGACCCCCGAGCGGGTGGTCGAGCACTTGAGCCATGTGCTGGGTGTGGAGAACGTGCCGTTCGAGGACGACGCCCTGTGGCTGCTGGGCCGCGCCGCCGATGGTTCGATGCGCGACGCCATGAGCCTCACCGACCAGGCCATCGCCTTTGGCGAGGGCAAGGTCATGGCCGCCGATGTGCGAGCGATGCTCGGCACCCTCGATCACGGCCAGGTCTACGATGTGCTCCATGGGCTGATCGAGGGCGATGCCAAGGCTCTGCTGGAGGCGGTACGCCACTTGGCGGAGCAGGGGCCGGACTGGAACGGCGTGCTCTCGGAGATCCTCAACGTGCTGCACCGGGTGGCCATCGCCCAGGCGCTGCCCGAGGGCGTCGACAACGGCCACGGCGATCGCGAGCGCGTGCTGGCCCTGGCCCAGGCCCTGCCGGCCGAAGACGTACAGTTCTATTACCAGATGGGCCTGATTGGCCGGCGCGACCTGCCCCTGGCGCCGGACCCGCGTGGCGGTTTCGAAATGGTCCTGCTGCGGATGCTGGCCTTCCGGCCGGCGGATACCGCGGATGCACCGAGACAACCGCTAAAGCCAGTGGGGATCAGCCAGGCCACAGTTGATTCCGCCCAAGCCGTGGCGGCGCCAGCAGCGGTCGAGTCCGTTGCCGCGCCTGTGGCCAGTGTGCCGCTCGCTTCGGCCCCTGCCGCCTCTCCTGCTGCGCAGCCGGTAGCCGATCCGGCCGCTGCGCCAACGCCAATACCTGCGCCAGCACCTGAGCCGACCCCGGCCCCGGTCGAAGCCGAGCCTGAACCTGAGCCGGTACAGGCCGAAGAGGTGGTCGACCTGCCGTGGAACGACCCGGTGGAGCCGCCGCTGGAGCAACAGCCGGCCGTGGAGCCGATGCTGGATGTCATCGCCGAACCACCGGAGCTGCCAGCCGTCCTGACCCCGGTGCCGGACAGCGTGGTGCCGGACGTCCCGGAGTGGGCCAGTGCGCCGATGCCCGAGCCGAGCGTGGCCGAGGTGGATGCCGCGACCCCGGGGATCGACCTGGACGACGAGCCACCGCTGGACGAGGACTACATCGAGCCGGACATGGATTCGGCCTACAGCTACCTCGATGAACTGGCCAGCGAGCACACCGCCGAGCCAGCACCGGAACCCGAGCCGGAGCCGGCCGCCATGCCGGCCACCGGCCTGGCCCTGGAGTGGCTGGAACTGTTTCCGAAGCTGCCTATTTCCGGGATGACTGGCAGTATTGCCGCCAACTGCACCCTGATCGCGGTGGACGGTGACCAGTGGCTGCTGCACCTGGACCCGGCCCATAGCGCGCTGTTCAACGCCACCCAGCAGCGCCGCCTCAACGAGGCACTGAACCAGTACCACGGGCGTACGCTGACGCTGAACATCGAACTGATCAAGCCCGAGCAGGAAACCCCGGCCCAGGCCGCCTCCCGGCGTCGCGCCGACCGTCAGCGCGAGGCGGAGGAATCGATTCATGGCGATCCGTTCATCCAGCGGATGGTCCAGGAGTTCGGTGCGGTGGTGCGCCACGATACCATTGAACCTGTCGAGGCCCCGGCCGCGCAGGGTTGAGCATTTAACTTAAAGGGCGCCGGCCAAGGGCCGGGCGCCGTTCTCATCACCATACTTTGAGGTAATTACCATGATGAAAGGTGGCATGGCCGGCCTGATGAAGCAGGCGCAGCAGATGCAGGAAAAGATGGCCAAGATGCAGGAAGAACTGGCCAACGCCGAAGTCACTGGCAAGGCCGGTGGCGACATGGTCAGCGTGGTCATGACCGGCCGTCATGACATCAAGCGCGTGAGCATCGACCCGAGCCTGCTGGAAGGCGTCAGCGACGACGACCGCGAAGTGCTGGAAGACTTGTTCGCTGCAGCGGTGAACGACGCCGTGCGCAAGATCGAAGCCAACAGCCAGGAAAAGATGTCCGGCATGACCGCCGGCATGCAGCTGCCTCCGGGCATGAAGCTGCCTTTCTGATTCGCTGCGGCGTATCGGATTGCAACGAACAATGCCAGGCCCGGAGCCTGGCATTTTTTTGCCCGTCGATTGGCCCGGCGGGGCCCTAGCGCCCCGTGCGCCACTGCGGCCAGGGGCAGAAACATCGAACACCGGTGCCAGGCCATGGTCTGCACCCTATACAGTCTTGTCCATTCATCGATAACGGAGTGTCTGTGATGCCGCAAACAATGACCCTCAATCAGCGTGTGGTACTGGTGTCGCGCCCCCAGGGCGCGCCGGTTCCGGAGAACTTTCGCCTGGAGCGGGTGGCGCTGCCGGAGCTGGCGGACGGCCAGGTGCTGCTCAAGACCCTGTACCTGTCCCTGGACCCCTATATGCGTGGCCGCATGAGCGATGCGCCATCTTACGCGGCACCGGTGGAGATCGACGAAGTCATGACCGGTGGTGCCGTGAGCCGGGTCGAGCGTTCGCTGAATCCCAAGTTCCAGGAAGGCGACCTGGTGGTGGGCGCCACCGGCTGGCAGAGTCACTGCATCAGCGATGGGCGCAACCTGGTGCCAGTACCGGCGGGCTTGCCCAGCCCGTCCATGGCCCTGGGAGTGCTGGGCATGCCCGGCATGACCGCCTACATGGGGTTGATGGACATCGGCCAGCCCAAGGCCGGGGAGACCCTGGTGGTGGCTGCGGCATCCGGGGCGGTGGGCTCGGTGGTGGGGCAGGTGGCCAAGCTCAAGGGGTTGCGGGTGGTGGGAGTCGCCGGTGGGGCCGACAAATGCCGCTACGTGGTGGAGGAACTGGGATTCGATGCCTGCATCGATCACCAGAGCCCGGAATTCGCCGACGAGCTGGCCCAGGCGTGCTTCAAGGGCGTGGATATCTATTTCGAGAACGTCGGCGGCAAGGTGTTCGATGCGGTGCTGCCGTTGCTCAATGACAAGGCACGCATCCCCTTGTGTGGCCTGATTGCCCAGTACAACGCCCGGGAGTTGCCGGCGGGGCCGGATCGCCTGCCGCTGCTGCAACGCAGCCTGCTGACCAAGCGGGTACGCATCCAGGGGTTCATCGTGTTCGACGACTACGGTGATCGCCAACCGGAGTTCATCAAGGCCATGGCGCCTTGGGTGCGCGAGGGCAAGGTCAAGTTCAAGGAGGATGTGGTCGAAGGCCTGGAGCAGGCGCCGCAAGCGTTCATCGGCCTGCTGGAAGGGCGCAACTTCGGCAAGCTGGTGGTCAAGGTCGCCACCGACGGCAGCATTTGACGCTATCCCGGGGCGCGGGTATAAACCGCGTCTCGTCGTTTTGTCGGACCTTTGCCCATGAGCTTCAGCCCCCTGATTCGCCAACTGATCGATGCCTTGCGCACCTTGCCCGGGGTGGGGCAGAAAACTGCCCAGCGCATGGCCCTGCAACTGCTCGAGCGTGATCGCAGCGGCGGCTTGCGCCTGGCCCAGGCCCTGAGCCAGGCCATGGATGGGGTGGGGCATTGCCGCCAGTGCCGGACCCTGACCGAAGACGAGCTCTGCCCGCAGTGCGCCGATCCGCGACGCGACGACAGCCTGCTGTGTGTGGTCGAGGGGCCGATGGATGTCTACGCGGTGGAGCAGACCGGCTATCGCGGTCGCTATTTCGTGCTCAAGGGGCATCTCTCGCCCCTGGATGGCCTGGGTCCGGAAGCCATCGGCATTCCGCAATTGCTGGCGCGGATCGAAGAGCAGGGCACCTTTAGCGAGGTCATCCTGGCCACCAACCCCACGGTGGAAGGCGAAGCCACCGCCCATTACATCGCCCAGCTGTTGACCGACAAGGGCCTGATCGCTTCGCGGATCGCCCACGGCGTGCCCCTGGGGGGCGAGCTGGAACTGGTGGACGGCGGCACCCTGGCCCACTCCTTCGCCGGACGCAAGCCCATCACCCTGTAACCCGATCCGTCTGCCGGCCCGCCGGCGGACGGTTGCTTGCGCTCTCTTGAAAACCAAGCAAGCGCTTGGTAAGTTCATCCGACCCTTCAGAGGAGCTTGCCGATGTCTGCCTGCCAGGAATACTTCGATCCCAGCCACCAACTGATCCGTGACAGCGTGCGACGTTTCGTCGAGCGCGAGATCCTCCCCGACATCGAACAGTGGGAGGAGGCCGAGAGCTTTCCCCGTGAGTTGTATCTCAAGGCCGGCGCGGCCGGCATTCTCGGTATCGGTTATCCGCAGGTCCTGGGGGGCAGCCATGAAGGCGATCTGTTCGCCAAGGTCGCCGCCAGCGAAGAGTTGATGCGCAGCGGTTCCGGTGGGCTGGTGGCGGGATTGGGGTCGCTGGATATCGGCTTGCCGCCCATCGTCAAGTGGGCGCGTCCCGAGGTTCGCGAGCGTGTGGCGCCCCTGGTGCTGTCCGGGGAGAAGATTTGCGCCCTGGCGGTAACCGAACCCGGTGGCGGTTCCGACGTGGCCAACCTGCAGACCCGCGCAGTGCGCGACGGCGATCATTATCGCGTCAGCGGCAGCAAGACTTTCATTACCAGTGGCGTGCGCGCCGACTTCTACACCGTGGCCGTGCGTACCGGTGAGCCGGGTTATGGCGGTATCAGCCTGCTGTTGATCGAGAAGGGCACGCCTGGCTTCACCGTGGGCCGGCAGTTGAAGAAGATGGGATGGTGGGCGTCTGATACCGCCGAGCTGTTCTTCGAGGACTGCCGGGTCCCGGTGTGCAACCTGATCGGTGTCGAGAACATGGGGTTCGCCTGCATCATGGGCAATTTCCAGAGCGAACGCCTGGCCCTGGCGTTGATGGCCAACATGACTGCGCAGATGGCTGTGGAAGAGAGCCTGAAGTGGGCACGCGAGCGCGAGGCGTTCGGCAAGCCAGTGGCCAAGTTCCAGGTGATCAAGCATCGCCTGGCGGAAATGGCCACGGCCGTGGAGGTATCCCGGGAGTTCACCTACCGCCAGGCGGCCAAGATGGCCGCCGGCAAGAGCGTGATCAAGGAAATCTCCATGGCCAAGAACTTCGCCACCGACACTGCCGATCGCGTCACCTACGATGCCGTGCAGATCCTCGGTGGCATGGGTTACATGCGCGAGAGCCTGGTGGAGCGCCTGTATCGCGACAATCGCATCCTGTCCATCGGCGGTGGCACCCGCGAGGTGATGAACGAAATCATCAGCAAGCAGATGGGGCTCTAGCCAGGTTCGGGAATCACCAGCGGGCCACGGTCTTCGTCACTGATGAACAGCGTCAGCGACTGCGCCGGTTCAATGGCCCTGGCGGGCGTCGAACCGGTAGATGGCTGCGGCAACCGCTATCGGACTATGCCCAGACGGCCCGCCGGTGGGCCCGGTGCTTGGTGTGGCTGCTGGTATGAGGCGCCGCCCCCGGGGGGCGGCATGCCGGGATCAGCGTTCGGTCAGGGAGAACTGGGTCAGGCAGAAGGTCGGGATGCCCATGTCCTGGAGCTTTTGCGATCCGCCAAGTTCTGGCAGGTCGATGATGGCTGCAGCTTCATGGATCTTCGCGCCCATGCGTCGTACCAGGTTGGCAGCGGCGATCAGCGTGCCGCCGGTGGCGATCAGGTCATCGAACATCAGCACCGAGTCACCCTCGCACAGGCTATCGGCATGGACTTCGAGGAAGGCTTCGCCGTATTCGGTCTGGTAGCCCTCGGCCAATACATCCGCAGGCAGTTTGCCTTGTTTGCGAAACAGGATCAGCGGCTTGTTCAGCTGGTAGGCGATGATCGAACCGATCAGGAAGCCCCGGGCATCCATGGCGCCGATATGGCTGAAGTCTTCTTCGACATAGCGCTGGGCGAAACTGTCGGCCACCAGGCGCAGGGCCCGTGGAGACTGGAACAGGGGGGTGATGTCGCGGAAGATCACGCCCGGCTTCGGGAAGTCGATGACGGGGCGGATCAGGGATTTGATGTCGAAGGAGTCGAAGGCCATCTGCAGGTGTCCTGGCGGGCGAAATAAGCCGCGCCAGTATACCCGCGACCGAGCCGCTTGGCTCAGTCGCAGCGCCTGTGGATCAGGCGTCCACCGAGCCGCCGGCCAGGGCGCAGAGCTGGATCGGATCGAGGATGTGGACTTCCTTGCCTTCGGCGGCAATCAGTTCGTTCTGCTGGAAGCGGGTGAACACTCGGGACACGGTTTCCACGGCCAGGCCCAGGTAGTTGCCGATTTCGTTGCGCGACATGCTCAGGCGGAACTGGTTGGCGGAAAAACCCCTGGCACGGAAGCGCGCCGACAGGTTCACCAGGAAGGTGGCGATGCGTTCGTCAGCGGTCTTTTTCGACAACAGCAGCATCATCTGTTGGTCATCGCGGATCTCGCGGCTCATGACCCGCATCAACTGGCGACGCAGCTGGGGCAGCTGCAATGCCAGCTCATCCAGGCGCTCGAAGGGGATCTCGCAGACCGAGGTGGTTTCCAGGGCCTGTGCCGAAACCGGATGGCTCTCGGTATCCATGCCGGACAACCCCACCAGCTCGCTGGGGAGGTGGAAGCCGGTGATCTGTTCTTCGCCGCTGTCGCTGAGGCTGAAGGTTTTCAGGGCGCCCGAGCGGACGGCATAGACCGAGTCGAAGCCATCACCCTGACGGAACAGGAATTCGCCTTTTTTCAATGGGCGGCCACGTTTGACGATTTCGTCCAGCGCGTCCATGTCTTCCAGATTCAGAGAAAGTGGCAGGCAGAGAGGGGCCAGGCTGCAGTCCTTGCAATGGGCCTGGTTATGAGCGCGCAGTTTAACTGGCTCGGACATTCTAGAATCCTTGTGGGAAAGCACACATAAGCCGTAAGGGTAACTCACGGGAGGAGGTTCCGGCCAGTCCGTGCCGTGTTGACGATCAGTCGTAAAGCAATCCTTTAATGGGTCGATAGCCTGTAAACGAAAGCAACTTGGAGAGGCGCGGTTATGTCGTCCGTTGGCGGTATTACTAATGGCAGCAATAACTTGCAGCTGTTTTCTGAGTCCTCGAAAAGCGTTGATGGTGAAGAACTAAGGGTTTCTCCGTTAGTTGCCGAGCCGTTACCGGGGGAGGGCGTCAAAGTGTCGCTGTCCGGAGCTGGGCTGAAGAAATCCTCCAAGGCTGCCGGGGACGACAGCGACATCGAGGAAAGTGGCTTGCCCCAGACCATTCAGCAAATCCTCAAGATGATCAGGAAATTGCAACAACAGATTTCAGAGAAGATGGCCGAGCTACAGGCGGTCATGGCCGACAAGCGCTTGAGCCCCGAAGAAGCCAGGATCAAGGTCGGTGGCCTGCAAGCGGACCTGGCGACTCTGAACAGTGGCTTGCTGTCTGCCAATGCCTCCCTGGTCAAGGCGATGAGGCAGGAAAGCCTGACCCCGGAGCAAGTGATGAAGGCCGCTGCGTTGCTGATGAAATCCTAGTGACGCTACGAAAGCGAGCCGGGCTTCGATCATGTTTTGGTGTCGATGTCCGGCAAGTTTTCGTCCCCGTCTTAAATTACCCGGGAAAACCGCTGGCGGTTTTGTTGGCCCAGGTAAGCGTCGAACACCATGCATACCGAACGTACCAGCAGGCGACCTGCCGGCAATACCGTAATGCCTTGGTCGTTTAGTTCGATCAGGCCATCGTCTGCCATCTCCTGCAAGTTTGCCCATAGTTCATGGAAATAACCGCGGAAGTCGATATTGAATGCCTGTTCGATGTTTTCGAACTTGAGACTAAAGTTGCATATCAGTTGTTGAATTATTTCACGGCGCAGACGGTCATCGGCATTGCAAACCAAGCCGCGACTTGTCGCTAGTTGTGCCCCCGCCAAAGTATTTTGATAGTGGGCCAGGTCACTGCTGTTCTGGCAGTACAGGTCGCCGATCTGGCTGATGGCCGAAACCCCCAGGCCGATCAGGTCGCAATGGCCGTGGGTGGTATAGCCCTGGAAGTTGCGTTGCAGGGTCGACTCTTCCTGGGCAATGGCCAGCTCGTCGTCGGGCAGGGCGAAATGATCCATGCCGATGTAGCGGTACCCGGCGGCGGTCAGTTGTTCGATGCTGCGTTGCAGCATCTGCAGTTTTTCCGCGGGGGCCGGCAGTTCGCTGCTGTTGATCCGGCGCTGTGGCATGAAGCGCTCGGGCAGGTGAGCGTAGTTGAATACCGAGAGCCGATCCGGTTGCAGGCTGATGACCTCGTCCACGGTCCGGGCGAAGTTCTCCGGCGTCTGCTTGGGCAGGCCATAGATCAAGTCGATGTTGATGGAGCGGAACTGCAGGGTCCGGGCCGCCTCGATCACCGCGCGGGTTTCCTCCAGGCTCTGCAAGCGGTTGACCGCACGTTGCACGGCCGGGTCCAGGTCCTGCAAGCCGATACTGACTCGGTTGAACCCCAGCTCCCGCAACAGGCCCATGGTCGACCAATCGGCCTCCCTGGGGTCGATCTCGATACCGTAGTCGCCGGAATCATCGTCGAGCAGGTTGAAGTGCTTGCGCAGCAAGGCCATCAGATGGCGCAACTCGTCATGGTTGAGAAAGGTCGGGGTGCCGCCACCGAAGTGCAGTTGCTCGACCCGCTGGTTCGGGGCCAGGTGGCAGGCGATCAATTGCATCTCCTGCTCCAGCCGCTGCAGGTAGGGCAGCGCGCGGCTACGGTCCTTGGTGATGACCTTGTTGCAGGCGCAGTAGTAGCAGATGTTGGCGCAGAACGGGATGTGCACGTACAGCGACAGCGGGCGCTGGGCCTTGCGGCTGTCGCGCAGTGCGTGCAGCAGGTCGAAGGCGCCGACCTGGCTGTTGAATTGCACAGCGGTCGGGTACGAGGTGTAGCGTGGGCCCGCCAGGTCGTAGCGGCGGATCAGATCTGTGTCCCAACGAATGGCGTCGAGCATGCGGGAATTCCCCCGGATAGGCTGGCAATGCTCGCGAGTCTAGGGGGTAGGGGCTGAAGCCATCTTGATTTGTATCAAGGGTGTTCCCAGGCGGCTGGGGTAGTGCTCCGCGAAGGTTTCAGTGGCCCATCAACCAGTGCTGGTGTGGACCTGGCAGGGTCCAGATGCCGAACAGCATGACCAGCAGGCCGCCAGCCAGGCGCACGCTGCGACGGCGCAGCAGGGCCGTGACCCGTTCCGCCGCCAGGCCGGTGGCCAGCAGTACCGGCCAGGTGCCCAGGCCGAAGGCCAGCATCAGCAGAGCGCTGTCCAGGGCATTGCCCTGGCTCGCCGACCACAGCAGGGTGCTATATACCAGGCCGCAGGGCAGCCAGCCCCAGAGTGCGCCGAGTACCAGGGCCCGCGGCAGGCTAGACACCGGCAGCAGGCGACTGGCCAGGGGCTGGATATGCCGCCACAAACCCTTGCCCAGTGCCTCGATACGGGTCAGGCCGCTCCACCAGCCGGCCAGGTACAGGCCCATGGCGATCAGCAGCAGGCCGGCCAGGGTGCGCATGAACAGGGCCACGGGGCTGTTGGCCACCGCCCAGCCCGCCAGGCCCAGCAGCAGGCCGGCCAGGGAGTAGCTGAGGATGCGCCCCAGGTTGTAGGCCAATAGCAGGCGCAGGCGCCGCCCACGTTGTTCCTGGGGGATGGCCAGGGTCAGTGCGCCCATCAGGCCTCCGCACATGCCCAGGCAGTGGCCGCCGCCGAGGAGGCCGAGGATCACTGCGGAAACCAGCAGCGGGGCCAGCTCAAGCATGGGGCGGTTCCGATTTCTTGGCTGGATCCTGCTCGGCGGCCGGTTGGCCCTTGGCGGCATCCACCGCGGCGGTGTGGCTTGGATCCTGGTCGTCGAACAGGATGCTGTGGGCCGGGCCGTCGAGGTCGTCGTACTGGCCGCTGTCGACGGCCCAGAAGAAGATGTAGATGGCGATGGCCACGATCAGCAGGGCGGCCGGGATCATCACGTAAAGAGCTGGCATCTGGACTCCAGGCCCGGCGGCTCAGGCCGGCAGCGGGCGGGTTGCGGGGGCTTCGGCGCCGTCGGCCAGCCGCGGCATGCGGGTCAGGCGCAGGGCGTTGAGCACCACGGTCAGGGAACTGATGGACATGCCGACCGCGGCCCACACCGGAGTGATCCAGCCAAGGGCGGCGAACGGCAGCATCAGGCCATTGTACAGCCCCGCCCACAGCAGGTTCTCGATGATCACCCGGCGAGTCCGGCGAGCCAGGCTGAAGGCCTGTACCAGGGCTTCCAGGCGATTGGACAGCAGCACCGCATCGGCGCTGGTCTTGGCCAGGTCGGTGGCCGAGCCCATGGCCACGCTGATGTCGGCGGCGGCCAGCACCGGCACGTCATTGACCCCGTCGCCGAGCATCAGCACCTTGCGGCCCTGCTGGTGCAACTGTTGCAACACTTGCAGCTTGTCGTCAGGGCGCAGGCCGCCGCGGGCTTCGTCGATCTGCAATTGCGCGGCGACGCTGGCGACCATCGGCGAGCTGTCCCCGGACAGCAGCAAGGTGTGCCAGTCACGGGCCTTGCAGGCTGCCAGCAGGGCCGGGGCATCGCTGCGCAGGCGGTCGTCGAGCACCAGCCAGGCGAGGGCACCCTGGGTATCGCCGAGCAGCAACCACTGGCCGGCTTCATCGGGCATTTGCGGTACCGCGCAACCGCTGAGCTGGCAGACGAACGCTGGCTGGCCGATACGCAGGCGCTGGCTCTGGACCGATCCTTCCAGGCCCAGCCCCGGGCTGCTGGTGACATCCTCGGCGGCCACCGGTGCCCGGCCGAACGCCCTGGCAATCGGATGTTCGGAACGGTTTTCCAGGGCCGCGGCCAGGCTCAGGCAAGCATCGCCGGACAGGCTGCCAAGCGGGCGGATGGCGCGCAGGGCCAGGCGGCCTTCGGTCAGGGTGCCGGTCTTGTCGAAGATCACCGTATCGATCTGGTTCAGGCCTTCGAGGACATGGCCACGGGTCAGCAGCAGGCCAAGCTTGTGCAGGGTGCCAGTGGCGGCGGTGAGGGCCGTGGGTGTGGCCAGGGACAGCGCGCAGGGGCAAGTGGCGACCAGCATCGCCAGGACGATCCAGAAGGCCCGTGGCGCGTCCAGTTGCCACCAAAGCAAACCGATGGCGGCTGCGGCTATCAGCGACAGCAGCAGAAACCACTGGGCGGCGCGATCGGCCACTTCGGCCAGGCGGGGCTTTTCGGCCTGGGCCCGGTCCAGCAGGCGAACGATGGCCGACAGGCGAGTGTCCTGGCCCAGGGCCTGGACCTCCACGGTCAATGCCCCCTCGACGTTCAAGGTTCCGGCGGTGACGGTATCGCCCAGGCCCCGGGGTTGTGGCAGGTATTCGCCGGTGAGCAGCGATTCGTCGACGCTCGACTGGCCGTCGAGGATCTTGCCGTCTGCCGGCAACACCGCGCCGGGATGCACCAGCACTTGGTCGCCCAGGCGCAATTCGCTGAGCAGGATGCGTTCGCTCTGGCCGTTTGCGTCCAGGCGCAGGCAGGAGGCCGGTAGCAGGTTGACCAGTTGCGCAGTGGCCGCCGCGGTCCGTTCCCGGGCCCGGCGCTCCAGGTAGCGGCCGGCGAGGAGGAACAGGGCGAACATGCCCACTGCGTCGAAATACAGCTCGCCGACTCCGCTGATGGAGGTCCAGATGCCCGCCAGGTAGGCCCCGCCGATGGCCAGGGAAACCGAGACGTCCATGGTCAGGTGGCGAGTGCGCAGGTCACGCATCGCACCCTTGAAGAACGGCGCACAGCTGTAGAAGACGATAGGAGTGGTGAGGAACAGCGCGACCCAGCGCAGGATGGTGTGCAGCTCCGGGCTCAGGTCGATGTTGAATTCCGGCCAGGTGGCCATGGTCGCCATCATTGCCTGGAACCACAGCAGGCCGGCCACGCCCAGTTGGCGTAGAGCCAGGCGGTTCTCGCCAGCCAGCTGCTCGCTGGCTTTGTCCGGCTGGTAGGGATGGGCGGCGTAGCCGATCTGGCGCAGCTGCGCGAGCAACTGGCTCAAGGGCAGCTCGCTGTCGGCCCAGCTCACGTGCAGGCGATGATTGGACAGGTTGAGCCGGGCTTCGGCCACTGCCGGCAGGCTGCGCAGGTGCTTTTCGATCAACCAGCCGCAGGCGGCGCAACTGATGCCTTCCATGAGCAGGGTGGTCTGCGCCAGTTCGCCCTCATGGCGGACGAAGGGCTGTTGCACATCGGCGCGATCGTACAGCGCCAGTTCGTCCACCAGTTGTACCGGCAAGGCCTCGGGGTTGGCGGATGCTTCACTGCGGTGGCTGTAGTAGTGCTCCAGGCCACCGGCAACTATCGCCTCCGCGACCGCCTGGCAACCCGGGCAGCAGAACTCCCTGGATTCGCCGAGCACGACGGCGGTGAACCGGCTGCCGGGAGGAACCGGCAGGGCACAGTGGTAGCAAGGCAGTGGCGTGGTCATCGGTAGTCTTTTGGCTCTGGGAAAAACTCATCGCCGGCCAGTCGACTCCTGCCTGGGGGCAGGGAGGCGGCAGGCCGGCGATGTGTGGCGGGTGTCGATCAGTTCAGGTCTTCGGCGCCTTGCAGCGGTTCGTCGCCCAACAGCAGGTCCTTGTCGTGGCTGACCTGTTCTTCCTCGAACATGCGCCAGGTCTTGTCGCCCTCGACCCCAAGCAGCTCGACGAAGCGCCGGCCCTCGACCTTGTCGTTCACCTGGCCGATGTAGCGACCGTGTTCGGTTTCGCTGCGGGTCAGGACGATCTTGCGATCTTTCTCTGGCTGGGTCGGCGAGATCAGGTTCAGCTCAAGGCTCTTGGGCTGGCTGTCGCCGCTCAAGCGCAGTTCGACTTCGCCGGTCAGGTCGTCGAGATGCACGCTGGCGCGCATTTTCAGCGTTTGTGCCAGCAGCTCGCGGTCCAGGGAGCGGTTGATGCCTTTGCCGGCCTCGTAGTAGTTGTCGTTGACCAGGTTGTCCGGGTTGTTCACCGCAATGGTCACCATGGACAGGGTCAGGGCTACCGAGCAGGCAAGGATGCCGATGATGATCCAGGGCCAGAGGTGCTTGTACCAAGGGTTTGTGGCGACGGCTGTAGGCATGCTCATTTCTCTTAACGAATTTGTGGGCCGATGAATCGGCTCTTGGCTTCGACCTGGACGCTTTCGTCATCGATGTCCTTGAGGATGAACTTCACCTCGTTGGTGGTCGATGGCAGTTGCTCCGGAGCGATCGACAGCTCCGCGGGCATGCTGACGATGTCGCCAGCCACCACATGGATTTCGCGCTTGCTCTGCAGCTTGAGGTCCGGCAGGCCAGTGGCGTCCAGGACGTAGGTGTGGTCGCGCTGGTCCTTGTTCATGATCTTCAGGCTGTAGACGTTCTCGATCCGGCCTTCGGCGTTCTCGCGGTACAGCACCCGGTCCTTGCTGACGTCGAAGCCCACCAGCGAGCGCATCAGGAACGCGGTGACCAGCAGGCTGATCATGGCCAGGAGCACCAGGGCGTAGCCGATCAGGCGCGGACGCAGTTTATGGGTTTTCTGGCCTGAAAGGTTGTGTTCGGTGGTGTAGCTGATGAGGCCGCGAGGATAGTCCATCTTGTCCATGATGCTGTCGCAGGCATCGATGCAGGCGGCACAACCGATGCACTCGATCTGCAGGCCGTCGCGGATGTCGATACCGGTCGGGCAGACCTGGACGCACATGGTGCAGTCGATGCAGTCACCCAGGCCCTGGGCCTTGTAGTCGGCGCCTTTCTTGCGCGGGCCACGACCTTCGCCCCGGCGCGGGTCGTAGGACACGATCAGGGTGTCCTTGTCGAACATCACGCTCTGGAAGCGGGCGTAGGGGCACATGTAGATGCACACCTGCTCACGCAGCCAGCCGGCGTTGCCGTAGGTGGCCAGGGTGAAGAATCCGACCCAGAAATAAGACCAGCCATCGGCCTGGCCGGTGAAGAAGTCGATGACCAGTTCACGGATCGGCGAGAAGTAGCCGACGAAGGTCATGCCGGTGACGAAACCGATCAGCAGCCACAGGCTGTGCTTGGCGAACTTGCGCAGGAATTTGTTGGCACCCATGGGCGCCTTGTCCAGCTTGATCCGCTGGTTGCGGTCGCCTTCGGTGACCTTTTCGCACCACATGAAGATCCAGGTCCAGACGCTCTGCGGGCAGGTGTAGCCGCACCAGACGCGGCCGGCGTAGACGGTGATGAAGAACAGGCCGAAGGCGGCGATGATCAGCATGCCCGACAGCAGGATGAAGTCCTGGGGCCAGAAGGTGGCGCCGAAGATGAAGAACTTGCGTTCCGGCAGGTTCCACCAGACGGCCTGGTGGCCGCCCCAGTTGAGCCAGACGGTACCGAAGTACAGCAGGAACAGCCCAGCACCGCCCACCATGCGCAGGTTGCGGAACAGGCCGGTGAAGGCACGGGTGTAGATTTTTTCTCTGGAGGCGTAGAGGTCGACGCTTTTGCTGGCGTTTTTGGCAGGCGGGGTTACATCGTGTACAGGAATCTGATTGCTCATCATTGCATCCCACGGCAGTGGAAAAATGCCTCGGCCAGTACGTGCCGACCGGGGTCAAAAAGGGGTGTTGCAGTGGCGCAATGATACGCCTGTAGCTCTAGGACAAGGGTGCGACCTTTGGTCGCGTTGGGGGAAGCCAATCGATAGTGTAATGACCTGAATCAATTGACTTGTGGATTATGGACCGTTTTGCACTCCATACCGTTCGAATCTTTTATGGCGTCGGAAAAATCCCTTGGCAGTTGTCGGTCTTGCCTTGGATTTCTATGCGTCACGCAGGACGTTTTTGGCAGAGAACGGCGCCCAATGAAAACGGCCCCGCCAACATGCGTTGGCGGGGCCGTTCGGGTATTGCCTTCAGGCCATGGGCTTATTCAGCATCGGCCTGCTTGTCACCGTGGGACAGGCTGTAGACATAAGCCGCCAGCAGGTGGACCTTGTCGTTGCCCTGCAGTTGCTCCTGGGCAGGCATCACGCCTTGGCGACCATGGCGAATGGTCTGCTGCAGCTGGGCGAAGCTCGAACCGTAGATGAACGCTGCCGGGTGGGTCAGGTTGGGTGCGCCCATGGCTGGGGTGCCCTTGCCTTCAGGACCGTGGCAGACCGCGCAGTTGGCGGCGAACAGCTTCTGGCCATTGGCCGGGTCGGCCTTGATGCCTTCCGGCAGCTTGCGACCATCGAGGTTGGTCAGGACATAGGCGGCAACGTCGCTGACGCCTTGTTCCTTGATTACATCCACCCAGGCTGGCATCACTGCGTGACGACCGCCCATGATGGTGGCCTTGATGGTTTCCGGCTCGCCGCCCCAGCGCCAGTCGGCGTCGGTCAGGTTAGGGAAGCCATAGGCACCCTTGGCATCGGAACCGTGGCAGACCGAGCAGTTGGAAGCGAACAGGCGGCCACCCATTTTCAGGGCTTGTGGATCCTTGGCTACTTCCTCGATCGGCATGGCTGCGTACTTGGCGAAGATCGGACCGAACTTGGCGTCGGAGCGGGCCATTTCCTTTTCCCACTCATGCACGCCGGTCCAGCCGGACTGGCCGTTGGCGAATGCGGTCTGCTTCTCGTTATCAAGGTAGTTGTAGCCAGGCAGTACGCCTTTCCAGTTGCCCAGGCCGGGGTACAGCACCAGGTAACCCAAGGCGAAGACGATGGTGCCGACGAACAGCATGAACCACCATTTGGGCAGTGGGTTGTCGTACTCCTCGATCCCGTCGAAAGAGTGGCCGACCGTCTCGTCGGTCTGCTCGGCGCGCTGGCCCTTGCGGGTCGACAGCAACAGCCAGGTCAGGGCGAAGATGGTACCCAGACTGAGGACTGTGACGTACAGACTCCAGAACGTAGTCATTCTTTGTTACTCCTAGAAGCTTGCTCGACGTGCTTGATGGCGTCGGGGTCATCCGCGAACGGCAGCAAGGTCGCGTCGTCAAACTCGGACTTGCGCTTGGGGCTGAACACCCAGAGTGCCAGGCCGACGAAGGCCACCATCACGACAAGGGTGCCCAGGCCACGAATCATCCCGATATCCATCTAGATCACCGTTTGCTTTTGATGATGGTGCCCAGGCCTTGCAGATAGGCCACCAGCGCGTCCATTTCGGTCTTGCCCTTCACGGCATCCTTGGCACCGGCGATGTCTTCGTCGGTGTAGGGAACGCCGAGCGTGCGCAGGACTTCCATTTTCTTCGCGGTGTCCTTGCCGTCGAGCTTGTTTTCTACGAGGAACGGATAAGCCGGCATCTTCGACTCGGGGACAACGTTGCGCGGGTTGTACAGGTGCGCACGCTGCCAGTCATCGGAGTAGCGGCCGCCAACGCGGGCCAGGTCCGGACCGGTACGCTTGGAACCCCACAGGAATGGATGGTCCCAGACGCTTTCACCGGCTACCGAGTAGTGGCCATAGCGTTCGGTTTCGGCACGGAACGGACGGATCATCTGCGAGTGGCAGCCGACACAGCCGTTGGCGATGTAGATGTCACGACCTTCCAGCTCCAGCGCGGTGCGTGGCTTCATGCCTTCCACCGGCTTGTTGGTGACGTCCTGGAAGAACAGCGGGACGATCTGGGTCAGGCCGCCGATGCTGACGGCGATGACCATGAAGAAGGCCAGCAGGCCAATGTTCTTCTCGACTACTTCGTGCTTCATCAGTGAGCTCCAACTACAGCGATCTGAGCAGCGGCTTCAGCTTCCGCCGGATTCGAGGCGCGCACGGTACGGAATACGTTGTACGCCATGATCAGCATGCCGGCGGCGAAGAAAGCACCGCCCAGGGCGCGGACGATGAAGCCTGGGTGGCTGGCTTGCAGCGCTTCGACGAAGGAGTAGGTGAGGGTGCCGTCGTCGTTGATCGCACGCCACATCAGGCCCTGGGTGATGCCGTTGACCCACATCGAGGCGATATAGAGAACGGTACCGATGGTAGCCAGCCAGAAGTGCGTGTTGATCAGGCCGATGCTGTGCATCTGCTGACGACCGAAGACTTTCGGGATCAGGTGGTACAGGGCGCCGATGGAGATCATCGCTACCCAGCCCAGGGCACCGGCGTGTACGTGGCCGATTGTCCAGTCGGTGTAGTGGGACAGCGAGTTGACGGTCTTGATCGCCATCATCGGACCTTCGAAGGTCGACATGCCGTAGAACGCCAGGGACACCACCAGGAAGCGCAGGATCGGGTCGGTGCGCAGCTTATGCCAGGCGCCCGAGAGGGTCATCATGCCGTTGATCATGCCGCCCCAGCTTGGAGCCAGCAGGATGATCGACATGGCCATGCCCAGGGACTGGGCCCAGTCCGGCAGCGCGGTGTAGTGCAGGTGGTGCGGGCCGGCCCAGATGTACAGGGTGATCAGCGCCCAGAAGTGCACGATGGACAGGCGATAGGAGTAGATCGGACGCTCGGCCTGCTTGGGTACGAAGTAGTACATCATCCCCAGGAAGCCGGTGGTCAGGAAGAAGCCCACGGCGTTGTGGCCGTACCACCACTGGATCATCGCGTCGGTGGCGCCGGCATAGGCCGAGTAGGACTTGAAGAAGCTGACCGGCAGGGAGGCGTGGTTGACGATGTGCAGCATCGCCGTGACCACGATGAAGGCGCCGTAGAACCAGTTACCCACGTAGATGTGCTTGGTCTTGCGCTTGGTGATAGTGCCGAAGAACACCAGGCCGTAGGTGACCCACACGATCGCCAGGAGGATAGCCAGGGGCCATTCCAGTTCGGCGTATTCCTTGGTGGTGGTGTAACCCAATGGCAGGGTCACGATGGCACCGACGATCACCGCCTGCCAACCCCAGAAGGTGAAGGCCGCGAGGCTGTCGGAAATCAGTCGCGTCTGGCAGGTTCGCTGCACGACATAGTAAGAGGTGGCAAACAATGCACATCCACCGAAGGCGAAGATCACCAGGTTGGTGTGCAGCGGGCGCAGGCGTCCAAACGTCGTCCATGGCAGGCCGAAGTTCAACTCCGGCCAGACCAGTTGCGAGGCGATGAAGACACCGAGCCCCATGCCAAGGATCCCCCAGACCACCGTCATGATGGCGAACTGGCGGACTACCTTATAGTTATAAGCAGTCGGACTGATTGCTGTGCTCATTTCT
Source organism: Pseudomonas sp. B6(2017) (assembly GCF_002112765.1). Taxonomy (NCBI): domain Bacteria; kingdom Pseudomonadati; phylum Pseudomonadota; class Gammaproteobacteria; order Pseudomonadales; family Pseudomonadaceae; genus Pseudomonas; species Pseudomonas sp. B6(2017). The sequence continues at coordinate 69,341 of NZ_NEIQ01000009.1, read as the reverse complement.
AAGGTTCCACGGTTTGGGTGTTTTATTAGGGATAAAAATCGGTCGCAAGTATGGAGAAAGCAGGGGGTCATTGCAACGCGCCATGACCTGCGTCAATGCGTTCCATGCCTGATTCTGCGGCCTTTCCCTATGCCGAGTAGGGACAAAAAACGCCCTCTGACAAACTGTCGCAGTGGACAAAAAAATCGGGGGTGTCAGGTCAGTTGTAACCGGGTGTGTGGAAGCCCCTTGAACAGCTGACAGGCGGTCAGCGAGTCGACAGCCGGTATAAACCAGCCTTTGCGGCCTGTCATCGAACGAAAGCTTCGAGCGTCGCCCATACCTTTGGCCTGCGACCGGCCTTCGCCAGCCCACTTCGGGGTAAGCCTAGACCTGATTCGGATGGGTGCAAACGTGGCGGGGGAGAGGGGTGCGACACTTGGTCGCAAAGAGGCAGAGGGGAAGTTTGAAGCGGCAAGCTGCAAGCGAGGACTCGCAGCTTGCCGTTGATCTTTTACTTGTCGCTTGCAGCTTGAGGCTTGTTGCTGCTGTTGTGGGACAGGCTGTAAACGTAGGCAGCCAGTAGCTGCACCTTGTCGTTGCCCAGCAGTTCGCTCTGCGCCGGCATGTGGCCCTGGCGACCATGGCGGATGGTCTGTTGCAGTTGGGCCAGGCTGGTGCCGTAGATGAAGCCGGCTGGCTGGGTCAGGTCCGGCGCGCCCATGATGGCGGTGCCCTTGCCATTCGCACCGTGGCAAGCCACGCAGGTGGTGCTGAAGGCTTGCTGGCCGGCTACCAGGTCGGCGTCGTTATCGGCTGGCAGCGGCAGGCCGGCCAGTTCATGACGCACATAGGCGGCGACGTTCTTCACGCCGTCTTCCTTGAGCACTTCACCCCAGGCCGGCATCGCGGCCATGCGTCCGCCCATGATGGTGGCCTTGATGGTCTCGGCATCGCCACCCCAGCGCCAGTTGTCGTCGGCCAGGTTCGGGAAGCCGAAGGCACCCTTGGCGTCGGAGCCGTGGCAGACCGAGCAGTTGGAGGCGAACAGGCGACCACCCATTTTCAACGCTTGTGGGTCCTTGGCGACTTCTTCCACGGGCATGGCGGCGAATTTGGCGAAGATCGGACCGAACTTCACGTCCGCCTTGGCCATTTCCTTTTCCCATTCCTTGGTCTGGGTCCAGCCGTCCTCATAGCCCGGCAGGACGCCTTTCCAGTTGCCCAGGCCCGGATAGAGGATCAGGTAGCCAACGGAAAACACCAGGGTGCCGGCGAACAGCAGGAACCACCATTGCGGCAGGGGGTTGTCGTATTCCTCGATGCCATCGAACGCGTGGCCCATGGTCTGGTCCACGCTGCCCTTGGTTTCACCCCGACGGGTGCCGACCAGCAGCCAGGTCAGGCCGATCAGGCTGCCGATGGTCAGTACGCAGATCCACGTACTCCAGAAGGTGGTCATGGCCGAATGCTCCTTGTTGCAGGCTCTTGAGGTTGAGCGTCATCAGATGAAGTGCTCGCCGCCGGGTCATCGGCGAAGGGCAGCAGGCGTGCCTGGGCAAACTCGGGATTGCGCTTGGTGTTGAACACCCAGATCGACAAGCCGACGAAGGCGATCATCACTACCAGGGTCCCGAGCCCGCGGATCATGCCGCTATCGAGTGCAAAGCCCATGGCTCACCTCTTGCTCTTGATCGAAGTGCCAAGCACTTGCAGGTAGGCCACCAGGGCGTCGATCTCGGTCTTGCCCTTGAGCGAGGCGGTCGCACCGGCGATGTCTTCGTCGGTGTAAGGCACGCCGAGGGTACGCATGACCTTGAGCTTGGTTTCGGTATGGCTACTGTCCACCGGTGCGGTCACCAGCCATGGGTAGGCTGGCATCTTCGACTCGGGCACGACGTTGCGCGGGTTATACAGGTGCGCGCGGTGCCAGTCGTCGGAGTAGCGGCCGCCAACGCGGGCCAGGTCCGGACCGGTACGCTTGGAACCCCACAGGAATGGATGGTCCCAGACGCTTTCACCGGCTACCGAGTAGTGGCCATAGCGTTCGGTTTCGGCGCGGAACGGGCGGACCATCTGCGAATGGCACTGTACGCAGCCTTCGCGGATGTAGATGTCGCGGCCTTCCAGTTGCAGCGCGGTGTAGGGCTTCATGCCCTCCACCGGCTTGTTGGTGACGTCCTGGAAGAACAGCGGGACGATCTGGGTCAGACCGCCGATGCTCACCGCGAAGACCATCAGCAGCATGAGCAGGCCGACGTTTTTCTCAATCGTTTCGTGTTTCATGGCGGACTCCTCAGGCCATCTGCGCAGCAGCGTTGACTTCGGCTGGCACCGCGGCACGCACGGTGCGCCAGGTGTTGTAAGCCATCAGGAACATGCCGCTGAGGAAGATCGCCCCACCGACCAGTCGCACGATGAAGCCTGGGTGGCTGGCCACCAGGGTTTCGACGAAGGAGTAGGTGAGGGTGCCGTCTTCGTTGACTGCACGCCACATCAGGCCCTGGGCGATGCCGTTGACCCACATCGAGGCGATGTAGAGCACGGTGCCGATGGTGGCCAGCCAGAAGTGGGTGTTGATCAGGCCGAGGCTGTACATCTGCTCGCGACCGAAGACTTTCGGGATCAGGTGGTACAGCGAACCGATGGAGATCATCGCAACCCAGCCCAGGGCGCCGGCATGTACGTGGCCGATTGTCCAGTCGGTGTAGTGGGAGAGGGCGTTGACGGTCTTGATCGCCATCATCGGACCTTCGAAGGTCGACATGCCGTAGAACGCCAGGGATACCACCAGGAAGCGCAGGATCGGGTCGCTGCGCAGCTTATGCCAGGCGCCCGACAGGGTCATCATGCCGTTGATCATGCCGCCCCAGCTTGGAGCCAGGAGGATCAGCGACATGATCATGCCCAGGGACTGCGCCCAGTCCGGCAGCGCGGTGTAGTGCAGGTGGTGCGGGCCGGCCCAGATGTACAGGGTGATCAGTGCCCAGAAGTGCACGATGGACAGGCGATAGGAGTAGACCGGACGTTCGGCCTGCTTGGGCACGAAGTAGTACATCATCCCCAGGAAGCCCGCGGTCAGGAAGAAGCCCACGGCGTTGTGGCCGTACCACCATTGCACCATGGCGTCGGTGGCGCCGGCGTACAGCGAGTAGGACTTGGTCAGGCTGACCGGCAGTTCCAGGTTGTTGACGATATGCAGGATGGCCACGGTGATGATGAAGCCACCGAAGAACCAGTTACCCACATAGATGTGCTTGGTGTTGCGCTTGACCAGGGTGCCGAAGAACACGATGGCGTAGGCCACCCAGACAATGGTGATCAGGATATCGATCGGCCATTCCAGTTCGGCGTATTCCTTGGAGCTGGTGTAGCCCAATGGCAGGCTGATGGCCGCCAGCAGGATCACCAACTGCCAGCCCCAGAAGCAGAACGCGGCGATTTTCGGCGCGAACAACGTGGTCTGGCAGGTGCGTTGCACCGAATAGAACGACGTGGCAAACAGTGCACAGCCACCGAAGGCGAAGATCACCGCGTTGGTGTGCAATGGCCGCAGGCGACCGAAGCTGGTCCACGGCAGATCGAAGTTGAGTTCGGGCCACACCAACTGGGCTGCGAGAAAAACCCCGAGCCCCATGCCGACGATGCCCCACACCACCGTCATAATGGCGAATTGGCGGACCACCTTGTAGTTGTAGGCGGTACTGATAGAAGTGTTCATGGTTCCCCATCCACGGTTCAGCTGAAGTGAAAGCGACTGCGCGCGGCACGGCGCGCCCACTTCGTCTGGAGTTATAGGCAGACTAAAAGCGAGGCAAGCATGAGCAATGAGCACAAGGCCAGTATTGACGGGGATCAATGGGCGCAGTGCGTGCAGGAGCGGGGCTGGTCGTGGGATGTCGCGGCGAGTGCGACCCCGGGCAAGTCGCCGACCTTGATCCTGGCCCACGGTGCCGGCGCACCGATGGACAGCGGGTTCATGGAACAGATCGCTGAACGCCTTGCCCGGCATGGGGTGAACGTCTTGCGCTTCGAGTTCCCCTACATGGCCCAGCGCCGCCTGGACGGCGGCAAGCGCCCTCCTAACCCGGCGCCCAGGCTCCTGGAGTGCTGGCGCGAGGTGTATGCCCAAGTGCGACCTTATGCCACTGGGGTGTTGGCGGTGGGCGGCAAGTCCATGGGCGGGCGCATGGCCAGCTTGCTGGCCGACGAGTTGCAAGCCGATGCCCTGGTTTGCCTGGGCTATCCCTTCTATGCGGCCGGCAAACCGGAAAAGCCCCGGGTAGCGCACCTGGCCGAACTGGCCACGCCGACGCTGATCGTCCAGGGCGAGCGCGATGCCCTGGGTAATCGCCCGGCGGTGGAGGCCTATACCCTGGCGCCGGCCATCGAGCTGGAATGGCTGGTAGCGGCCGACCACGATCTCAAGCCTCTCAAGGCCTCGGGTTACAGTCACGAGCAGCATCTGGAGTCCGCCGCGGCCAGGGTCGCCGGGTTCCTGCGGGCGGCAGGCTGAACGCCAGGTTTGGCCGGGCATAAAAAAACCGGAAGCACCTGCTTCCGGTTTTTTTATGCCCCTTGCTGGGTCAGCGGTTGAACCGCTCCACCAGCGAGTACTGGGTGTGCGCGGTATGGGTCAGGGCCTCGCTGAGTTCGGCCGAATGCTGGGCCTGCTCGGAGGTCTGGTCCGCCAGTTGGGCGATGGTGCTGATGTTGCGGCTGATCTCCTCGGCCACCGAGCTTTGCTCTTCGGTGGCGGCAGCGATCTGGGTGGTCATGTCGGTGATGTTGGCTACCGCCTCGCTGATGCCCACCAGCGCCTGGTCGGCTTCCAGCACTCGGGCCACGCCTTCTTCGGCCTGGCGATGGCCGGCATCCATGGTCTGCACCGCACTGGCGGCGGTTTGCTGCAGCTTGGCGATCAGGGCGTGGATCTGCCCGGTGGATTCGCTGGTGCGTTGCGCCAGCTGGCGCACCTCGTCTGCCACCACGGCAAAGCCGCGACCCATCTCCCCGGCCCGGGCCGCTTCGATGGCGGCGTTCAGCGCCAGCAGGTTGGTCTGGTCGGCGATGCCCTTGATCACGTCCACCACGCCGCCGATTTCATCGCTGTCCTTGGCCAACTGGGTCACGGTCTGGCCGGTCTCGCCCACCACCACCGACAGGCGCTGGATAGCTTCACGGGTTTCCCCGGCGATGTTGCGGCCGCGTCCGGTAAGACGATTGGCTTCCTGGGTGGCGTCGGCGGTGCGTTGCACGTGGCTGGCCACTTCCTGGGTGGTGGCCGCCATCTGGTTGACCGCGGTGGCGACCTGCTCGGTCTCCTGGCGCTGGCGCTCCAGGCCGCTGGAACTGTTGTGGGCCAGGGTGTCGGACTGCCGGGCCTGCTCGTTGAGGTGCTCGGCGGTGTCCTGCAGGCGGGTCAGGCAGGTCTTGAGTCGTGCCTCCTGGCTGAGGATCGACATCTCCAGGCGCGCCTGGGCGCCCCGGCTGTCGGTGTACATCTGCGCGATCAGCGGGTCCGAGGTGGTCTGCTCGGCCAGGCGTAGCAGCCGCTTGAGGCCACGCTGCTGCCAGGTCAGGCCCAGCAGGCCCAGCGGTACCGAGAGAGCGGCGGCCAGGACGAAGCCCCAGTGGGAGTTGAGCCAGGCCCCGATCATGAAGCTCAGCTGGCTGACCAGGATGAACGGCAGCCAGTCTTGCAGTATCGGCAGCCACTTGTCGCGCTTGGGAATGGCCGACTTGCCCTGGTTGATTCGCTTGTAGAGGGACTCGGCGCGACGCACCTGTTCGGCGGTGGGCTTGACCCGTACCGATTCGTAGCCCACCACCTTGCTGCCTTCGAACACCGGGGTCACATAGGCGTTGACCCAGTAGTGATCGCCGGTCTTGCAGCGGTTCTTGACGATACCCATCCATGGCAGGCCTTGCTTCAAGGTGGTCCACATGTGGGCGAATACCGCCGGTGGCACATCCGGGTGGCGTACCAGGTTGTGCGGCGCGCGAACCAGTTCTTCGCGGGAGAACCCACTGATCTCGACGAAGGCGTCGTTGCAGTAGGTGATGACGCCCTTGGCATCGGTCGTGGAAATCAACCGTTGTTGAGCCGGGAAGGTACGTTCGCGCTGAGTGACAGGCTGGTTATTACGCATGTTTTTTCAATCCGCAAGGCTTTGATAAGTGATCGGCCGCTTCAGCTTATTATTGAAACTATTTTTCAATAATTGGCATTCGGTCTCATTGGCAGAGTGTGTTGTGTCGTCGTATGCGGCGCCGGCATCCACCGGCGTTGGCGAGGGGCTAATCATTGACCTTCTTCCTTGGCAGTCAATACTTCTGAAGTACTGGTTTGGGCAATTCGCTTGCGGTTTTGCAGTGTCCGGACTTATCCGGCGAGCATCGGGTAGGTGAAAAGCCCGAAATGCAAGAGGTTCAGTCCGAAGTGGGTGGCCAGCGCGGTTCCCAGGCCCCCGAACCGATAGGCCAGACCGTACCCGATCCCGGCGACGGTCGCCAGCAGCGTCCATTGCCAGCCGGCTCCCAGGTGCGCCAGGCCGAACAACAGGGCCGAAGCCAGCAGGGCCAGGTTCTCGCCGTAGGGCAGGTGTTTCAGGCGCCGGCTCAGGCCTCCCTGGATATAGCCCCGGAACAGCGCCTCTTCCACCAATGTCACCAGCAGCAGGTTGTTCAGTACCCATAGCCAGGCCTGTTCCGGCCATTTGGGGGCCCAACTGATGATGCCCAGCAGCAAGGCGCCGCCCAGCGCGGTGATGGCGCACAAGAGCAGGGCCAGGGCACCGGCGTACAGCGACAGGCACAGCGGGCGACGACCGACGATCCAGGGGCAGACCAGCAACAGCCAGAAACCGATCAGCGGCTTGTCCTGGTTCAGGTACAGGGAAAACGGCACGGCGTCATCGGTGAGGCGTTGCGGGTCGATGGCGCGTCCGTTGTAGAAGCCGGGCAGCCAGTGCATGGCCAGGGCCAGGGCGACGACCACGAACAGGCCGTGGCCCAGGAATTGGCCGATGGGGCTGCGCTGCTGGCGTACGGCCAAGCCTGCGCACAACAACAGCAAGAGCGAGAGGGCGGCCAGCAGCCCCAGTTGTCCGTAGCTCAGGGCCAGTGCATAGCCAATGGAGAGGAGTGCCAGGTACATCCATGGCAGAGCGGTCATGGGGAATCCTTGTTGCGAAAGAATGGATATTGCACAGACGTTGTTCGCCGCCTGATCTGTAGTCTTTGTTGTGACTGATTGGTCAGGTTTGGCGGGCGGGCATTATAACCAGTCGATTTGTGTGCGTTAACCCAATGAAAAACACCGCCCGAAGGCGGTGTCTGTGGCGGTCACGGATCAGGCTGCGATCAATTGGCGCAAGACGTAGTGCAAGATCCCGCCGGACTTGAAGTATTCCACTTCGTTCAGGGTATCGATGCGGCACAGCACCTCGATCTGCTCACGGCTGCCATCCTCGCGGGTGATCACCAGTTGCAGGTTCATCCGCGGGGCCAGTTGCGTGCCGCTGAGGCCGAGGATATCCAGGGTCTCGCGACCGCTGAGCTTGAGGCTCTTGCGATCCTGGCCGGCCTTGAACTGCAGCGGCAACACGCCCATGCCCACCAGGTTGGAGCGGTGGATACGCTCGAAGCTCTCGGCGATTACCGCCTTGACCCCCAGCAGGTTGGTGCCCTTGGCTGCCCAGTCGCGGCTCGAGCCGGTGCCGTATTCCTGCCCGGCGATCACCACCAGCGGTGTGCCCGTGGCCTGGTACTTCATGGCCGCGTCGTAGATCGCCATTTTCTCGCCGGTGGGGATGTACAGCGTATTGCCGCCTTCCTCGCCGCCGAGCATTTCGTTGCGGATGCGGATATTGGCAAAGGTGCCGCGCATCATCACTTCATGGTTGCCGCGCCGCGAGCCATAGGAGTTGAAGTCCCGGGGCTCCACGCCCTTGTCCCGCAGGTAACGCCCGGCGGGGCTGTCGGCCTTGATGTTGCCGGCAGGGGAAATATGGTCGGTGGTCACCGAGTCCCCCAGCAGCGCCAGGACCCTTGCGCCATCGATGTCCTTGACCTCTGGCAGGGCGCCGGCGATGTCGTCGAAGAACGGTGGGTGCTGGATATAGGTCGAGTCGTCCTGCCAGACATAGGTCGCGGCCTGGGGTACCTCGATGGCTTGCCACTGGGCGTCGCCGGCAAACACCTCGGCGTACTCCTTGTGGAACATCCGGGTGTTGACCTGGGCGACGGCCTCGGCGATTTCCTGGCTGCTGGGCCAGATGTCCTTCAGGTACACCGGCTGGCCATCCTTGCCCTGGCCCAGGGGCTCGCGGCTGAGGTCGATGCGCACCGTGCCGGCCAGGGCGTAGGCCACTACCAGGGGTGGAGAGGCCAGCCAGTTGGTCTTCACCAGTGGATGCACCCGGCCTTCGAAGTTGCGGTTGCCGGACAGCACCGAGGCGACCGTCAGGTCGGAGCCCTGGATGGCCTTCTCGATCGGCTCCAGCAGCGGTCCGGAGTTGCCGATGCAGGTGGTGCAGCCGTAACCCACCAGGTCGAAGCCCAGTTGGTCGAGGTAGGGGGTCAGGCCCGCTGCATGGTAGTAGTCGGTCACCACCTTGGAGCCGGGCGCCAGGGAACTCTTGACCCAGGGCTTGCGCTGCAGGCCTTTTTCCAGCGCCTTCTTGGCCACCAGCCCGGCGGCCATCATCACGCTGGGGTTGGAAGTATTGGTGCAGGAAGTGATGGCGGCGATCACTACCGCGCCATTCTTCAGGCGGTAGGTCTGGCCTTCATGCTGGTAGTCGGTCTCGCCGACCAGGTCGGCATTGCCCACGGCGACGCCACCGCCGCCTTCGCTTTCCAGGCGGCCTTCTTCCTTGCTGGTGGGCTTGAACTGCAGGTCGAGGAAGTCGTTGAAGGCCTGGGCCACATCCGGCAGGGCCACCCGGTCCTGGGGGCGCTTGGGTCCGGCGAGGCTGGCTTCGACGGTGCCCATGTCCAGGGCCAGGCTGTCGCTGAACACCGGTTCCTTGCCCGGCAGGCGCCACAGGCCCTGGGCCTTGCTGTAGGCCTCGACCAGTTTCACCAGTTCGGCCGGGCGGCCCGACAGGCGCAGGTAGTCGAGCGTCACCTGGTCCACCGGAAAGAACCCGCACGTGGCGCCATATTCAGGGGCCATGTTGGCGATGGTGGCACGGTCGGCCAGGGGCAGGTCGGCCAGGCCATCACCGTAGAATTCGACGAATTTGCCCACCACGCCTTTCTTGCGCAGCATCTGGGTCACGGTCAGCACCAGGTCGGTGGCGGTGATGCCTTCCCTGAGCTTGCCGGTGAGCTTGAAACCGATGACCTCCGGAATCAGCATCGACACCGGCTGGCCGAGCATCGCGGCTTCGGCCTCGATCCCGCCCACGCCCCAGCCCAGCACGCCCAGGCCGTTGATCATGGTGGTGTGGGAGTCGGTGCCCACCAGGGTGTCGGGGAAGGCATAGGTGCGGCCGTCCTCGTCCTTGCTCCAGACGGTGCGCCCCAGGTATTCCAGGTTGACCTGGTGGCAGATGCCGGTGCCCGGCGGTACCACGCTGAAGTTGTCGAAGGCGCTCTGACCCCAGCGCAGAAAGGCGTAGCGTTCGCCGTTGCGCTGCATCTCGATGTCGACGTTCTGTTCGAAGGCGCTGCTGCTGGCGAACTTGTCCACCATCACCGAGTGGTCGATCACCAGGTCCACCGGCGACAGCGGGTTGATCCGTTGCGGGTCGCCACCGGCCTTGGCCATGGCCGCGCGCATGGCGGCCAGGTCGACCACCGCGGGTACCCCGGTGAAGTCTTGCATCAGCACCCGCGCCGGGCGGTACTGGATCTCGCGGTCGGAGCGGCGCTCCTTGAGCCAGGCGGCGAGGGCCTTGAGGTCATCGCTGGTGACGGTCTTGTTGTCCTCCCAGCGCAGCAGGTTCTCCAGCAGGACCTTGAGCGACATGGGCAGGGCATCGATATCGCCCAGGCTCCGCGCTGCGTCCGGCAGGCTGAAATAGTGATAAGTCTTGTCGTCGACTTTCAGGGTCTTGAGGGTTTTCAGGCTATCGAGGGATGGCATTGAACGACTCCTTCTGGCCCGCACGGCTACGGGCCTGTGATACGGACAGAGAGTTAACCTAGCTCTGTTTGGGTCTTATCGCTAATCACTGGACTGCTGGGTTCAGCCCAAGGTTCCTAACTCGGTTATCATGCGCCGTTTTTCGTGACAGGCTTTGCGCGTGCTCCGTTTCGTTGATCCGGGGCACTTTCGGGCAGGTTTGCGCAACGATTGATCGCCAAAGCCCAGGAGATTCCATGAACACCCTGTTTATCCATTGCCGTCCCGGTTTCGAAGGCGAGGTCTGCTCGGAGATCGCTGATCATGCGGCCCATTTGAATGTCGCCGGATATGCCAGGGCCAAGCCGGGCACCGCCTGCGCCGAGTTCATCTGCACCGAGGACGACGGCGCGCAGCGGCTGATGCAGGGCCTGCGTTTTTCCCAGTTGATCTTTCCCCGGCAGTGGGCGCGGGGTGCTTTCGTCGAGCTACCGGAAACCGACCGCATCAGCGTGATCCTGGCCCACTTGGACGCTTTCCCGCAGTGCGGCAGCCTGTGGCTGGAAGTGGTGGATACCAACGACGGCAAGGAACTGTCGAACTTCTGCAAGAAATTCGAAGGTCCGCTGCGCAAGGCGCTCAAGGGCGCCGGCAAGCTGGTGGAAGATGCTGGCTTGCCGCGCCTGCTGCTGACCTTCAAGAGCGGACGGGAAGTCTTCGTCGGGCTGGCCGATGCCGGCAACTCGGCGATGTGGCCCATGGGCATCCCGCGGCTGAAGTTCCCCCGGGAGGCTCCTAGCCGCTCGACCCTGAAGCTCGAAGAGGCCTGGCATCATTTCATTCCGCGCGAGCAGTGGGACGAGCGCCTGCACAGCGACATGACCGGGGTCGACCTGGGAGCCGCCCCGGGCGGCTGGACCTGGCAGCTGGTCAATCGCGGCATGCTGGTGACCGCCGTGGACAACGGGCCGATGGCCGAGAGCCTGATGGACACCGGCCTGGTCCAGCACCTGATGGCCGATGGCTTCACCTACCAGCCCCGGCAACCGGTGGACTGGATGGTCTGCGACATCGTCGAGAAGCCGGCGCGCAATGCCGCCTTGCTGGAAACCTGGATCGGTGAAGGTCATTGCCGCGAGGCGGTGGTCAACCTGAAGTTGCCGATGAAGCAGCGCTATGCCGAGGTCAAGCGCCTGCTGGAACGGATCGAGGATGGATTCAAGGCCCGGGGCATCCGCGTGGCCATCGGCTGCAAGCAGCTGTACCACGACCGCGAGGAGGTGACCTGCCACCTGCGGCGCCTGGACACCAAGCCTGCCCGTTCCCGCTGAGCCCCTCGCCACATGACCGGCATTGCGCGACAATGCCGGCCAGTTTCAGGAGTGAACCATGAATCAGATCATCGATACGCCGGTAGACGGTACCCTCGACGCCACCGGCCTCAATTGCCCCGAGCCGGTGATGATGTTGCACCAGCATATTCGTGACCTGCCGCCGGGCGGGTTGTTGAAGGTGATCGCCACTGACCCGTCCACCCGCCGCGACATCCCCAAGTTCTGCGTCTTCCTCGACCATGAGCTGGTGGCGCAGGAGGAAGACGCGGGCACCTATCTCTACTGGATCCGCAAGAAGCTCGATTAACTCGCCGAGCGGCTGATGCGGATCTGCTTGCGTGCGCTGCGCACCAGGCGGATCGACAGCATCAGCGCGGCGCAGCTCAAGCCGACGATCAGGCCTTCCCACAGGCCGCTCGGCCCTCGGGGCGCACCGAACCATTCGGTCAGGCCCAGGGCATAACCCACCGGCAACCCGATGCCCCAATACGCGAACAGGGTCAGGATCATCGTCACCCGGGTGTCCTGGTAGCCACGCAGCGCGCCGGCGGCGGTCACCTGGATGCCGTCGGAGAACTGGAACAGCGCCGCATACACGATCAGCATCGACGCCACCTGGATCACCAGCGGATCGGTGGTGTAGATCGAGGCGATGGGCTCGCGCAGGAAGAACATCAGGCTTGCCGACAGACAGGCATAGGCCAGCGCCGTCGCCATGCCGACCCCGGCGCTGAAGCGGGCATTGCGCGGTTCCTGGCGCCCTAGGGACTGACCGACGCGCACGGTCACGGCCATGGCCAGGGAGTAGGGAATCATGAACATCAGGGCGCTGACGTTGAGGGCGATCTGGTGCCCGGCCACCACGGTGGCACCCAGGCTGCCGATCAGCAGCGCGATCACCGCGAAGATGCTCGACTCGGCGAACACCGCGATGCCGATGGGCAGGCCTACGCCCAGCAGGCGCTTGATCACTGCCGATTGCGGCCACTCGAAACGGCCGAACAGCTGGATCTTGCGATAGGCCGGTGCCCAGCGGATCCAGCCGGCCATGCCCAGCATCATCACCCACATCACGATCGCCGTGGCCCAGCCGCAGCCGACGCCACCCATGGCCGGCACGCCGAAGTGGCCATAGATGAAGATGTAGTTGATGGGAATGTTCAGGGCCAGGCCGCAGAGCCCGATGATCATGCTCGGTATCGTGCGGCCCAGGCCATCGCTCAGGCAGCGCAGCACGTAATACAGGGCCACCGCCGGCAGGCCGCTGGCGATGCCATGCAAGTACCCCATGCAGGGTTCGATCAGCTGCGGATCGACCTTCATCAAGTGCAGCACCGGCTCGGCGCTGATGAGGATCAGCATGGCCGAGATCCCGGCCGACACCGCCAGCCACAACGCCTGGCGCACCAGTGGGCCGATCTCCTCGAGCTTGTTGGCACCGAAACGCTGGGCGACCTTGGGGGTAGTGGCCAGCAGGGTGCCGGTCATCAACAGGAATACCGGGATCCAGATCGAGTTGCCCAGGGCCACGGCCGCCAGGTCGCGGGGGCTCACTCGACCGGCCATCACGGCATCGACGAAGCCCATGGCGGTGGTGGCCACTTGGGCGATCATGATGGGCAGGGCCAGTACCAGCAGGTCTTTCAGCTCGCGGCCAACCCGGGCGGGGCGGCTGGTGGAGAGGGTGGTGGCGGAGTCGGTCACGGAATTCACGGGGCGAAGCGTCCATAGGTGTGTTGCGCGGGACGCGACAGTCTACGCGTTGCCATCATGCCTGGGATAAGTCCCGTGTTGTGGATTTGTAATACGGGCCTCGATTGCTCTCGCGCCTGCAGGCCGCGCTGGTTCGCCGGGTGATCTGGGCCTAAACTGCGCCTCCCCAAGAGGAGCCTGCCATGCTGATCGTTGCCGACGAAAACATTCCCCTGATCGATGAATTCTTTGCCGGGTTCGGCGAGATCCGGCGCTTTCCCGGGCGCGCCATCGATCGCGCCTGCGTGGCCCAGGCGGATGTGCTGCTGGTGCGCTCGGTAACCCAGGTCGACCGTGCCTTGCTCGAAGGCACCCCGGTGCGCTTCGTTGGAACCTGCACCATCGGCACTGACCACCTGGACCTGGACTACTTCCAGCAGGCCGGCATTGCCTGGTCCAGCGCCCCGGGCTGCAACGCCCGCGGGGTGGTGGACTACGTGCTGGGCAGCCTGCTGACCCTGGCCGAGATCGAGGGCGTGGACCTGTCGCGCCGCTGCTACGGCGTGGTCGGCGCAGGTGAGGTCGGTGGTCGCTTGATCGAAGTGTTGCGTGGCCTGGGCTGGCCGGTGCTGGTCTGCGATCCGCAGCGCCAGGCGCTGGAGGGCGGCGACTACGTCAGCCTGGGGCAATTGCTCGAGCGTTGCGACGTCATCAGCCTGCATACGCCGCTGACCCGTGATGGCGAACACCGCACCTGGCACCTGCTGGATCGCCAGCGCCTGGAGCGGCTGCGCCAGGGTGCCTGGCTGATCAACGCTGCACGAGGCCCGGTGGTGGACAACAGTGCCCTGCGTGAAGTGCTCCTGCAGCGTGAGGACCTGCAAGCGGTGCTGGATGTCTGGGAGCAAGAGCCGACGGTGGACAGTGCCCTGGCGGATTTGTGCGTGCTGGCCACGCCGCATATCGCCGGCTACAGCCTGGATGGCAAGCAGCGTGGTACGGCGCAGATCTACCAGGCGTTCTGCCGGCACTTCGGCCATGTCGAACAGGTCCTGCTGGAGAGCCTGCTGCCAGCGCCCTGGGTGGCGCAGGTTTGCCTGGATGCCAAGGCCGACCCGGCCTGGGCCCTGGCGACGATTTGCCGGGCGGTGTACGACCCGCGTCGCGACGATGCGGATTTCCGCCGGAGTTTGTCCGACGATGTCGCGCAGCAGCGCAGCGCCTTCGACGGGTTGCGCAAGCACTACCCGCAGCGCCGGGAGATCGATGGCCTGCAGGTGCGGATCCAGGGCGAGTCGGCTGATCTGCAGCGGATCGTCCGGGCATTGGGGGCCACGCTGGCCTGAATCGCGGGCATAAAAAACCCGGCCACCAGGCCGGGTCAAGAGGACGTGAGGCTATGTGTCAATCTTGCCGAGCAGGCTTGACCAGTCGCTTTTCCAGTTCGCGGCAGGCGTTCTGGATCATGTCTTCAGTAATGGGTACTTCGCGGCCCTGGGCATCGATGATGGCACAACCCAGAGACTGGTTGGGCTGGGTACGGATCACTTGAATCTTGTCATTGCTGCTGTGTTGCAAGGACATGGCCTGTCTCCTCATCAGGTTGTGTGCTTACTTTAGAATGACCGGGTGACCGGGCTGTTACAGACCAGCGCCAGGGCAGGTCCGGTAACTTCACTCCACCAGAAATACCGCAGGAGTGCCAGTCATGGATTAGACCGATAATCTCTAGGTGCTAGCGTTACTGGTCATATTCAACCTGACTCATTGCGATTTACCAAAGTTCCTGCGAATTCATCCCGTTACCGGCGCTGCCGTGGGTCGATCGCCGGCGCGTCAATGGATGAACGGCATGCTCTCTTCTCGTCATCGCCGGGCCTTGCGCCTGGCCAGTCGCTTTATCGCTCCCTACCGTTGGCAGGCGCTGGGAGCCTTGCTGGCCCTGGTGCTCACCGCGGGCATCACCCTGTCCATGGGGCAGGGCATCCGCCTGTTGGTGGACCAGGGCTTCATGACCCAGTCGCCGCACCTGCTGAACCAGACCATCGGCCTGTTCCTGCTGCTGGTACTGGCGCTGGCCGTAGGTACCTTCGTGCGTTTCTACCTGGTGTCGTGGATCGGCGAGCGCTGCGTCGCGGATATCCGGCGCCAGGTGTTCAATCACCTGATCTACCTGCACCCGGGGTTCTACGAGAACAATCGCAGCTCGGAAATCCAGTCCCGCCTGACAGCGGACACCACGCTGCTGCAGTCGGTGATCGGATCTTCGCTGTCGTTGTTCCTGCGTAATGCACTGATGGTGCTGGGCGGCATAGTCCTGCTGTTCATCACCAATCCCAAGCTCACCAGCATCGTGGTGATCGCCCTGCCGCTGGTGTTGGTGCCGATCCTGCTTTTCGGTCGCCGGGTGCGTAGCCTGTCGCGCTTGAGCCAGGACCGGATCGCCGATGTGGGCAGCTACGTGGCAGAAACCCTCGGGCAGATCAAGACGGTCCAGGCCTACAACCACCAGGCCGAGGACGAACGGCGCTTCGCCCTGACGGTGGAGGAGGCTTTTCATACCGCGCGCCAGCGCATCATCCAGCGTGCCTGGCTGATCACCCTGGTGATCGTCCTGGTGTTGGGTGCCGTAGGGGTGATGCTCTGGGTCGGCGGCATGGATGTGATCGCCGGGCGAATTTCCGCCGGTGAGCTGGCGGCCTTCGTGTTCTACAGCCTGATCGTCGGTAGCGCCTTCGGTACCCTGAGCGAGGTGATCGGCGAGTTGCAGCGGGCGGCAGGGGCTGCGGAGCGGATTGCCGAGCTGCTGCGGGAGCGGAGCATCATCCAGGCGCCGAGCGCCGGGCTGGTCCGTTTGCCGACCCGGGTTAGAGGGGAGCTGCAACTGGAGAACCTGCGCTTTGCCTATCCCTCACGAGCTGATCGCTACGCTCTGGATGGTTTGTCCTTGAGCATCCGCGCCGGGGAGACCCTGGCCCTGGTCGGCCCCTCGGGAGCTGGCAAGTCCACCTTGTATGACTTGCTGCTGCGCTTCTACGATCCGCAGCAAGGGCAGATCCTGCTGGATGGCGTGCCCCTGGCCAGCCTCGATCCGCAGGACCTGCGGCGTTGTTTCGCCCTGGTGTCGCAGAGTCCGGCGCTGTTCTTCGGCAGCATCGAGGAGAACCTGCGCTACGGCAATCCTGCCGCGACTGCGGAGCAAGTCCGGGAGGCCGCGCGGATCGCCTACGCCCATGAGTTCATCGAGCAGATGCCCCAGGGCTATCAGACTCACCTGGGCGATGGTGGACAGGGCCTGTCCGGAGGCCAGCGCCAGCGCCTGGCGATCGCCCGGGCGCTGCTGGTGGATGCGCCGATCCTGCTGCTGGACGAGGCCACCAGTGCCCTGGACGCGCAGAGCGAACACCTGATCCAGCAAGCCTTGCCGAGCCTGATGCAGAATCGCACCACCCTGGTGATCGCCCATCGCCTGGCCACGGTGAAGAATGCCGATCGAATCGCGGTCATGGACCAGGGCCGGCTGGTGGCGGTGGGTACGCACCAGCAATTGATCGCCGACAGCCCGCTGTATGCGCGCCTGGCGGCGCTACAGTTCAGCGATGGTTCTTGAGTTCAGCGGGCTGGATGGCGACAGGTTCCTGTCGCGTCTGCCGAGCTTGTGAGGCTGCGCACGAGGGCGTAGGCCTCGCCAGCGATGTATTGCTGCTGCGTCATACCCGATCACAGCGAAGGGGGGAGATACGAAAAAGCCCGCAATCATGCGGGCTTTTTCTTGGGCGGGAGATCAGAGATCGTCGAAGTAGCGTTCGTGCCAGTCCACCAGTGGTTGCGGTGAATTGAGCTTCTGGCCGTAGATCACCGAATAGGACAGGACGTTCTGCACGTACTGGCGGGTTTCGTCGAAGGGGATGCTTTCCACCCACACGTCGAAACTCAGGTGGTCGGCGCCCTTGAGCCACTGGCGCACGCGGCCGGGGCCGGCGTTGTAGGCCGCTGAGGCCAGCACCCGGTTGCCGTTGAACTGGCTGTGGACCTGGCTCAGGTAGGCTGCGCCCAGCTGGATGTTCTTGTCCGGATCCAGCACTTGCTGCGGCGAGGCCAGGGGAATGCTGAACTTGCGCGCGGTTTCCTTGGCGGTGCCGGGCATCAGTTGCATCAGGCCGCTGGCACCGACACCGGAGCGGGCGTCGTCCATGAACGCACTTTCCTGGCGGGTGATGGCGAACACCCAGCTGGAATGCAGGCCACGGACCTTGGCTTCGCGTACCAGGGTATCGCGGTGGGCCATGGGGAAACGGATGTCCAGGTCGTCCCAGTACTGGGCCTGGCTGATGGTGCGGATGGCCGGGAAGTACCACTTCAGGTCATAGGCCAAGCGGGCCTGGGCGACCATTTCGTCACGGTTGAAATGCCGGCTGACGTGGTACCACTCGCGACGCCCGTCGACGATCTGTCCCCGGGCATGGAGTTCCAGGGCGCGACGCACGCCTGGAGTGTTGCGTACCTTGTTGATCACCGCCTGGCTGAGCATCAGCGGCTGGTTGTTCAACTGGTAGGGCGCCTTGGCATGATCGGCGGCGAGGAAACCATAGAAGTCCCGCTCCCGGGACAGGCCCTTGAACAGTGCCTGGGCCTGGGGGTTCTTCGGTTCCGCCAGTTCCAGGCTGCGTGCCTGCCAGTAGCGCCAGCGGTTGGTGCTGGCCAGCTCCTGGGGCAGCTTGCGGGTCAGCTGGTAGGCATCTTCCCAGCGCGCCAGGCGCAATAGCAGGCGCAGGCGCCATTCGGACACGGTGTTGTCCCGCAGCTCGGGATCGTACTTGGTCATCACGTCCAGGGCGCGGCTGTCGAAGCGCCGGGCCAGGGTCAGGCCGATCTCGCGGGCAATGGCCACTTTTTCGTCACGGGAGAAGTGCATGCTGCTGGCATAACCGTCGAGCAGGGCCATGGCCTTGTCCGGGTCCTGGCGGGCCAGGCGGCGCAGGCCAAGGCCGACCACATCGGACATGGCCTCGTTGGCGGGCTGGAAGCGCGAAGGCTGGCTTAGCAGCTCCGGTTTCTGGGCCACATCCACTAGCAGGCGACCCTGGGGCGCCAGGGTGGTCATGCTGTTGACCAGGCTGTTGGCCAGGGCGTAGTTACGCGCCTCGGCCGCCAGCTTGGCCCGCTGCCAGCGCTTTTGCTCGGTCAGCTGGCCCTCGGCGGCCCACTGGCCGAACAGGCCGTCGCAGGCCGCAGGTTGGGATTTGCCGCTCAGCCAGAGTTTTTCGGCGGTGGCGTAGCCCTCGGCCTTGAGGTTGTGGCCCAGTTGGTACTGGCCGTTGAGGCAGTCGAGCTCGGTGAAGTTGAGCTTGGGGTCGTAGTACTTGGCGAATGTCGCCCAGTCGCCGCGTTCGGCCAGCCAGCGTAACCAGCGCAGCTTCATCCAGTTGGCCTGGGGGAGGTCGCCGTGTTCGGCGAGGAATTTCTCGATCTCGGCGTTGCTGGCGCTCTTCAGCCGGGCAGTGAGTTCGTCGTAGGCCAGGTAGGGCTCGAGCGGGTAGTCGCGCAGCGCATCGGCGTAACGGAAGTAGGGGCCGGAGTCACCCTTGGCCAGGGCGCGCTTGGCTTCGTCGTAGTACTGGCGTTGCAGGGTCAGGTCTGCCGCCTGGGCGGACTGGGCGGCAGCGGCGGAAAGAAGCAGGCAGGATAAAAGGCTGAAAAGGCGACTGCGCATGAGACATCCGGGCAGAGAAATCATGACAAGTGCCGACAGGGCCAACACTGATTGCTCACTAGCTTAGCCTTTTGCCAGCAACCGGCGAAAGCTTTGCCGGTCCGCTGGTATCAGTTGGCAACAAATGTCGCGCCAGGGTCGCCACCGGCGAAATAGCCGGCCTTCTGCGAGCCTAACTCAGGTAGAATGCGCGCCCGGTTTTTGGAGAAGAACATGACCCTGCTCAAATTCAGCGATGTGTCCCTTGCTTTCGGCGCCATGCCGTTGCTGGACAAGGTGTCCTGGCAGATCGCCCGTGGCGAGCGGGTGTGCATCATCGGTCGCAACGGTACTGGCAAGTCCAGCATGATGAAGCTGGTCAAGGGCGACCAGAAGCCCGACGACGGTTCAATATGGCGCGCACCCGCCCTGAAGATCGGCGAGTTGCCCCAGGAGTTGCCGGTGGCCGACGAGCGCACTGTGTTCGATGTGGTCGCCCAGGGCCTGGCTGGGGTCGGCGAGTTGCTGGCCCAGTACCATCACCTGAGCCAGAACATCGTCACCGACGCCGACCTGGAAAAACTGATGCACGTCCAGCACGACCTCGAGGCCCGTGACGGCTGGCGCTTGCAGCAGCTGGTGGACAGCACCCTGAGCCGCCTGCAGTTGCCTGCCGACAAGACCCTCGCCGAGCTGTCCGGTGGCTGGCGCCGGCGCGTCCTGCTGGCCCAGGCCCTGGTGGCGGAGCCGGATCTGCTGTTGCTCGACGAGCCGACCAACCACCTGGACATCGGTGCGATCGCCTGGCTGGAAGAAGCGCTGAAGGATTTCCAGGGGGCCGTGCTGTTCATCACCCACGACCGTTCCTTCCTGCAAAATCTGGCCACTCGTATTCTCGAGCTGGATCGTGGCGGCCTGATCGACTGGAACGGCGACTACGCCAGCTTCCTGATCCATAAGGAAGCGGCCCTGGCAGCGGAAGAAACCGCCAACGCACTGTTCGACAAGCGCCTGGCCCAGGAAGAAGTCTGGATTCGCCAGGGCATCAAGGCCCGTCGCACCCGTAACGAAGGCCGCGTGCGGGCGCTCAAGGCCTTGCGCGTGGAGCGTAGCCAGCGTCGCGAGCGCACCGGTAAGGCCAACATCCAGCTGGAAGCGGCGGACAAGTCCGGCAAGCAGGTGATGGTGCTGGAGAATGTCAGTTTCGCCCACCCGGAAGGGCCGTTCCTGGTCAAGGATTTCTCCATGGTCCTGCAGCGCGGCGACCGTATCGGCCTGCTGGGCGCCAACGGCACCGGCAAGACCACCTTGCTCAAGCTGATGCTGGGCGGCCTGGTGCCCAGCAGCGGCAAGGTCGAGGAGGGGACGCGGATCGAAGTGGCCTACTTCGACCAGTTGCGCCACCAGCTGGACCTGGAAAAGACCGTGATCGACAACGTCGCCGAAGGTCGCGACTTCATCGAGATCGATGGCCAGAACCGGCATGTGCTCAGCTACCTGGGCGATTTCCTGTTCAGCCCACAGCGGGCGCGGACGCCGGTCAAGGCACTCTCGGGTGGCGAGCGTGCGCGGCTGCTGCTGGCCAAGCTGTTCAGCAAACCGGCCAACCTGCTCGTGCTGGACGAACCGACCAACGACCTGGACGTGGAAACCCTCGAGCTGCTCGAAGAGGTGCTGTCGAACTACCAGGGCACGGTACTGATGGTCAGCCACGACCGGGCCTTCCTCGACAACGTGGTCACCAGCACCTTGGTCTTCGAGGGTCAGGGGCGCGTGCGCGAGTACGTCGGTGGTTATGAGGACTGGATCCGCCAGGGTGGCTCGCCGCGTTTGCTGGGTGTGACCGAGAACAAGTCCGGCAAGGCCGAGCTGAACTCTGCCGTAGTGCCGCCGGTGCCGGCCCAGGCGCTGGAGCCAGTACAGGAAGCCGCTGCACCTGCGGCGAAGAAGAAGCTCAGCTACAAGCTGCAGCGTGAACTCGAGGCCCTGCCGGGGCAGATCGAGGCCAGGGAGCAGCAGATTGCCGCCGTCGAGGCGGAAATGGCCGATGCCGGTTTCTACCAGCGGCCCGTGGCAGAAACCACTGCGGTCATCGCGAAGCTGGAACAACTGAACGCCGAGCTGGACCAGATGGTCGAGCGCTGGGCGGAGCTGGATGCCTGATTGCTGGGTGCCTGATGCAAAAAGCCCGACTCCAGAGTCGGGCTTTTTGTCGCTGCGGTTGTCGCTTCTTCAGTTCGGCAACGACAAGCCTCAGCGCTTGGCCAGGTGTACCGCCAGCACGTCGCAAGGTGCTCCGTGCAGGACGTCGTTGGCGGTGGAGCCGAGCAACAGGGCCAGGCCATGGCGACCGTGGCTGCCGACCACGATCAGGTCGCACTCCTGTTCCTTGGCCAGGTGATGGATTTCCTGGCGCGGCTGGCCATAGGTCAGGTGGCTGTATTCCTTGGTCAGTTCCGGGTACTTGTTAATCAGGCGGTCGAGGCGTTCCTTGGCCTGGTCGAATTGTTGCTGCTGCAGTTGCGAGAGATCCATGGGGACGTCGCCACCGAAGGCCATCGCCATCGGTTCCACGATGTGCACCAGCGATAGCTTGGCGCCATTGCTCACCGACAGTTCGCGGGCCCGGTGGATAACAGGATCGCACTCTTCGGTTAGATCTACGGCGACCAGAATATGGTGGTAGGGCATGAGGCGCTCCTCCAGAGGATTGCAATAGCTTCAAGTATGGCTGGTTTAAAGCGGGTTGGTTGCAACGGCCCGCTCATCGAGAATCGAGAGTACAGATATGACGGTCTGGATAGTGGTGTCAATCCTTGTGGTGGTCTTGAGTCCCTGGGCATGGCTACGACCTTCGCGTCGCCAGAGTGGGTTGATCGCCGTGCGCATGGAGGCTCGGCGCATGGGCCTGGCCATGCAGCTGGCGCCCCAGGAGTGGCCGCACTGGCTGGGCCAGCAGCCTCCGGACCCGTGCCCGCAATACCACCGCCCACGGCGTGGGGGGGCGGTGGCGTGCTGGAGTTATTGGCAAGTGGCCCCGGGAAGTTGGGTCAACCAATGGCGAGAGCCATGTGACGATGAGTCGCTGCTCCAGCACCTGCGAACCCTGCCGGCTGGTGTGTTCAAGGTGGAAGCCGACAAGCAGCTGATCGCCCTGTACTGGAATGAGCGGGGTGAGCCCCGGGTGTTGCAGGATATCGCCGCGGTACTCAAGGCCCTGGCTTGAGCGCCGAGCAAGTTGGGCGAGCCTGTGCGCCAGGCAATAAAAAGCCCGACTCAGCATCGGGCGGGGTGGCCAGGCAGGCCGGAAACTCTCATGAAGCCACCTTCGGGTGGCTTTTTGTTGCCTGGGACTCGGGTTTGAGGCGGCATGCAGTTCCAGCGGCCATGCATGCGGCGTTGTTCGGATTTCTTTCTGAAGCTTAGCCAGGGGTTGTCATGCCGGCGGGAGATTTAGGGCGATTTTTCTAAATATTGATCTTATGAATGACTGCAGATGCAGGGGCGTGTTGGTGGTCCGCAGCACCCGGGAATGACCGCAAAGTCGCGTTTCAAACAGCATTTCGGACGATTGACAATTAGCGGATTTTCCGTGAATGTGGCGTACCCAAATCAAACGGGCGTATGAAATGAGCGTTTGTATCTCAGGCGTCTCTATACAGATTCCCGATTATCGCGTTGGCGGGTGTGCCTGGCGGATTGGCGTTAGCATCGACGGTGACGTCAGTGCCATGCCAGAAGTTAGCGTCCGACGTGTACTGTTCAGCTTCCATATCGTGGAGATCAGTTGATGATTTACGAAGGTAAAGCCATCACGGTTAAGGCTCTTGAAAGCGGCATCGTCGAATTGAATTTCGACCTCAAGGGTGAGTCCGTCAACAAGTTCAACCGTCTAACCCTGAACGAATTGCGTCAGGCTGTTGACACCATCAAGGCAGATGCGTCGATCAAGGGCGTGATCGTCAGCAGTGGCAAGGACGTGTTCATCGTCGGCGCCGACATCACCGAGTTTGTCGACAACTTCAAGCTGCCGGATGCGGAGCTGGTGGCAGGCAACCTCGAAGCCAACAAGATCTTCAGCGATTTCGAAGACCTTGGCGTGCCTACCGTTGCCGCCATCAACGGCATCGCCCTGGGCGGCGGCCTGGAGATGTGCCTGGCAGCGGACTACCGCGTGATGTCCGCCAGCGCCAAGATCGGCCTGCCGGAAGTCAAGCTGGGCATCTACCCGGGCTTCGGCGGCACCGTGCGCCTGCCGCGCCTGATCGGTACTGACAACGCCAT
Organism: Pseudomonas sp. B6(2017); assembly: GCF_002112765.1. Taxonomy (NCBI): domain Bacteria; kingdom Pseudomonadati; phylum Pseudomonadota; class Gammaproteobacteria; order Pseudomonadales; family Pseudomonadaceae; genus Pseudomonas; species Pseudomonas sp. B6(2017). The sequence goes on along the minus strand of NZ_NEIQ01000009.1, from coordinate 46,285 downwards.
CGAATGGATCGCCGCCGGCAAGGAAAACCGTGCCGAAGACGCGCTGAAGGTTGGTGCTGTGGATGCAGTGGTGGCCCCTGAGAAGCTCAAGGATGCTGCCCTGACCCTGCTCAAGGGCGCCATTTCCGGCGAGTTCGACTACAAGGCCAAGCGCCAGCCGAAGCTGGAGAAGATCAAGCTCAACGCCATCGAGCAGATGATGGCCTTCGAAACCGCCAAGGGTTTCGTGGCCGGCCAGGCGGGTCCTAACTACCCGGCTCCGGTCGAGGCGATCAAGACCATCCAGAAGGCCGCCAACTTCGGGCGCGACAAGGCCCTGGAAGTGGAAGCCGCAGGCTTCGTCAAGCTGGCCAAGACCTCGGCCGCCCAGAGCCTGATCGGCTTGTTCCTGAACGACCAGGAGCTCAAGCGCAAGGCCAAGGCCTACGACGAGATCGCCCAGGACGTGAAGCAGGCCGCTGTACTTGGCGCCGGCATCATGGGTGGCGGCATCGCCTACCAGTCGGCCTCCAAGGGCACGCCGATCCTGATGAAGGACATCAACGAGCACGGTATCGAGCAGGGCCTGGCGGAAGCCGCGAAACTGCTGGTTGGCCGCGTCGAGAAGGGCCGCATGACCGCAGCGAAGATGGCCGAAGTGCTCAACGGCATTCGTCCGACCCTGTCCTACGGTGACTTCGGCAACGTCGACCTGGTGGTCGAAGCCGTGGTCGAGAACCCCAAGGTCAAGCAAGCCGTACTGGCTGAAGTCGAAGCCCAGGTCAAGGAAGATGCGATCCTGGCGTCCAACACCTCGACCATTTCCATCAGCCTGTTGGCCAAGGCCCTCAAGCGTCCGGAAAACTTCGTCGGCATGCACTTCTTCAACCCCGTGCACATGATGCCGCTGGTGGAAGTGATCCGTGGCGAGAAGTCCAGTGAGCTGGCCGTCGCCACCACCGTTGCCTATGCCAAGAAAATGGGCAAGAACCCGATCGTGGTCAACGACTGCCCGGGCTTCCTGGTCAACCGCGTGCTGTTCCCGTACTTCGGCGGTTTCGCCAAGCTGGTCAGCGCTGGCGTGGACTTCGTACGCATCGACAAGATCATGGAGAAGTTCGGCTGGCCAATGGGCCCGGCCTACCTGATGGACGTGGTCGGCATCGACACCGGCCACCATGGTCGCGACGTGATGGCCGAAGGCTTTCCGGATCGCATGAAGGACGACCGCCGTTCGGCTATCGACGTGCTCTACGAGGCCAAGCGCCTGGGCCAGAAGAACGGCAAGGGTTTCTATGCCTACGAGACCGACAAGCGCGGCAAGCAGAAGAAGGTCGCCGATCCGTCGGTGCTGGAAGTGCTCAAGCCGATCGTCTACGAGCAGCGTGAAGTCACCGACGAAGACATCATCAACTGGATGATGATCCCGCTGTGCCTGGAAACCGTTCGTTGCCTGGAAGACGGCATCGTCGAGACGGCTGCCGAAGCCGACATGGGCCTGGTCTACGGTATTGGTTTCCCTCCATTCCGTGGCGGTGCGCTGCGCTACATCGATTCCATCGGTGTCGCCCAGTTCGTTGCCCTGGCCGACCAGTACGCCGATCTGGGCGCGCTGTACCACCCGACCGCGAAGCTGCGTGAAATGGCCAAGAACGGCCAGAGCTTCTTCGGTTAAGCGCCCACACTAGAGCGAGAGTGAACATATGAGCTTGAATCCTAGAGACGTCGTGATTGTCGACTTCGGTCGTACTCCGATGGGCCGCTCCAAGGGCGGCATGCACCGCAACACCCGTGCCGAAGACATGTCGGCACACCTGATCAGCAAGCTGCTGGAGCGCAACGCCAAGGTCGACCCGGCGGAAGTCGAAGATGTGATCTGGGGCTGCGTCAACCAGACCCTGGAGCAGGGCTGGAACATCGCCCGCATGGCATCGCTGATGACCCAGATCCCCCACACCTCGGCCGGCCAGACCGTCAGCCGCCTGTGCGGTTCGTCCATGAGCGCCCTGCACACCGCGGCGCAAGCGATCATGACCGGCAACGGCGACGTGTTCGTCGTTGGTGGTGTGGAGCACATGGGCCACGTGAGCATGATGCACGGCGTGGATCCGAACCCGCACCTGTCCCTGTACGCGGCAAAAGCCTCGGGCATGATGGGCCTGACCGCCGAGATGCTGGGCAAGATGCACGGCATCACCCGCGAACAGCAGGATGCCTTCGGCCTGCGCTCCCACCAGCTCGCCCACAAGGCGACCCTGGAGGGTAAGTTCAAGGACGAGATCATCCCGATGCAGGGTTACGACGAGAATGGCTTCCTGAAGCTGTTCGACTACGACGAAACCATTCGTCCGGATACCACCCTGGAGAGCCTGGCGGCCCTGAAGCCGGCGTTCAACCCCAAGGGCGGCACCGTGACTGCCGGTACTTCGTCGCAGATCACCGACGGCGCTTCGTGCATGATCGTGATGTCCGCCCAGCGTGCCCAGGACCTGGGCATCCAGCCGATGGCGGTGATCCGCTCGATGGCGGTCGCAGGTGTGGATCCGGCGATCATGGGCTATGGTCCAGTACCGGCCACGCAGAAAGCCCTGAAGCGTGCGGGCCTGGGAATCGCCGATATCGACTTCTTCGAGCTCAACGAAGCTTTCGCCGCACAGGCCCTGCCAGTGCTGAAAGATCTGAAAGTACTCGACAAGATGGACGAGAAGGTTAACCTGCACGGCGGCGCAATCGCCCTGGGTCACCCGTTCGGTTGTTCCGGCGCGCGTATCTCCGGGACTCTGCTCAACGTCATGAAGCAGAATGGCGGCACCTTCGGTGTGTCTACCATGTGCATCGGCCTTGGCCAGGGTATCTCGACCGTCTTCGAACGCGTTTAAGCGTTGGGTTGATGGAAGCCGGGGCCCTGTGCCCCGGTTTTTGTTTTTCTGAAGATTTTTAATTTTTTTGCACGAGGGCCAGAGCATGCAGTTACAACCCGGGCTCTACCAGCATTACAAAGGGCCGCAGTACCGCGTCTTCAGCGTGGCGCGGCATTCGGAAACGGAAGAAGAAGTGGTGTTCTACCAAGCCCTGTATGGCGATTACGGCTTCTGGGTGCGTCCCTTGAGCATGTTCCTGGAGTCAGTCGAAGTTGACGGCGAGCAGGTCCCACGCTTTGCTTTGGTGCAGGCCGAACCCAGTCTTTTTTCACCGGCTTGAGCGCAGGTCGCGCAGTACCCTGCGCTTGACCTCACCTTGTTGCCACTATATATAGCGGTGCCGCGTCAGGCGCCATCCGCCTCAACTTCTCGAATTCAGGAATTTTCCGATCCATGGGCAAATCGCTGGTCATTGTGGAATCCCCGGCTAAGGCCAAGACCATCAACAAGTACTTGGGTAACCAATACGTGGTGAAGTCGAGTATCGGCCATATCCGAGACCTGCCCACCAGCGGTTCGGCAAGTGCCGCCAAGGAGCCAGCCGCCAAGCGTGGCAAGGCCGCAGGCGAGGCTCCGGCCCTGTCGCCGAAGGAAAAGGCGCGCAAGCAGCTGGTGGCGCGCATGGGCGTCGATCCCGAGCATGGCTGGAAAGCCAAGTACGAAATCCTTCCTGGCAAGGAAAAGGTCATCGAAGAGCTGCGCCGCCTTGCCAAGGATGCCGACACCATCTATCTCGCGACGGACTTGGACCGCGAAGGGGAAGCCATTGCCTGGCACCTGCGCGAGGCCATCGGTGGTGACGACGAGCGCTACAAGCGCGTGGTGTTCAACGAAATCACCAAGAAGGCGATCCAGGACGCCTTCTCCCAGCCGGGCGAGCTGGATATCCATCGGGTCAATGCCCAGCAGGCCCGGCGCTTCCTCGACCGCGTAGTGGGCTACATGGTGTCGCCGCTGCTGTGGGCCAAGATCGCCCGTGGCCTGTCCGCCGGTCGCGTGCAGTCGGTGGCGGTCAAGTTGGTAGTGGAGCGTGAGCGCGAGATCCGCGCGTTCATCCCTGAAGAATACTGGGAGGTGCATGCCGACCTCGGTACCGCGAAGAATGCCAAGGTGCGTTTCGAAGTGGCGCGCGAGAATGGCGAGGCCTTCAAGCCGCTCAACGAAGCCCAGGCCATGGCGGCCCTCGAGAAGCTCAAGGCGTCGTCCTACAGCGTCGCCAAGCGTGAAGACAAGCCCACCAGCAGCAAGCCTTCGGCCCCGTTCATCACTTCCACCCTGCAGCAGGCGGCGAGCAATCGCCTGGGCTTCGGGGTGAAGAAGACCATGATGATGGCCCAGCGCTTGTACGAAGCGGGCTACATCACCTACATGCGTACCGACTCCACCAACCTCTCGGCCGACGCCGTGGCAATGGCCCGTAGCTATATCGAGAGCGAATTCGGTGACAAGTACCTGCCAGCCTCGCCCAATGTCTACAGCAGCAAGGAAGGGGCCCAGGAGGCGCACGAAGCGATTCGTCCGTCCGATGTGCACACCCATCCGAGCAAGCTGTCGGGCATGGAACGTGATGCCGAGCGCCTGTATGAGCTGATCTGGCGCCAGTTCGTGGCCTGCCAGATGCCTCCGGCACAATACTTGTCCACTACCGTCAGCGTTGCCGCCGGCGACTTCGAGCTGCGCGCCAAGGGCCGTATTCTCAAGTTCGACGGTTACACCCGGGTCATGCCCCAGGTGAGCAAGCCGGGCGATGACGATGTGCTGCCCGACATGGCCCAGGGCGAAGTCCTGAAGCTGATCAAGCTGGATCCGAGCCAGCACTTCACCAAGCCGCCGGCGCGCTACTCCGAGGCCAGCCTGGTGAAGGAGATGGAAAAGCGTGGCATCGGTCGTCCTTCGACCTATGCGGCGATCATCTCCACCATCCAGGATCGCGGCTACGTGACCCTGCACAACCGCCGCTTCTATTCGGAAAAGATGGGCGATATCGTCACCGAGCGCCTCTCCGAGAGCTTCTCCAACCTCATGGACTACGGCTTCACTGCTGGCATGGAAGAGAACCTCGACGATGTGGCCCAGGGCGAGCGTGACTGGAAGAATGTCCTCGACGAGTTCTATGGCGACTTCAAGAACAAGCTCGAGGTCGCGGAGGGCGCTGAAAGCGGTATGCGCGCCAACCAGCCGGTCATGACCGATATCCCGTGCCAGACCTGCGGTCGGCCGATGCAGATCCGTACGGCCTCCACAGGCGTGTTCCTGGGCTGCTCGGGTTACAGCCTGCCACCCAAGGAGCGCTGCAAGGCCACGGTCAACCTGGTTCCGGGCGACGAGATCGCGGCGGACGACGAGGGTGAGTCCGAATCCCTGGTGCTGCGCGGCAAGCATCGTTGCCCGATCTGCAGTACGGCGATGGACGCTTACCTGCTGGATGAAAAGCGCAAGCTGCATATCTGCGGCAACAATCCGGATTGCGCCGGCTATGAGATCGAAGAGGGCAACTACCGGATCAAGGGCTATGAAGGCCCGAGCCTGGAGTGCGACAAGTGCGGTAGCGAGATGCAGCTCAAGACCGGCCGTTTCGGCAAGTTCTTCGGTTGCACCAACCCGACCTGCAAGAACACCCGCAAGCTGCTGAAGAGCGGTGATGCGGCGCCGCCGAAGATGGATCCGGTGAAGATGCCCGAGCTCAAGTGCGAGAAGGTCAACGACACCTATATCCTGCGTGACGGTGCGTCGGGGTTGTTCCTGGCCGCCAGCCAGTTCCCGAAGAACCGCGAGACCCGCGCGCCACTGGTGCTCGAGCTGATCCCGCACAAGGACGAGATCGATCCGAAGTATCACTTCCTCTGCGAAGCGCCGCAAAAGGACCCGGAAGGTTGTCCAGCGGTGGTGCGCTACAGCCGCAAGACCAAAGAGCAGTACGTGCAGACCGAAGTCGATGGCAAGCCTACTGGTTGGCGCGCCTTCTACGACGGCGGCAGCTGGAAGGTCGAGGACAAGCGCTGAAGTCCCGTGAGCGCTGGAGGGCGACCTCCGCGCGGTGACTGACAAGGCCGCATGTTCCCTTGGAACATGCGGCCTTTCTTTTGGCTTGCGGCCGGCGGGAGCGATCCCTGAAACTGTGATACCCGCATCCGGCTCTGTTCTTATGGTGGAGGCTGCCTACATGGCCCATGAGCTCTATACCCGTACCAATCAGAAAATCTATTTCGCCGGTTTGGCCCTGGAGGCTTTGGCGCGGGCGCAAGAGGGGCGGGCGATGAATGCCCAGGCCCTGGTCCAGGCTGGTCGCGAATCGGTGTTGTTTCACCTGTACGGGGCGCTGCTCGGGTTGTGCCACGAGATTGCCGGGTTCTACCGATTGCCCCAGGCAGGTGCTTCCCGCGTGGAGCAGATCCTCAACCGTGAGGTGCTGGAAAACATCGCTATTCCCGAGCTGGCGGAGTTGGTCGAGCTGGCGCAGAGCCCGCAAAGCTGGCTGGCGCAGTTGCTGGCCGCCTATGGGGCTTTGCTCCAGCCGCCAAGGGCGCCCCACAAGCCCAAGGGCGATGTCACCCAGCCGTTGATCGTGGCGGTCAGCCTGGATGAAGAGGCGCCGCCAGAGCTGGGGCGTGAGGAGCTGGAAAGCTGGCGGCAGAATCTCAAGGCCTTGGCTATTCGTTTTCGGGACGGCTTGAACGAGTGTTGAGCCCGGACGCCGGCTGATCCGCCGTACGACTATTTGATCAAGGAAGATTCATGCTGTTCTTCTTGCGTGACCAGGCATTGGTTCGCCTGCTGAATGACTCTCAGGTGCGGGTCGCCCGTGCCCGCTCCAACGCGGATTTGCTGGAGGTGCTCGACAGGCTCGAGGTGTTTCCCGGCGGGCTGGAGTTCGATCATGTGCAGTCGATAATCCTTCTGGTGCTGGCCTTTGCCGCCTTCGCCACGATGTGGTTGATGGATGGCATGGGCGGGATGTTCTGGCTGGGTCTGGCCCTGGTCTTTTCCAGCTACTACATCGGTAAAGGGCTTTCTGGGGCGTCGACGGACCTGGCCGCCAGCATTGCTCGCAAATGTGCACTGTTCTGCAATGAATTGAGCGAATTCGACAGTACCGCCGACTGGCGCCTGAAGAAGCTCAATAGTGAATTCATCGAATATCAGCGAGGCAATGAGCGACGTCACATCGTCGACTCGGTCCAGGGCGTCTATCAGGGGGGCTGTCACCGGTTGGCGTTCGAATACCACCACCTGCAGTACGTTACCTCCAGCAACCAGCGGGGGCCGGGTGGCAGCTACAGGAAGGTCTTCGATACCTTCAATCGCTATAGCCTGGTAGTGGAGTTCCCTTGGGTGATGGACATCGCGGTTCGTTCCAGCCCTTTGCCGGCCCCACAGACGTTGCAGCCGTTCAAGACCGGTTGCAGCGCTTTCGATGAGACCTTCGTACTGCGAGGCAATGATCAGGCCGGTTGCGAGCGATTCGCCACGGGCGCGACCCTGGCTTTTTTGCTAGAGCTCGCGCGTCGCCTGGATCAGGTCAACCTGGAGTTTTCCAGTCAGGGGCGGCTCTGCCTGAGCTTTGGCGACGAGATCATGGCCCATGCCGATCTCGGGGCTTTGAGCGATCTTGCCGTGTTTCGCCAGCGGATCGAGGAGGGGGTTGAACTGCCTGGGCTGTTTCCGGTACTGGAATGGGTGCACCAGTTGGCGCTGCTGCAAGATGGTTCGGTCGATCAGTCCTTGCAGGACGATATCCGGCATAAGAGTCCTGGTGATCTGGTCAGGGAGGAATGATGCAGTTGCTAAAGCACGATGCCGAGTTGGTGCGCTTGCTGGGCGATTGCGATTCGGCAGTTGCGCGGGCTCGATCCAACGCGGATTTATTGGTGATTATCGACAGGCTCAAGTCCTTCAAGGGAGGGCTGCGTTTCGATCATGCCCAGTCCTGGGTGTTGTTGCTGCTGGCCATCATGGCGGCGATTCCCGCCCTGGCAGGCGTGCTGCTGATGTGGTTTGCCACGGCATGCCTGGGCTTCGCCAGCCTGTACATCTGGATGAGCCGGAAGGCGGCCGTTGATGAGCTACCGAAGAAAATAGCCCGCAAGTGTTCGTTACTCAGCAATGGCCTGCAGGACCCGGGTGGTTCTGCGGATGAGCGTTTCAACCAGTTGAGTGAAGAGTTCGCTGATTATGACCGTGGTAATGACAGCCGTCGTATAGAGGCCTCGGCCAAGGGGCTCTATCAGGGGCCACGCCATCAGTTGTCGTTTGTTTTCCACCACCTTCGCTATGTGAATTCGCATATCAAGAACCAGCCCAATAACGAAAGTGAAAGGGTTTACGAGAGCTTCGATCGATACAGCCTGGTAATCGATTTTCCTTGGATCAAAGACGTTGTGGTGCTCAGTAACGCGCTAGATCAGAAGAAAGCCAGGCGAGGGGCTTTCGAGACGACTTTCGCTGACTTCAACCGCGCTTTCATACTCAATGGTGAGAGTGAGTTGGTCTGCGCGAAATTCGCGAAACCCGCCACGCTGGTTTTTCTTCTGGGGCTTCATCGGCGATTGAAGAATGTGAACCTGGAGTTTTCCAGTCGAGGGCGTTTGTGCCTGAGTTTCGATGATGCCGAGGTCATGGCTTATGACGACCCGGGCACGTTCGAGGACCTGCAAGGCTTCTATGACAACATCGAGCGGGGATTGGCGTTGCCGAACCTGCTCCCGGTACTGGCCTTGGTGCATGAATTGGCGGAGTTGCAAGACGATAATTTTGATCGCCCGTTGAAAGTCACTGAAGAAATGGAGCAGTAGGTTTATGGAGTTGCTATTGGTCGTTGCGATTGTCTTGGGTGTTATTGCCTATACGCATTACAACAAGATAGTCGGTGCTCACAACAAGGCGCAGCGAGCTTGGTCGGATGTATTGGTATACGAGCGGCAGCGGATCAAGGTCCTGGATATGCTGGAGCCGCAAGTGGCTGGTTTCCAGGCATACGAAAGCCAGTTGCTGGAGCGGATAGTGGAATTGCGTACTGCTATTGCCGGTTTGCCATCGGCAGCCGATGGCGACGCATTGAAGTCGGTGAGTCAGAGCGCTAAAGCCTTGTCGGGGGGCTTGAATCTCGCCTTCGAGGCTTATCCCGATCTCAAGTCAGTAGAGCTATTGAGTAATCTGATGCGTGAGGTTGCCGAGCAAGAGAGCAATATTGGTGCCGCCATTACCCTGTTCAACCTGAACGTCGAGCATTTCAACAACAGCATTCAGTTATTTCCCGGTTCGCTGATCAATTGCTTGAGTTTGAACAAGTCTCTGATCACGCCATTCTCGGACAGTCAGGCCGCGTCGGGTTTTGAGTACAAGCCAAATTTTTGAAGGGGCCCAGAGGTTCTTGCGCTACTGGCTGGTACCGAGTTCTTCGAGGGGGGGCGACCAGCCGGACGCAAGCGATTCCCGCGCGAGGTTCGGGCGATGACTGGTATAATCCCTCGCCTTTCGTGGAGAACAGATCTATATGCCAACGTCCTTTCTAGAAATTGTCGAGTTGCCAGACGGCCGTATCGAGCTGCGCAGGGCTGAAGACGAGGGTTCTCTGGTGACTTTGGATTTCTCCGAGGATGCCAAGGCCTTTCTGCAAGGCCAGCATGTGGAAGTGGCCAAGGCCATGCTGAGCGTCGGCGTACAAATGGCCGGTCGCTTGGTCGAGGGCGAAATCGAGAAGGAAGAGGGGCCGCGGGTTCTTCATTAAGGCCCGTCCATCGGTTTCTTCAGGCCACTCGTCGCGTTGTTTGGGCTTCTCCGTCCTGGAGAAGCCTTGAATCATTCAAGCGTGTTCCCAGCTATTTTCCGTTGTTTACCCCAGGCGGATATTCAGGCTTTGCGCCTCGCCGGTGCGTGCAGCGCTGACCAGTTGTTGCCTGGCGCTGCTGCTCAGTGGATTAAGCCAACTGACCACTGTATGGCTACGGCCCAGGCGCAGGGCTTCGCATGCCAATTGTTGCGAGCTCTGGTTGCCCCGGGGGTGCAGTAGCAGGATGCGTTCGCGATTCAGGCCGGCATCCCGCAGCCAGGCCTGGGTCACGCTGGATGGCGGGGCGATCAGGGTGAGCCAGCGGGCATCCTGTTCCTGGCTCAGTTCCCTGAGAATGGGGGCCAACAGGTTCAGGCAGTTCCCGGCGGCGCCACGTAATGACAGTTCGCTGAAAGCTTCTGGTGCGTTGTTCCAGGGCGATTCGGCTGCTTCCTTGAGAGCCGGCGCCAGGGGTTGGGCCAGGAATGCTTCGAATAGCGGAAGCTGTGCTTGCTGGGGGACATGGGGGAACTGCATGGAGCCTCCTTCAGCGGCGAATGACGCCGACACTCAAGCCTTCGATCACCAGTTCCTGATCTTTCAGGTTGACTTCGATGGGGGCGAATTCGGGGTTCTCGGCGATCAGCCAGACCTTGCTGCCTTCGCGCTTGAAGCGCTTGACCGTGACTTCGTCGCCGATGCGTGCCACGACCACCTGGCCGTTGCGGGCTTCGCGGGTGGTGTGCACGGCCAGCAGGTCGCCGTCGAAGATGCCGATGTCCTTCATGCTCATGCCGTTGACCCGTAGCAGGTAGTCGGCGCGCGGATGGAAGAAAGTCGGGTTGATGTTGCAGGACTCTTCGATGTGCTGCTGGGCGAGGATCGGGGCACCAGCGGCGACCCGGCCGATGATCGGCAGGGTGTCGTCGCTCTTGGCTTCGAAGCCCGGGATACGGATGCCGCGGGAGGCGCCCGGGGTCATCTCGATGGCGCCCTTGCGTGCCAGGGCCTTGAGGTGTTCCTCGGCGGCATTGGGGGATTTGAAGCCCAGTTCCTGCGCGATTTCGGCGCGGGTCGGCGGGTAGCCGTTGTCTTCGAGGCAACGTTTGATAAAAGCCAGAATCTCAGCTTGGCGTGGCGTCAGTTTTAGCATGTCGATCGCTCTGTCTTTTTATACAGTTGCTGGGATTATATACAGTGGGCATGGCTTGGCAATCCTCCTTTTGCCATGCCCGGCCCGACGGTTGTCGTCCTGGTGTCGGAATCTGCCGGCCCGGGCAGGCTACAGGGGCCGGCAGGTATGATTAAATAGCGCGCCGGAAGGCCTTCGCAAGGGCAGGCAGGCTTGACATTGCAGAGCCTGAAACGTATGTTTCAAACAAGTGTTTGTCAGGCGGAGTAGCCATGGCCCAGTCGGAAACCGTTGAACGCATTCTCGATGCTGCCGAGCAGTTGTTCGCGGAAAAAGGTTTTGCCGAAACCTCGTTGCGCCTGATCACCAGCAAGGCCGGGGTCAACCTGGCGGCGGTGAATTACCATTTCGGTTCCAAGAAGGCCCTGATCCAGGCGGTGTTCTCGCGCTTCCTCGGGCCGTTCTGCATCAGCCTCGATCGTGAGCTGGAGCGGCGCCAGTCCAAGCCCGACAGCAAGCCGAGCCTGGAAGAGCTGCTGGAAATCCTGGTGGAACAGGCCCTGGTGGTACAGCCGCGCAGTGGCAACGACCTGTCGATCTTCATGCGCTTGCTGGGCTTGGCCTTCAGCCAGAGCCAGGGTCACCTGCGGCGTTACCTGGAAGACATGTACGGCAAGGTGTTCCGCCGCTACATGTTGTTGGTCAATGAAGCGGCGCCACGTATTCCACCCATCGAGCTGTTCTGGCGAGTGCACTTCATGCTGGGCGCGGCGGCGTTCAGCATGTCCGGGATCAAGGCCCTGCGGGCCATCGCCGAGACCGACTTCGGGGTCAACACTTCCATCGAGCAAGTGATGCGCCTGATGGTGCCGTTCCTGGCTGCCGGCATGCGTGCCGAGACCGGCGTCACCGACGAAGCCATGGCCAGTGCCCAGCTCAGGCCGCGCAGCAAGCCGGCCCCGGCAGCCGCCAAGGCCTGACCCTCCGGCTGGGCGCGGCAGCTTACATCCGCTAAGCTAGCCGCCCATGCCGATTCTCGTTTTCCACTTCCGTACCTTCCCCTTCGCGACATCGATCGCCATGGGCGCCCGTGTTTCGCGGCTGCCGGCGTCGATGGTGTGCGCATTCGTGTTTAAGGAAACTCTATGACCGCTGGCCTGCAAGGCTCCTTGATGGTGGACGTCGCCGGTACCTGGCTGACGGCCGAAGATCGCCACCTCCTGCGTCAGCCTGAGGTGGGTGGGTTGATCATCTTTGCCCGCAATATCGAGCATCCACGCCAGGTGCGCGAGCTGTGCGCGGCGATCCGGGCGATCCGTCCCGACCTCCTGCTGGCGGTGGACCAGGAAGGTGGCCGGGTGCAGCGCTTGCGCCAGGGCTTCGTCCGCCTGCCGACGATGCGTGCCCTGGCCGACAACCCGAATGCCGAGTACCTGGCCGAGCAGTGCGGCTGGGTCATGGCCACCGAAGTCCTGGCGGTTGGCCTGGATCTGAGTTTCGCGCCGGTGCTGGATCTCGATTACCAGCGTAGCGCTGTGGTGGGCACCCGGGCCTTCGAAGGCGATCCTGAGCGCACCGCGCTGCTGGCCGGAGCCTTCATCCGGGGCATGAACAGCGCCGGCATGGCGGCCACCGGCAAGCACTTCCCCGGCCATGGCTGGGCCGAGGCGGACTCCCACGTGGCAATCCCCAATGACGAGCGCAGCCTGGAAGAGATCCGTGCCAAGGACTTGCTGCCATTCGCCCGCCTGAGCAAGCAGTTGGCGGCGGTGATGCCGGCCCATGTGATCTATCCGCAGGTCGACGGCCAGCCGGCCGGCTTCTCGCGGCGCTGGCTGCAGGACATCCTGCGTGGCGAGTTGCAATTCGACGGGGTGATCTTCAGTGATGACCTGTCCATGGCTGGAGCCCATGTGGTGGGCGACGCCGCGAACCGGATCGAGGCGGCCCTGAGCGCCGGATGCGACATGGGCCTGGTGTGCAACGACCGTGCTGCCGCCGAGCTGGCCCTGAGCGCTGCCCAGCGCCTCAAGGTCAGCCCGTCGCCACGGATCGCGCGGATGCGTGGCCAGGCCTTCGCCGACCTGGAGTACAAGCAGGACCCTCGTTGGTTGATCGCACTGGCCGCGCTGCGCGAGGCGCAGTTGATCGACTGACCTCGACCCCTCGACAGGCCGCTTCAGCGGCCTGTCTTGTTATCCGGCAACGGGGCGAACAATGCCTCGATGTCCTCGCCCTGCAGTTTCCAGTCGCCAGCCTGGCGTCCATCCAGTACGCCTGCCGCCAATCCGGATTTTTCCTGCTGCAGGTGCTGGATCTTCTCTTCTACGGTACCCCGGGCGATCAGCTTGTAGACGAACACCGGTTTTTCCTGGCCGATGCGATAGGCCCGATCGGTAGCCTGGGTTTCGGTGGCCGGGTTCCACCAGGGGTCGTAGTGGATCACCGTGTCGGCCTCGGTCAGGTTCAGGCCGACCCCGCCGGCCTTGAGGCTGATGAGGAAGATCTGCAGCTTGCCGCTCTGGAAATCCCGCACTGGGGTGCGCCGGTCCCGGGTCTGGCCGGTGAGCAGGCCGTAGGTGATGTTGCGTCGCTTGAGCTCGATCTCGATCAGGCCCAGCATCGAGGTGAACTGCGAGAACAGCAGGATGCGACGGCCCTCATCGAACAGTTCCTCGAGCATGGTCATCAGGCTGTCGAGCTTGCCGGACGAACTGCCGCGGGCTGGCGGCGAGTCATTGACCAGGCGCAGGTCGCAGCACACCTGGCGCAGCTTGAGCAGCGCCTCGAGGATGATGATCTGGCTGCGCGCCACGCCCTTGCGGGTGATCTCGTCGCGAACCTTCTTGTCCATGGCCAGGCGCATGGTTTCGTAGACGTCGCGTTGCGCTTCGTTGAGCTCGACCCAGTGGATGATCTCGGTCTTGGGCGGCAGTTCGGTGGCCACTTGTTCCTTGGTGCGGCGCAAGAGGAACGGCTTGATCCGGCCGTTGAGGTGCTGCAGGCGCGCCTCGCTGGCTTGCTTCTCGATAGGCACGCGGTAGTCGCGATTGAAGCTTTTGGCGTCCCCCAGCCAGCCAGGCAGCAGGAAGTGGAACAGTGACCAGAGCTCGCCCAGGTGGTTCTCCAAAGGCGTGCCGGACAGGCACAGGCGCTGCCGGGCATTGAGCTGGCGGGTGGCCTGGGCGGCCTTGCTCGATGGGTTCTTGATGTACTGGGCTTCATCCAGGATCAGCACGTGCAGCGGCTGCGCGGCCAATTGCTCGATGTCCTTGGGGAGCAGGGCGTAGGTGGTCAGCAACAGGTCGTAGTCGGCCAACTGCGGGAAATGCTTCTTGCGCCCGGCGCCGTACAGCGCCAGGACCTTGAGCTGCGGCGTGAAATGCGCGGCCTCGTCCAGCCAGTTGGGGATCAGGCTGGTAGGCATCACCACCATGCACGGGCGGTCCAGGCGCCCGGCGTTTTTCTCGCTGAGGATGTGAGCCAGGGTCTGCAAGGTCTTGCCCAGGCCCATGTCGTCGGCCAGGATGCCGCCCACTTCCAGTTGGCGCAGCGACTGCATCCAGCTCAGGCCTTCGAGTTGATAGGGGCGCAGGGTCGCGTTGAGCCCCTCGGGGACTGGTGCTGAATAGTCGCGGATGTCCCGCAAGCGCTGGGCGAAGCTGCGAATGTGCTCGCCACCCTCCCAAAGCAGCGGCAGTTCCTCCAGCGGGTTGAGGCGGATGGCGTCGGCGTTGCTCAGGCGCAGGGCCAGATCGCTGTTTTCCTGCAAGTAGAACTCGCCCAGGGTCGCCAGTACCGGTTTCAAGCGGCCATAGGGCAGCGCCACCTGCAGCGGGCCGTGCGGGGAGTTGGGGCGGTTGGGGATGTTCACCAGGATCAGCTCGTCGTCGCGGCGCTTGGCCAGGCGCTCCGGGTTGAGGATCTCGGTGTGCGAGCGCATCAGGTTGAGCAGGATCGGCAGCAGGCTCAGGCGTTCGCCATTGACGATGATCCCCAGTTCCAGGTCGAACCAGTCCCGCCCCGGGGCTTCATCGACGCTGGCGTACCAGTCGTCCACCGCCGTCAGGTCGAAGCCGAAGCCCTCGTCGATCTGCAGCTCCCACTGTTGTTCGCGCAGCTTGGGCAACTCGTTGAGGGTGAAGGTCAGCCAGGCGCTGTCGTTGACCATCTCGTACAGCTCACCGGCGCTTTCCGCAAGCGCCTTGCTTTGCCGGGTAGCGATCTTGAAGCCCAGGGCGCGCAACTGCTCGCGGCAGGCCTGTTCCAGCTCCGGTTGGCGCTTGATGCGCAGGGTCTGCTGTTCCTGGTGGATGATCAGGTCGGCGTGCTTCTGGCCGCTGGCATATTCGCCCAGGTAGTTGAAGGACAGCGCGGCGCGGTGCTGGATGTAGCGCTGCATCTTGCCGTTACGCGGCTCGAAGGCACTGAACTCGATGCTCGCCAGCCATAGCCGGGGCACCGGTCGCACGTCGTCCAGCAGTTGCTGGGGTGGAGCCGGTGGACGGCGGCTGTCGAGCACGGCGGAGAGTTTCTCCAGGAGCTCGGCGTCCTTGGCCGCCGCTGGGTAGGCCAGGGTTTCCTCCACTTGCAGGAGGACGGCGGCGATGTGCTTGCAGTTGCTGTGTACCGGGCACGTGCAGTGGCTGTCGATCAGCAGCAGGTTGCCCTTGCTCGACTCGCGCAGGGTGATGGTCTGGCGGTAGACATTGCCGCCGGAGCCTTCGCAGCTGGCAGTGATAGCGCTGTCTCCGGCGCTGACGATACGCACGCGTTTTTCCAGGGCATAACGTCGGCCGCGCTCCAAGGCTTGTTCCTTGAAGCGGTTGACCCAGGACGGGGCCAGGGGTTTGGTCAGGGGCGGGGTCATAGGGACTTCGATCAGTCCGGAATTTCAGTTGGGGCAGGGCGCGGTGCCGGTGCGGTCAGCGAGGTGATCTTGATCAGCAGCGCCAGGTGGCCGTTATCCAGGTAGTTGAGCTGGCCATTCTTGGTATGGCTCTGCTGCTTCAGGCGCTCACTGCGGGTCACCAGGCCGTTGCTGTCGATCTGGTTGACCCAGAAGTCGGCATTCACGTCGGTGAAGCGCCCGAGGGTCAGGCCCAGGGTGCCCTCGATGGGGAACTGGCCGAACTGCTCGGGCCCGTCGCTGATGGCGACCTTGACCGGGGTTTCTCCCAGGTTTTGTTGCCAGGCTCGGTGCAGCAGCACGCTGTAGTTGCCGCTGGCGCCGAGCTTCTCGACGATCCCGCCCAGGGCCGGGGTGCGCTGGCTGTCCGGCCCCAGGCGCTGGGCGCCGGCGGCCCAGTCCTCCGGCGCGGCGCGGCTGATGATCTGGGGTTCGGCATTCTGGCGGACCAGGATCATTTCCACCTGGTACAGGTCATCGGCCAGGGCCATTGGCGCGACGACCAGGGCCAGGAGCAGGGGCAAGGAGCGGAACAGGCGCATGGGGCGTCCTTCAAGCTGTTTTCGGGGTGAGGCTCTCAAGCAGGGCCTCCAATGTATTAAAGCGCTCTTCCGGGCGTTCCATCGGCACCATGAACTTGAACAGGGTCGCGCCTTCGAACTTGTAGCGCTTGGGCTGGCCCTGGATCAGCTTGATCAGCGCCAACGGGTCCACCGGCGTGTCCGCGGCGAACTCGATGCGCCCGCCCTGGGGGCCACCGTCGATCTTCTTGATCCCCAGTTGCTCGGCCTGGAGCTTGAGCTGGGTCAGGCGGATCAGGTTCTTGGTCGGCTCGGGCAGCAGGCCGAAGCGGTCGATCATCTCCACCTGCATGTCCTTCAGGCCGTCTTCGTCGGTGGCCGAGGCGATGCGCTTGTAGAGAATCAGCCGGGCATGGACGTCCGGCAAGTAATCCTCGGGAATCAGCGCCGGCAAGCGCAGGTTGATTTCCGGGCCGCCGCCCAGGGGCTGGTCGAGGTTCGGCTGCTCGCCCTTGCGAATGGCCTTCACCGCCCGCTCCAGCATCTCCATGTACAGGGTGAAGCCGACGGCCTGGATCTGGCCGCTCTGGCCATCGCCCAGCAGCTCGCCGGCACCGCGGATTTCCAGGTCGTTGGTGGCCAGCACGAAACCGGCGCCCAGGTCCTGGGTATTGGCGATGGCTTCCAGGCGCTTTTCTGCATCCGTGGTGATCTGCTGGCGTGGCGGGGTCAGCAGGTAGGCGTAGGCCTGGTGGTGGCTGCGACCGACGCGACCGCGCAATTGGTGCAGCTGGGCCAGGCCGAACTTGTCGGCGCGCTCGATGATGATGGTGTTGGCGCTGGGCACGTCGATGCCGGTCTCGATGATGGTCGAGGCGATCAGCACGTTGAAGCGCTTGTGATAGAAGTCGCTCATCACCTGTTCCAGCTCGCTCTCGCGCATCTGCCCGTGGCCGATGCCGATCCGCGCTTCGGGCACCAGTTCGGCGAGGTCGGCGGCGCATTTCTCGATGCTCTTCACATCGTTGTGCAGGTAGTACACCTGGCCGCCACGCAGCAGTTCACGCAGCAGGGCCTCCTTGACCGTGCTCTTGTTCTGCTCCATGACGAAGGTTCGCACCGACAGGCGCCGGGCCGGTGGCGTGGCGATGATCGACAGGTCGCGCATGCCCGAGACCGCCATGTTCAGCGTCCGCGGGATCGGGGTGGCGGTCAGGGTCAGGATGTCCACTTCGCTGCGCAGGGCCTTGAGCTGCTCCTTCTGGCGCACGCCGAAGCGGTGTTCCTCGTCGATGATCACCAGGCCCAGGTTCTTGATCTTCACATCGTCCTGCAAGAGCTTGTGAGTGCCGATGACGATGTCGATCTTGCCCTCGGCCAGGTCCGCCACGGCGGCGCTGACTTCCTTGGCCGACTTGAAGCGGCTCATGACCTCGACGGTCACCGGCCAGTCGGCGAAGCGATCGCGGAAGCTGTTGTAGTGCTGCTGGGCGAGCAGGGTGGTGGGGACCAGGATCGCCACCTGCTTGCCGCCATGCACGGCGATGAACGCGGCGCGCATGGCCACTTCGGTCTTGCCGAAGCCTACGTCGCCGCAGACCAGGCGGTCCATCGGCTTGGGCGAGAGCATGTCCTCGCGCACCGCTTCGATGGTGCTCTGCTGGTCCGGAGTCTCCTCGAAGGGGAAGCCGGCACTGAAGGTGGCGTAGTCGGCCTTGGGGTCGGCGAAGGCATAACCTTCGCGGGCCGCCCGCCGGGCATAGATATCCAGCAGCTCGGCGGCCACGTCGCGCACCTGTTCGGCGGCCTTGCGCTTGGCCTTTTGCCAAGCCTCGGAGCCCAGGCGGTGCAGGGGGGCGAGGGCATCGTCGCTGCCGGTGTAGCGGGCGATCAGGTGCAGATTGGCCACCGGCACGTAGAGCTTGGCGCCCTCGGCGTACTCCAGGGTGAGGAATTCGGCGGCCTGGTTGTCGATCTCCAGGGTCGCCAGGCCCAGGTAGCGGCCCACGCCATGGTCGATGTGCACCACCGGCGCGCCTTCACGCAGCTCGGTGAGGTTCTTGATGACCGCGTCGTTGCTGGCGTCGGCGCGTTTCTCCCGGCGCCGGCGCTGCATCACGCGTTGGCCGAACAGCGGGCTTTCGGCGACCAGCGCCAAAGCCGGTTCGTCCAGGGCCAGGCCTTCATCCAGGGGGGCGATGGTGATCGCCAGGCGCTCCTTGCTGGCGACGAAGTCCGGCCAGTTGTCGACGGTCCTGGGGCGCAGCTTGAGGCGCTCCAGCAGCTCCAGCAACACCTCCCGGCGCCCGGCGGATTCGGCGGTGAAGAGTATCCGCCCGGGGAATTCGTCGAGGAACCTGGAAAGGGCCGCCAGCGGCTGGTTGACCTTGGCCTCGATGGCAAGATCTGGCAGCTCGCGCGCCGGGAAGCGCTCGCGGCCGACGCCGGTCTCGATGTCTTGCTGGCTGGCCACCACTCGTGGCCAGTTCTTCAGCCGGGCGAAGCAGTCTTCCACCGGCAGGAACAGCTCGGCCGGCGGCAGCAAGGGCCGCGAAGGGTCGATCCGGCGTTCTTCGTAGCGGTTGCGCACGTCGTTCCAGAAGTTTTCCGCGGCTTGCTCGATGCCCGGCAGGGAGAACACCTGGGTGTCCTGGGGCAGGTAGTCGAACAGGGTCGAGGTTTCTTCGAAGAACAGCGGCAGGTAGTACTCGATGCCGGCGGGGGTGATCCCGCTGGTCAGGTCCTGGAAGATCGGGCAGCGGCGGAAGTCCACGTCGAAGCGTTCGCGAAAGCGTGCCTTGAAGCGGGTCACGGCTTCTTTCTGCAGGGGGAATTCCTTGGCCGGCAGCAGGCGCACCGAGTCGACCTTGTCGATGGAACGCTGGTTTTCCGGGTCGAAGGTGCGCAGGGTCTCGATCTCGTCATCGAACAAGTCGATGCGGTAGGGCAGCTTGCTGCCCATGGGGAACAGGTCGATCAGCGCGCCACGCACGGTGAACTCCCCGTGCTCGTAAACCGTGTCGACATAGCGATAGCCGCTGGCTTCCAGGCGGGTGCGCATCAGCTCCACGTCGAGCTTCTGGCCCACGTCCAGCACCAGGCTGCTGCCCAGCAGGAACTGGGTTGGCGCCAGGCGGTGCAGGGCGGTGGTGATCGGCACCACCAGCACGCCGTGCTCCAGTTCCGGCAGCCGATAGAGGCTGGCGATGCGCTGGGAAATGATGTCCTGGTGCGGCGAGAACAGGTCGTAGGGCAAGGTTTCCCAGTCAGGGAAATGCAGGACCGGCAGATCCGGGGCGAAGAAGCTCAGCTCCTGTTCCAGCCGGTCAGCGCTTTGGCTGTCGGCGGTCAGCAGGAGGGTGAAGCGCTTGGCGGCGCTGGCGGCTTCGGCGATGGCCAGGCTCAGGGCGGCACCGGGCAGATTGCCCCAGTGCTGTTTCCCGGTGGCGGCGGGGAGTAGCGGTAGACGCAGGACAGGCACGGACGGTCAAGCTCCAGGCGTTGCGACAAAGTCGGTAATTGTAACGGGCCGGGGTCGCCACTGTCAGTGGCTGATGTGTCGATTGGGCCAGTTAGGGAAAATGTAGTGGCAATGACAAAATAATCGGCTTTTGACGGCAAGATGTAGTGCCGATTTCGGGCGGTGTTACGGAGGGTTACGGACAGAAGGCCTGGC
The DNA here is from genome assembly GCF_002112765.1 of Pseudomonas sp. B6(2017). Taxonomy (NCBI): domain Bacteria; kingdom Pseudomonadati; phylum Pseudomonadota; class Gammaproteobacteria; order Pseudomonadales; family Pseudomonadaceae; genus Pseudomonas; species Pseudomonas sp. B6(2017). The sequence continues at coordinate 26,378 of NZ_NEIQ01000009.1, read as the reverse complement.
GCGGGTAAAAATTGGCGTCGCTGGAAGCCGCGTGTTTACTGGGCTGCAGCGCGGTGTCAATTTTTTTGCAAGGGCTTTTGTTACGTTCCGCACGACAGGCGCGCATTGCTAGAGGAGGCTCTGGGCGGCATAATGTAGCCCCTTTTTTCTGCCCCTACATGTGGAAGGTTCCCGTGACTCAGAAGCCCGACCAGTGTCTTGGTGAATGGATCGACCGTGAAGCACTCGCAGAAGCGATGATTCCGCTTATCGGTCAGCTCTACCGCAACAACAATGTGGTGAGCTCGATCTATGGCCGCAGCCTGATCAACCAGTCTGTCATCGCGATTCTCAAAGCTCACCGCTTTGCTCGCCATCGTCAGTCCGACGACAGCGAATTGTCCGTCCACGAAACGTTCCCTCTCCTGAAGGCCATGAGCGAGCTCAAGCTCGGCGCAGCCTCGGTTGATCTGGGCAAGTTGGCTGTCAAATTCAAAACCCAGGGCAATGGCCGCACCGCCGAACAGTTCGTTCGCGAAGAGCTGGCCGATGTCGTGGGCCAACAAAACGCCTCGGCGCGCAAGGGCACTGACGTAGTGCTGTACGGCTTCGGCCGTATCGGTCGCCTGCTGGCGCGTATCCTGATCGAGAAGACCGGTGGCGGCGACGGCCTGCGCCTGCGCGCCATCGTGGTGCGCAAGGGTGCCGAGAACGACCTGACCAAGCGCGCCAGCCTGCTGCGTCGCGACTCGGTGCATGGTTCGTTCAACGGCACCATCACCATCGATGAAGCAAACAACACCATCACCGCCAACGGCAACCTGATCCAGGTGATCTACGCCAAGAGCCCGAGCGAAGTCGACTACACCCAGTACGGCATCCACGATGCGCTGATCGTCGACAACACCGGTGTATGGCGCGATGCCGATGGCCTGGGCCAGCACCTGGCCTGCCCGGGCGCTGCCCGCGTGGTCCTGACCGCACCTGGCAAGGGCGCGCTGAAGAACATCGTGCACGGCATCAACCACGGTGAAATCACCCCTGACGACAAGATCGTTTCCGCTGCTTCTTGCACCACCAACGCCATCGTGCCGGTGCTCAAGGCCGTGAACGACCAGTACGGCATCGTCAATGGCCACGTCGAAACCGTTCACTCGTTCACCAACGACCAGAACCTGATCGACAACTTCCACAAGGGCAGCCGTCGTGGCCGCGCCGCGCCATTGAACATGGTGATCACCGAGACCGGTGCCGCCACCGCTGCCGCCAAGGCGCTGCCTGTGCTCAAGGGCAAGCTGACCGGCAACGCGATCCGTGTGCCGACGCCGAACGTGTCGATGGCCATCCTCAACCTGAACCTGGAAAAGGCCACCACCCGCGACGAGATCAACGAGTACCTGCGCCAGACCGCCATGCACTCGGATCTGCACAAGCAGATCGACTTCGTCAATTCCCAGGAAGTGGTGTCCACCGACTTCGTCGGTTCGCGCCACGCCGGTGTGGTCGATGCTGAAGCCACTATCTGCAACGATAACCGCGTTGTCCTGTACGTCTGGTACGACAACGAATTCGGTTACAGCTGCCAGGTAGTGCGCGTGATGGAAGACATGGCTGGGGTCAACCCGCCAGCGTTCCCACGCTAAGCGTCTATCGATGTGAAAACGCCCCGACTTGTCGGGGCGTTTTTGTTTGTGGCGATTGCCGCGATGGGTTTACTGAGCGCCGCCAGTCACGGCCGCCTGCGCGGTCCGCAGGGCATGGCGGTTGCCGTGGAACAGCACCAGGGTGGCGATCAGCCCCAGCACGGCGGCGCCGCTGAGCCAGATCCCGGGAGCGGCCTTGTTGTCCAGCACGTGGATCAGGTAGGTGCAGGCTGCTGGAGTGAAGCCGCCAAAGGTCGCGGTGGCCAGGCTATAGGCCAGGGAGAAACCGGTGGTACGGACTTCGGCGGGCATGATTTCGGTCAAGGCCACCACCATGGCACCGTTGTACGAGCCATAGAGGAAGGACAGCCATAGCTCGACGATCAACAGGTGGCTGAAGCTGGGGTTGGCCACCAGCCAGGACAACGCCGGATAAGCGGTGAGAATCGCCAGGATGGTGGCACCCAGCAGCAGTGGCTTGCGCCCGATCTTGTCCGACAGCGAACCCATGACCGGCAACCAGAAGAAGTTGGACGCGCCGATGCACACGGTCACCAGCAGCGAGTCCAAGTCGGACAGGTGCAATTCGGCTTTGCCGAAGGTCGGGGTGTAGGCGGTGATCAGGTAGAAGGACACGGTGGTCATCACCACCAGGGCCATGCCGGCGATGACGATGCCGAAGTTCTGGCCGATGGAGCGCACGATTTCCTGCAGGGTCGGACGATGCTTGCGTGCCTGGAATTCCGGGGTTTCCTCCAGGGAACGACGAATCATGAAGATGGCCGGCACGATCATGCAGCCCACCAGGAACGGTACGCGCCAGCCCCAGTCGCCCATCTGCTCCGGGCTCAGCCAGTGGTTCAGGCCTACGCCCAGCAAGCCGGCGAACATCACCGCGGCCTGTTGGCTCGCCGATTGCCAGCTGACGAAGAAGCCCTTGCGGCCGGGAGTGGAGATCTCGGCCAGGTATACCGACACGCCACCCAGCTCCACGCCGGCGGAGAAGCCCTGCAGCAGGCGGCCGAGCAGGACCAGCAGCGGTGCGGCCACCCCGAGGGTGGCGTAGCCGGGGACGCAGGCGATCAATACGGTGCCGGCGGCCATCAGCGCCAGGGTGATGATCAGGCCTTGGCGGCGGCCATGACGGTCGATGTAGGCGCCAAGGAAGATCGCCCCCAGGGGGCGCATCAGGAAGCCTGCACCGAAGGTCGCCAGGGACAGCATCAGCGACGCGAAGGCGCTGTCGGCGGGGAAGAAGGTCTTGGCGATCGCCGTGGCGTAGAAGCCATAGACCATGAAGTCGAACATCTCGAGAAAGTTGCCGCTGACAACGCGAAAGATCGCCTTGCCTTTGCCCGTGGTCGTGGACATGTTTTGCACTCACTTTGGCTGTCTTGTTAGCAATCCCTGGTCATTGGTCGTCCTCACTGCAAAGGTGGGGGCGCGAGGCTGCACACTGAACAGTTTTGTAACAATATGTGTGTGGACGGCGCCAGGCAACTAAAACTCTCGGTCGTGGCCCGAGCCTCTGGTTCGTGGCTTTGCTCTCGGCCTGGGCGCGCCGGGAGCCTGGCGTCTGTCGCATAATGGCCCGTTGTTTGGCGGGCAGGCCCGGTAGGGCGCGGATCGGAAGAGGTGGACTTGGCAGCTTGCAGGTGGTGGATGTGGTGCGCGGTGATGGCGTCGCTGGCCGGGTGTGGCGCCGGGGAGCGGCTGGAAACTGTCTCCGGTCCGACCATGGGCAGTACCTGGTCGGTGCAGTACGTCAAGCCGGAGGGCGGACCTGCGGCCCCGGCGGTCAAGGCCGAAGTCGAGGCGATCCTGGCCGAGGTGGACCGGCAGATGTCCACCTATCGCAGCGATTCGGATATCGAAAGGTTCAATGGCTTGCCCGCCCACAGTTGCCAGCCCATGCCCGGGCCGGTACTGCAACTGGTCCGGCTTGGCGAGCAACTGTCCCGGGACAGTGACGGTGCCTTCGACCTGACGGTGGAGCCGCTGCTGGATCTCTGGGGATTCGGCCCGCAAGGGCGCGTCGAGAAGGTGCCGGACGTGGCAGCGCTGGCCCAGGTGCGCCAGCGTGTGGGGCATGGGTTGCTGCGCATCGAGGGCGCCCAACTGTGCAAGGACGCGGCGGTGGAGGTGGATTTCAACAGTATCGCTGCTGGCTACGCTGTGGATCGCATCGCGGCGCGGCTCGGGGAGCTGGGTATCTCCAGCTATCTCGCCGAGGCCACGGGCGAGCTCAAGGCGGCCGGGCGCAAGCCTGGAGGCGCACCCTGGCGCGTCGCCCTGGAGGAGCCCCGGGATGATCGGCAAGTGGCCGAGCGAGTGATCGCGGTGGACGGTTATGGCGTTTCCACCTCCGGCGACTACCGTCATTACTTCGAGCAGGATGGCCAGCGTTATTCCCACACCTTCGATGCCCGGCTCGGCCGGCCCATTACCCACAAGCTGGCGGCGGTAACGGTGGTCCACCGCTCGGCGCTGATGGCCGATGGCTTGTCGACGTTGTTGCTGATCCTCGGTCCCGAGGCTGGTTGGGACTATGCAGAAAAACACGATATCGCCGCATTTTTTGTGCTGCGTGCCGATACAGGTTTCGTCACACGTGGCAATCCGGCGTTCGAGCAATTGTTCGCCGGGCAGGCCAACTGACCTTGCATGGGGTTGTGGGCGCCGTAGTGCAGGCAAAAGTAGCTTACGACGCGACCAAGGGTTAATGTGCGCGGCGTTGACGCTTCTATAGACTGTGCCCGGGTTCGTAACCGAGCCAAATTGATCCTTCATGTCGCTGGCCGCGGCATGATTTAGCCGTCGATGCCAAGCGGGCATCGCGGCCTGTTCTGAGGAGTACGCATGGCTGTCTACAACTACGACGTAGTGGTGCTGGGTTCAGGCCCCGCAGGAGAAGGTGCGGCGATGAACGCCGCGAAAGCAGGACGCAAGGTGGCGATGGTCGACAGCCGTCGCCAGGTCGGCGGTAACTGCACGCACCTGGGTACCATCCCGTCCAAGGCCTTGCGTCACTCGGTCCGGCAGATCATGCAGTTCAACACCAACCCGATGTTCCGAGCCATCGGCGAGCCGCGCTGGTTCTCCTTCCCGGACGTGCTCAAGAGCGCGGAGAAGGTCATCTCCAAGCAGGTGGCCTCGCGTACCGGCTACTACGCGCGCAATCGGGTCGACGTGTTCTTCGGTACCGGCAGCTTCGCCGACGAGCAGACGGTCGAAGTGGTCTGCGCCAATGGCGTGGTGGAAAAACTGGTGGCCAAGCACATCATCATCGCCACCGGCTCGCGTCCCTATCGCCCGGCGGACATCGATTTCAACCACCCGCGGATCTACGATAGCGACACCATCCTCAGCCTCGGCCATACCCCACGCAAGCTCATCGTCTATGGCGCCGGGGTGATTGGTTGCGAATACGCCTCGATCTTCAGCGGCCTTGGGGTGCTGGTGGAACTGGTGGACAACCGTGGCCAGTTGCTCAGCTTCCTGGACTCGGAGATTTCCCAGGCCCTGAGCTATCACTTCAGCAACAACAACATCACCGTGCGCCATAACGAAGAGTACGAGCGGGTCGAGGGTGTGGATAACGGCGTGATCCTGCACCTCAAGTCCGGCAAGAAGATCAAGGCCGACGCCTTGCTCTGGTGCAACGGCCGTACCGGCAACACCGACAAGCTGGGCATGGAGAACATCGGGATCAAGGTCAATGGCCGTGGCCAGATCGAGGTGGACGAGAACTACCGCACCAGCGTGCCGAACATCTATGGCGCCGGCGACGTGATCGGCTGGCCGAGCCTGGCCAGTGCCGCCCACGACCAGGGGCGTTCCGCTGCCGGCAGCATCGTCGACAATGGCAGCTGGCGTTTCGTCAACGACGTGCCGACCGGGATCTACACCATTCCCGAGATCAGCTCGATCGGCAAGAACGAGCAGGAACTGACCCAGGCCAAGGTGCCCTACGAAGTGGGCAAGGCGTTCTTCAAGGGCATGGCCCGGGCGCAGATCGCCGGTGAGCCGCAAGGCATGCTGAAGATCCTGTTCCACCGCGAGACCCTGGAGGTGCTGGGCGTGCACTGCTTCGGCTACCAGGCATCGGAGATCGTCCACATCGGCCAGGCGATCATGAACCAGCCGGGCGAGCTCAATACCCTGAAGTACTTCGTCAACACCACCTTCAACTACCCGACCATGGCCGAAGCCTATCGGGTAGCTGCGTACGACGGCCTCAACCGGCTTTTTTGAGCGGCTCCGGCCGGTGGCCTGAGCCGGCCGGGGAGACCGATTTCAGTAATTCTCGAGGGTGGCGCTGGCCAAACCGGGAAAGTCTGTAATCAGGCTGTCTACGCCGAAGTCGGCGAGCCTGCGCATCAGCGCTGGCTCGTTGACTGTCCACACTGACACATGCAGGCCCTGGCGCTGCGCCCGTTGCAGGCGTTCCGGGGTGCACAGGGTCCAGTTCAACGCAAGAATCTCGCAGCCATAGCTCTGGGCGACTTTCAACGGGTCGAGCCAGGCGTATTCGGCTACCAGTCCGCGGGACAGGTCCGGGGTCAGCTCCAGCGCGGCCTTGAGGACTTCGCGGGAACTCGAGGTCACGGTGACCTTATCCAGCAGGCCGAAGCGCTGGGCCATTTCGCGAATCGCCAGCACAGTGGTGGCGGCGCGGGTGCGCGAGGCGCTCTTGACCTCCAGTTGCCAGTGCTCGAAGTCGCATTTCTCGAACAATTCTTCCAGGCGTGGAATGGGGCAGGGGCTGACCCAGCCCGGCCCGCCCTTGCGCGCGTCGTAGGTCACCAGCTCGGCAGCGCTGTGTTCTACCACCTTGCCGCGTCGATCGGTGGTGCGCTTGAGGGTCGGGTCGTGGATCACCATCAGTTCCCCGTCCATGGACAGGTGCAGGTCGAGCTCGCAGCGGCGTACGCCGTGCTTGAGGCATTCCTGGAAGCTGGTCAGGGTGTTTTCCGGCGCTTCGCCCTTGGCGCCGCGATGGCCATAGATCAGGGTCACAATTGCTCCTTCAAGGGTGTGGTTGTTCTTCAGGGAGGGCCGGGCAGGGGTCAGCCGGCGGCAGGGTCGTTCTGTTCCCGGGCCTGGCGGCGTTGCTGGGCCTGTTTCTGCAGGATGTAGCGGGCCAGCAGCTGGCGCTGGGAGTCGGTCAAGGCTTCGAACTCGGTGCCGATCTCGAAGGTGCCGAAACCCTGGGGTTCGCAGTGGGTGACCTTGGCCCGCAGCAGCAGGCCCAGGGCCTGGGGCATCAACAGCAGCTTCACCGCCAGCTGGCTGCCGGTGGGATAGCACTGGTGATGGCTGAACTCGATGCCGCCTTCGGAGAGGATCACCCGCTGGGGTTCGCCGAACTTGCCCAGCACGGTCTGGGCCACCACCTGGCCGAGCAGGTCGATGCGCTTGTTCATGGCCTTGAGGTAGCTGGCCAGGGTGCGATCGCGCTCGCTGACCTGGCGTAGCAGGTGCTGGGATTCGAATTCGCTCAGGTGCAATTCGCTGAGCAGATTGAACAGCACGGACTCATCCTGCAACACTTCCTTGCTCGCCGCATCGTGGGCGGACAAGGGGCTAATTTCCAGTGCGATCGTGTCCTCGATACGGTAGTATTCGCGGCGATCTTCTTCATCTAATGTCGACATGGCGAACCCATGGTAGAGGCGGTGGTCTGAGTGTAAAGCTGCTTACCAGGCCTCGCCACAAGGACGTCTTCTTTTCCTCCGAACAAGCCCCGACATGTTCAGACCTCTGTTTGCTTTCATCGGCACGCGTTATACCCGTGCAAAGCGTCGCAACCATTTCGTGTCATTCATTTCCCTGACTTCGATGATCGGTCTCGCCCTCGGCGTGATCGTGATGATCGTGGTGTTGTCGGTGATGAATGGCTTCGACCATGAGATGCGCACCCGCGTGCTGGGCATGGTGCCCCACGCCACCATCGAATCCGGTGAGCCCATCAGTGACTGGCAGGGCCTGGCCGCCAAGGTCAAGGCCAATCCCCAGGTACTGGCGGTGGCGCCCTTCACCCAGATGCAGGGCCTGTTGACCAACAACGGCCAGGTGCAGAAGGTGTTGCTCAACGCCATCGACCCGGCCCAGGAGCGGCAGGTCTCGATCATCGACCACTTCATGCAACAGGGACAGCTGGATGCCCTGGCGCCCGGCAGTTTCGGCATCGTCATCGGTGACAAGGCCGCCAACAAGCTGGGCGTCGGCCTGGGCGACAAGCTGACATTCGTCGCCCCTGAGGTCTCGGTGACCCCGGCAGGCATGTTCCCGCGCATGAAGCGCTTCACCGTGGTGGGTATCTTCCACGTTGGCGCCGGCGAGATCGATGGCTACCTGGGCCTGACCAACCTCCAGGACCTGGGCCGCCTGCACCGCTGGAAGCCAGACCAGGTCCAGGGCTTGCGGTTGAAGTTCGACGACCTGTTCCAGGCACCGCGCACGGCCTGGCAGATCGCCCAGGAGCTGGGCGAGAACCATTTCTACGCCCGTGACTGGACCCGCACCCATGGCAACCTGTACCAGGCCATCCGCATGGAAAAAGCCATGATCGGCCTGCTGTTGTTGCTGATCGTCGCGGTCGCCGCCTTCAACATCATCTCCACCCTGGTGATGGTGGTGAACGACAAGAAGGGCGACATCGCCATCCTGCGTACCCTGGGTGCCACGCCGGCGACCATCATGGCGATCTTCATGGTCCAGGGTACGGTGATCGGCGTGGTCGGCACCCTGATCGGCGCCGTGCTGGGCATGCTCGCGGCACTGAATGTCAGCGCTGCGATCGCCGGCCTCGAGCGCCTGATCGGACACAAGTTCCTCAATGCCGACGTGTACTTCATCGACTACCTGCCGTCCCAACTGATGGGCGAGGACGTGTTGATGGTCTGCGGTGCGGCATTGGTCCTGAGTTTCCTCGCCACCCTGTATCCTGCCTGGCGTGCGGCGCGCACCCAGCCTGCGGAGGCGCTACGTTATGAGTGAGTTGGGCATGAGTGAAAAAGCAATCCTGAGCTGCCGCGACCTGGGCAAGTCCTATGAGGAAGGTCCGGAGTCGGTGGTGGTCCTGTCCGGCCTGCAACTGGAACTGCATCCGGGCGAGCGGGTAGCCATCGTCGGCAGCTCCGGTTCCGGTAAAAGTACCTTGCTCAACCTGCTGGGCGGCCTGGATACCCCTTCCAAGGGCAGCGTCTGGCTGGCCGGCGAGGAGCTCTCGGCCCTGGGGGAAAAGGCCCGTGGCCAGCTGCGCAACCGCGCCCTGGGGTTCGTCTATCAGTTCCACCACCTGCTGCCGGAATTCACCGCCCTGGAGAACGTCTGCATGCCGCTGCTGATCGGTCGTACACCGATCCCGGAAGCCCGCCAGCGGGCCACGGCGCTGCTGGAGCGGGTCGGCCTGGCCCATCGTCTGGAACACAAGCCCGCCGAGCTGTCCGGTGGTGAGCGCCAGCGCGTGGCCATCGCCCGCGCCCTGGTGAACAAGCCGGGGCTGGTGATGCTCGATGAGCCCACCGGCAACCTCGATTCCCATACCGCCCAGGGCATCCAGGACCTGATGCTGGAGCTCAGCACCTCGATGCGCACCGCCTTTTTGGTGGTGACCCACGACATGAACCTGGCCCGGCAGATGGATCGCGTATTGCACCTGCAAGAAGGTCACCTGGTCGCGATCTGACGCGACCGCACGCGGCGTCGGCGGCTCGTCGGCCGGCGCCGGGTCATTAATCTTTCCAGGGTGCCTTGCCCATGTTCCGACCCTTATCGATCTTTATCGGCACGCGCTACACCCGCGCCAAGCGGCGTAACCGCTTCGTTTCCTTCATTTCCATGACCTCGATGATCGGCCTTGCCCTGGGTGTGCTGGCGATGATCGTGGTGCTTTCGGTAATGAACGGCTTCCAGCGGGAAATGAGCTCGCGGATCCTCGGCATGGTGCCCCATGCCACCATCGTCGGGGTCAAGCCCATCGACGACTGGCAGCCGGTAGCCGCCGCAGCCTTGAGCAATCCGCAAGTCACCGCGGCGGTACCGTTCACCGAAATGGAGGGCATGCTGTCCTACAAGGGGGCGATGCAGCCGATCCAGATCAGCGGCATCGACCCGGCCCAGGAGGGTAAGGTCTCCATCGTCGCCCAGCACATCGTCCAGGGCAGCCTGCAGGACTTGAAGCCTGGCGAGTTCGGAGTGGTGGTCGGCGAGATCACGGCCCGGCGGTTTCGCCTGAATGTCGGCGACAAGCTGACCCTGATCGTGCCGGAAGTCAGCACGGCGCCCGGTGGTATCACCCCGCGCATGCAGCGCCTGACGGTGGTGGGAGTGTTCAGGGTCGGTGCCGAGCTCGACGGTTCCATGGGCCTGATCCACGTGGCCGATGCCGCCCAGATGCAGCACTGGCAGCCCAACCAGGTGCAGAGCGTGCGCCTGGCGGTCAAGGACCTGTATGCCGCGCCGCAGGTCTCGGCGAGCATTGCCAAGGACCTGGGGGCGGACTTCAGGGCCGATGACTGGACCCACACCCAAGGCAGCCTGTTCAGCGCGATGAAGATGGAAAAGACCATGATCGGCCTGCTCCTGCTGATGATTGTCGCGGTGGCGGCCTTCAACATCATCGCCACCCTGATCATGGTGGTGAACGACAAGGGCGCGGATATCGCGATCTTGCGCACCATCGGCGCCACTCCGCGGCAGATCATGGCGATCTTCATGGTCCAGGGGACGGTGATCGGCATCGTCGGCACCCTGATCGGCGGCGTGCTGGGCGTCCTGGCGGCGCTCAACGTGAGCGAGCTGGTGGGCTGGCTCGAACGCATCAGCGGCCAGCAGATCTTCAGCTCTGACGTGTACTTCGTCAGCAACCTGCCTTCGGAACTGCAGGGCGGCGATGTGGCACTGATCTGCAGCGCCGGGTTCATCCTGAGCTTCCTGGCGACGGTCTATCCCGCCTGGCGCGCCTCCAAGGTCGAACCGGCCCAGGCGCTGCGCTACTCCTGAGCCCAGGGCCCCTGTGCTGCGTCAGTGGCGCGGGGCTCAGGCTTGCTTGGGCAACTCGATCACGAAGCGGGTCCAGCCCGGGCCGGATTCGCAATGGATCTGTCCGCCATGGGCGCGGACTATCGACTGGGTGATGGCCAGCCCCAGCCCCGCATGTTCGCTGCTACCTTCACGGCGCGCCGGATCGGCCCGGTAGAACCGGTCGAACAGGTGTGGCAGCACTTCCTTGGCGATACCTTCGCCGCTGTTCTCGATGCTCAGTGACAAGTCCTTGGGGCGGTCGCTGATCTGCACCTGCACCGTGCCGGCAGCGGGAGTGAAGCGCAGTGCGTTGTCCAGCAGGTTGGACAGCGCCCGGCGCAGCATGCTGCGGTCCCCGGAGATCCGGGCGCTGCCTTCACGAGCGAGCTGCACTTGCGCGTCCTCGGCCAGGGGGCCGTAGAACTCCAGCAGCATGTCGGTCTCCTGGGCCAGGTCGAGCATTTCCCGTCGGGGGGCCAGCAGGCCATGGTCGGCCTTGGCCAGGTACAGCATGTCGTTGACCAACTGCGCCATCCATTGCAGTTCCTCGAGATTGCTGTGCAGGGCTTCGCGGTAGTCCTCGATGGGCCTGGGGCGGGTCAGGGTGACCTGGGTATGGGTCAGCAGGTTGGACAGCGGCGTGCGCAGTTCATGGGCGATGTCGGCGGAGAAGGCCGAGAGCCGCTGGAACGACTCATCGAGGCGACCGAGCATGGCGTTGAAGCTGCCGGCCAGTTCTGCCAATTCGGCGGGCATCTGCTCCGCCGGCAGGCGTTGGGTCAGGGAGTTGGCGCAGATGCCGGCCGCCACGCTGCCCATGCTGCGCAATGGGCGCAGGCCGCTCCGGGCCGCCCAGGCGCCGAGCAGGGCGGTGGCCAATGCCGACAGGCCTACGGTGAGCCAGATCAAGTGCTGCATGCGCTGCAGGAAGTGCTGGTGATGGGTAATGTCCAGCAGCAAGGTCAGCCGTGGCGAGTCCGCCTGGCCGGGCACCAGCGCTGCGTTGTAGACCCGGTAGGCGGTTCCGGCCAGGTCCAGGCTGTGCAGTCCCGGAGTGGCGGGTAGCGGGGCGGGCAGGGCTGGCAAGGTATCGAACCAGGCCTGGCCATCGGCGGCGCCCACGCGCAGGGCCAGGTCCGGCTGGTGCTGCAGCTCATCTTGTAGTCGTGGCTGGTGGCGGGGAAAGTCCGCCGCCGTGGTGACGTCCTGCAAGGCGCTGCGCAGGGCGATCAGCTTGCCCTCCAGCAGTTGCTGGTCCAGTTCGACGAAGTGCGCCTGGCTCGCCCGGTTGAAGAGTATTCCGGCCAGCAACGAGACCACGGCGGTGCAGGCGGCGAACAGCAGCGCCAGGCGCCCGCTCAAGGACAGGCGGCGCATCAGGCCAGGCGCTCTTCGAGCACATACCCCATGCCGCGCACGGTATGGATCAGCTTGTTGGGATAGTCGTCATCGATCTTCAGGCGCAGGCGGCGGATCGCCACTTCAATGACGTTGGTGTCGCTGTCGAAGTTCATGTCCCAGACCTGGGACGCGATCAGCGACTTGGGCAAGACCTCGCCCTGGCGTCGCAGGAGCATCTCCAGCAGGGCGAACTCCTTGGCGGTCAGGTCGATGCGCTGGCTGCCACGCTCCACTCGGCGACGGATGAGGTCCAGGCGCAAGTCGGCCAGTTGCAGGCTGGTTTCCTGGGCCGCGCTGCCGCCCCGGCGCAGCAGGCTGCGAACCCGTGCCAGCAGCTCGGAGAAGGCGAAGGGCTTGACCAGGTAGTCGTCGGCGCCCAGTTCCAGGCCATGTACCCGGTCTTCCACCGCGTCGCGGGCGGTGAGGAACAGTACTGGCATCTCCAGCCCGGCCCCCCGCACTGCCTGCAGGATCTGCCAGCCGCTGCGGCCGGGGAGCATCACATCGAGGATCAGCAGCGCGTAGTCGCCGGTCAGCGCCAGGTGCTGGCCGGTATTGCCGTCCGCCACCAGTTCGGTATTGAAGCCGGCTTCGCTCAGGCCCTGGCGCAGGTAGTGGCCGGTCTTGGGTTGGTCTTCGACGATCAATAACTTCATGGCGGGACTCTTGGCATATGGAACCGGGGCTTTATACCTTGCAGGGGCGCTGCGCAGGTGAAGCTGACAAAGTTGTAATCTACTTGTCAGCTGGCTGGCAGCGGTCCGGTCCTAGAGTGTGGCACAGGCTCAATTCTGTTCTTGTCGGGGTTTGATGATGAATCTGCAAAAGTTGTTGTTGCAAAGCCGTTCCGTGCTCGGTGCCTGCCTGATGCTGGTGGCAGCACCGCTCTGGGCGTCGCCGGCCACGTCCTATGATTTCGGCCAGCCGGCCGCGGCGGCCAAGGCCACGCGCAGTGTCGAGGTGGTGATGGGGGACATGACCTTCAACCCCAAGGCGCTGGAGGTCAAACCCGGTGAAACGGTGCGTTTCGTGTTGATCAACAAGGGCCAGCTGTTGCATGAATTCAACCTGGGGGACGCGGCGATGCATGCCCGGCACCAGCAGGAAATGCTGCAGATGCAACAGAGCGGCATGCTGACCCCCACCGGCATGAAGGCCATGGAGCACGGTTCGATGGATCATGCTTCGATGGGGCACGGCTCCATGCCCGGGATGGCCCAGGGCATGCAACACGACGATCCCAATAGCGTGCTGGTGGAGCCGGGCAAGCAGGCCGAGCTGACCTGGACCTTCAGCAAAAGCGCCAGCCTGGAGTTCGCCTGCAATATCCCCGGGCACTACCAGGCCGGGATGGTCGGCAAGCTGACGGTCAGTCCATAGGCGGCCGGGGCTCAAAGGCGGGAGCAAAGGCTGTTAGAATCCGCTGATTCTTCAGTCAGGTTTCCGCCATGCATTCCGCAGCCGAACATTCGCCGCTGGGCAAGTCCAGTGAATACATCTCCACCTACACGCCATCGTTGCTGTTCCCCATCCCTCGGGCGGCGAAATGGGCCGAGCTGGGCTTGAGCGCCGAGACCCTGCCCTACCAGGGCGTGGACTTCTGGAACTGCTTCGAGCTGTCCTGGTTGCTGCCTTCGGGCAAGCCGGTGGTGGCCATCGGCGAGTTCAGCATTCCTGCCGACTCGCCGAACATCATCGAGTCCAAGTCCTTCAAGCTTTACCTCAACTCGCTGAACCAGACGCCGTTCGCCGATCGGGCCACGCTCGAAGCGACCTTGCGCAAGGACCTTTCGGCCGCTGCGGGCAAGCCTGTGACGGTGCATGTCCGCAGTCTTGGGGAAGTCGAGGCGCAAGGCCTGGTGGCGCTGCCGGGCGTGTGCATCGACGATCTGGATATCAGCGTCGACAGCTACGAGCACCCGCGTCCCGAATTGCTGCGCTGCGACAGCTCGCAGGTGGTGGAGGAGAGCTTGCACAGCCATCTGCTCAAATCCAACTGCCCGGTGACTAGCCAGCCGGACTGGGGCAGCGTGGTGGTGCAATACCGTGGTGCGGCCTTGGACCATGCCAGCCTGCTGGCCTACCTGGTGAGCTTCCGCCAGCACTCGGACTTCCATGAGCAGTGCGTGGAGCGGATCTTCCTCGACCTGCAGCGCCTGCTCAAGCCGGAGAAGCTCACTGTCTACGCGCGCTACGTGCGCCGCGGCGGGTTGGATATCAACCCTTACCGCAGTACCGAAACGGCGGACTTCGCCAATCACCGGTTGGTGCGCCAATAAATCAAAGCCCCGCTGTGATGGCGGGGCTTTGCATTTGGGCGCGTGCATTGAAGGTAGATCAGATGCCGATGTTGCCCAGGGTCTGGACGATGTTGCGCAAGGTTCCGGCGATGGCCGGGTGCTCCAGTTCGAAGCGCTCGACGGCCAGGTTTACGCCATCGGCGAGGCTGGTGTCGTGGGTGCTGTTCTCCAGCTGCAACTGCAGTTCGATCTGCTGCATCAGTTCTTGCAGGTTCTCGCGTTCGGCCGGCGACAGCGGCGGGTTCTGTTCCAATTGCTCGCGCAGGGTATCGAGTTGTTGTTGCAGTTCGCGGGCAGGCATGGCGTTCTCCCTTCAGTGATAGGCAGAGGGATGGACCGCGTGCCTGAGGCAAAGGTCCATGCCCACGGGATTTAGATTAATCCACCCGCAACCGCCGTGCATGATCTTGATCAACAGGCGTATTTCAGGGTTTTTCGCCCTTGAGCCTTCGCAGCCCGATGTCCTCCAGGCAGGTGGCCAGCTCACCCAGGTGGTCGATCACCGAGTGCACTCCCAGGCCGAACAATTGCACCGTCGCCTTGCCGCGCTTGAGTTCGCGCTCCTGCTGGCTCAGGGCCTGCCACTCGCTGGGAGGCAGGCCGCACAGGGAACCGCAGGACGCGAGGCCGATGGTCCACAGGCCGGCATTCAGCCCCGACTGCAACAAATGCGGTTCGCCACTGACCAGCACGCAACCGTCCAGGCCCTTGACCTTGAGTGCCATCAAGGCCTGCCAGCAAGCGTCGGGAGCGGGCCAGGGGATTGTGGTTGCCGGAGCCGGCTCGATCCATTCCGGCAGCGCAGCGGCCAATTGGCGAGTGCTGGTGTCGGGCAGCTGTTCCAACCAGGCACAGGGTATGCCCTGTCGTTCCAGGTACTGCAGGCTTTCCAGGGCGCCGGGTGTGGCCTGGAGTCGTTCCGGGGTGGGTTGCCATGCCGTTTGCAGGCGTGACAAGGCACCGAAGTCCACCAGGCAGCCACTGAGCCCGAAAAGCACCGCGGTCAGGGGGCGGAAGGGTTGGGCTGGGGTGTCGAGGTGGGGCATGGCGGCGTCCTTGAAATGCCTTCCGAAACTAGCGGCAGAACATGACATCAAGGTTACAGCCAGGTGAATACCCAGCCGATTCGTTCGTGTGGCTTGCGTCGATGCTGCCTAAAGCGGCGCATCCGTTTTATACTCCGGGCCTAACCTCAGGGCATGACCCCATGAGAGAACAAGCCGAGGAGTTTCCTGCGATGCGCTGGAGCCGTTATCTAGTTCCACTATTTATGAGTGCCGGCGTGACGCTGGCTCCCCTGGCCGTCCAGGCGGCGGAGGAGGATCCGTGGGAAGGCGTCAACCGCCCGATCTTCACCTTCAACGATACCTTGGACACCTATGCGCTGAAGCCATTGGCCCAAGGCTACCAGGCGGTCACGCCGCAATTCCTGGAAGACGGCATCCACAACATGTTCCGCAACGTCGGTGACTTCGGCAACCTGTTCAACGACATCCTGCAGGCCAAGCCCCATGCCGCCGGTGTCGATACCGCGCGCCTGCTGATGAACACCACCCTGGGCCTGGCCGGCTTCTTCGATGTCGGCACCAAGATGGGCTTGCAACGCAACGATGAAGACTTTGGCCAGACCCTGGGTCACTGGGGCGTGGAGAGCGGTCCCTACGTGATGCTGCCGTTGCTGGGGCCGAGCACCCTGCGTGATGCGCCGGCCAAGTTCGTCGACAGCTACACCGCGCCTTATCGCTACATCAATGATGTTCCGGCGCGCAACATCGCCATGGGCGTGAACGTGGTCGATACCCGTGCCAGCCTGCTGGCGGCGGACAAGCTGATCCGCGGCGACAAATACACCTTCATTCGCAATGCTTATCTGCAGAACCGCGAGTTCAAGGTCAAGGATGGCAAGGTCGAAGACGATTTCTAGTCTTTGGAGGGTCTTGCGTTAATGAAAAGGCGGCCATCAGGCCGCCTTTTTCATTGGTTTGTTTTCATTGCAGGAAGGGTTAGTTCATTTTAAGGATTGTAAGGCCAAGTTTCTGCCCGCCACCGTCCAGAGGCTTGATCCACACCACCTCGGTATCCGCTTCCAGTCCCCGGAGCGCCGTGTGCTCGGAATCGATGCGCACACTCAATTGATCGCCGATCTGGAACGAGCGCGGTGCCTGGACTTGCATGCCGCCGCTGGAAAGGTCGATGCAGACCGCTTCGATCACCTGTCCCTGGTGGATCAGCGTGATCTCGGCATCTACCCGCATGCGGATGTAATCGCGCTTTTCGCTATAGTCACGCTGATTCTGATTCATGGGGTCCATCCTGCAATTGAGTTGCGGTTTTGACGGTTTTTATAACTCTCGGTGATTTGTGGTGTAAAGACGCCAAGCGACCATCGGCATGAGCTTGAAACGCCCCGCGGATGGGAGTACCGTCTGCGCCTTAGAAGGGCACCTCTGACGGTCGGGCGTGCAGGATTCAAGATCCTGGCCTTGTCGGAGTGGCTAGAAAGCGAATCCAGTAGCGTGCCTCAGGCCCATGGCCAAGTCAGCTACGCCAACCCAATTCTGGCGCCGTTTGCCCACATGCAAAAAACCAGTGCCACGCTGCTGATAATCGATGACGACGAAGTAGTACGCGCGAGTCTCGCGGCCTATTTGGAAGACAGTGGCTTCAGCGTACTGCAGGCTGCCAATGGCCAGCAGGGTCTTCAGGTATTCGAGCGCGATAAACCCGACCTGGTGATCTGCGATCTGCGCATGCCGCAGATGGGCGGCCTCGAACTCATCCGTCAAGTGACCGAACTGTCGTCGCAAACCCCCGTGATCGTGGTTTCAGGCGCTGGCGTGATGAACGATGCGGTGGAGGCCCTGCGCCTGGGCGCGGCGGACTACCTGATCAAGCCCCTGGAAGACCTGGCGGTACTCGAGCATTCCGTGCGTCGGGCCCTGGATCGTGCCCGCCTGCTGCTGGAGAACCAGCGCTACCGGGAAAAGCTCGAAGCGGCCAATCGTGAGCTGGAAGCCAGCCTGAACCTGCTCCAGGAAGACCAGAACGCCGGGCGCCAGGTGCAGATGAACATGCTGCCTACCAGCCCCTGGTCGATCGATGCCTTCAACTTCGCCCATCAGATCATCCCGTCGCTCTACCTGTCGGGGGATTTTGTCGACTATTTCCGCGTGGACGAGCGCCGAGTGGCGTTCTACCTGGCGGATGTCTCCGGTCATGGTGCGTCTTCGGCCTTCGTCACCGTACTGTTGAAGTTCATGACCACGCGCCTGTTGTTCGAGTCCAAGCGCAACGGCACCTTGCCGGAGTTCAAGCCGTCGCAGGTGCTGGGCCATATCAACCGGGGCCTGATCAGTTGTAAGCTGGGTAAACACGTCACTATGGTCGGTGGAGTCATCGACGAGGAGACTGGTTTGCTGACCTATAGCATTGGCGGGCACCTGCCGTTGCCGGTGTTGTATACACCAGACAGCGTGCGCTATCTGGAAGGGCGCGGTCTGCCGGTAGGTCTGTTCGACGAAGCGACCTATGAGGACCACATCCTGGAGTTGCCGCCGGTATTCAGCCTGTCGCTGATGTCCGATGGCATCCTGGACCTTTTGACCGAGCCTACACTCAAAGAGAAAGAAGCGGCCTTGCCTGAACGGGTGAAGGCTGCGGGCGGCAGCCTGGATGGCCTGCGGCAAGTTTTTGGATTGGCCACGCTAGGGGAGATGCCGGATGATATCGCCCTGTTAGTGTTGAGCAGGAACCTTTGATGAGTACCGGTAGAATCCAGTTCGCCGAGCAGGACGGCACCTTTGTCCTGAAATTCGTCGGTGAAGTGCGCCTGACCCTGTGTTCGGCGTTGGATGCGACTATTGAGCGGATCTTCACGGCGCTGAACTTCTCGGCGATCGTGATCGACCTGACGGAAACCCGCAGCATCGACAGCACCACCCTGGGCCTGCTGGCCAAGTTGTCGATCCTTTCGCGGCAGAAGGTCGGCCTGTTGCCCACCGTCGTCACCACCCACGAGGACATCACCCGGCTACTGCAGTCCATGGGATTCGATCAGGTGTTCAACATCGTCGATCGCCCGGTGCCTTGTCCGGAGTGCCTGACCGACCTGCCGTCCCAGGACCAGTCGGAAGAAGTGGTGCGGGTCAAGGTGCTGGAGGCGCACAAGATCCTCATGGGGCTGAACGATTCCAACCGTGAAGCCTTTCATGACCTGGTGAATGCCCTGGAGCGTCACTGAGCGCTTGAAACCGGTCGATAAAAAAGGGCGAACCTGTGAGGGTTCGCCCTTTTTGCGTTCATGCCTTTCGTTCACTCAGAGCTTGGCAGTCAGCAGCGCCTCGAGCTTCTCCTGGTCACGGGCGAACTGGCGAATGCCTTCGGCCAGTTTTTCGGTGGCCATGGCGTCTTCATTGGATGCCCAGCGGAACTGCGCTTCGTTGAGGCTCTGGCGAGCTTCACCGGTCTTGCCCGGGCTCAGCTTGCGCTCCAGCTTGCCGGTGTCGGCTGCCAGTTTCTCGATCAGGTCCGGGCTGATGGTCAGGCGATCGCAGCCTGCCAGTTGCTCGATCTGGTTGAGGTTACGGAAGCTGGCGCCCATGACCACGGTCTTGTAATCGTTGGCCTTGTAGTAGTTGTAGATACGGGTTACCGACTGCACGCCGGGATCGTCGGAGCTGGTGTAGTCATTGCCGGTGGCCTTCTTGTACCAGTCGTAGATCCGGCCCACGAATGGCGAGATCAGGAAAACCCCGGCATCGGCGCAAGCTACTGCCTGGGCGAAGGAGAACAGCAGTGTCAGGTTGGTCTGGATGCCTTCGCGCTCCAGCTTCTCGGCGGCCCGGATGCCTTCCCAGGTGGAAGCGATCTTGATCAGCACTCGATCGCGACCTACGCCGGCTTTCTCGTACAGGTCGATCAGGCGATGGGCTCGCTTGAGCATGGCATCGGTATCGAAAGACAGGCGGGCGTCGACCTCGGTGGAGATTCGGCCCGGGATCACCTTGAGGATCTCCTGGCCCACGGCAACGCCAAAACGGTCGCTGGCCAGGCCGACATCACCCTTGCAGTCGCTGACGCTGGCGCCGAGCAGGTCGGCATAACCGGGAATGGCCGCGGCCTTGAGCAGCAGCGAGGGGTTGGTGGTGGCATCCACCGGCTTGACCCGGGCGATGGCGTCGAAGTCGCCGGTGTCGGCCACCACGGTGGTGATTTTCTTCAGTTGTTCCAGCTTGGAAGTCATGAGCGTGCTCTGTCCTATGGGTCTGATGACATTACCCGAGCGCTGGCAGGCGCTCAAGGGCGCGGAATGCTTGCAATGGCCCCGAAAACCATGACCTGGAAACAGGTGTTTGAATGTCGGGGCATGGTCCAGATAAATACGATGCCAAAACCCGGGTCAGGTTCAACCCGGCTGACGCCTAGCGTCCTTCCAGCAATTGGCCGGCCTGGTCCAGCAGCGCCAGCGGATCCTTGCTCTTGTGGATATCCACCGACAACAGCTGGCGGAACTTGCGAGCCCCGGGAAAGCCGCTTCCCAGGCCCAGCACATGGCGAGTGATGTGGTGCATGGCGCCACCGCTGGCCAGGTGTTCGGCAATGTAGGGACGTAATTGCGCCAGGGCCTCGGCCCGGGAAATCACCGGCGCGCTGCTGTTGAACAGTTGCTGATCCACCTCCGCCAGCAGATAGGGATTGTGGTAGGCCTCGCGGCCCAGCATCACCCCATCGAAGGCCTGCAGATGTTCATGACAGGCCTCCAGGGTCTTGATCCCGCCATTGAGGATGATCTCGAGCTGCGGGAAGTCCGCCTTCAATTGGGCTGCCACTTCGTAGCGCAACGGCGGGATCTCGCGGTTCTCTTTGGGCGACAGGCCTTCAAGGATCGCGATCCGGGCATGTACGGTAAAGCTCGTACAGCCGGCCTCATGCACCTGCCCAACGAAATCGCACAGTTCTGCATAGCTGTCCCGGCCGTTGATACCGATCCGATGCTTGACCGTCACCGGAATCGACACCGCGTCGCGCATCGCCTTTACGCAGTCGGCCACCAGCGCCGGATGAGCCATCAGGCAAGCGCCGATCATGTTGTTCTGCACGCGGTCGCTGGGACAACCGACGTTGAGGTTGACCTCATCGTAGCCATGCTCCTGGGCCATCCGCGAGCAGGCGGCGAGGTCCGCCGGAGTGCTGCCGCCCAACTGCAGCGCCAGCGGGTGTTCGGACTGGTGATAACGCAGGAAACGCTCATGATCGCCGTTGAGCAAGGCCCCCGTTGTGACCATCTCGGTATAGAGCAGGGTGTGCTTGGACAGCAGCCGCAAAAAATACCGGCAGTGCCGGTCCGTCCAATCCATCATCGGTGCAACGCTAAACCGCCGGGACAGCGTAGGGCTTGAGTTTACTGGGGTTGTAGCTGAATTCTGGACCATTTTGCTCTACGTGTTTAAGGCGTGTTTTGGGGCGTTTTCAGGCGTTTTTTAAGGCTCGGTGGTACGATGTACCACCCAAAAACTGACGCGTACCACTTTCCATATGGCGACTATCAGGGCAAGAAAACTGGCAGATGGGAGCGTGAGCTACACGGCTCAGATCCGCATCAAGCGCGACGGAGTGCAAGTTTACCAAGAGAGCCAGACCTTCGCCCGAAAACAGGCCGCCCAGGCCTGGGCGCGTAAGCGCGAGTCGGAGCTCGATGAACCTGGCGCGATCGAGCGGGCAAGCCGCAAAGGCGCCACGCTCAAAGAGATGACCGATCGCTACCTGGTAGAGGTCGAGAAAGCCCGGCCATTGGGCAAGACCAAGCGCGCGACACTCAATGCCATCGGTGAGACGTACCTCGGCGGCCTGACCGACACGGACATCAATACCCAGTGCTTGGTCGATTTCGCTCTTTGGCGGATGAGTAAGGAGGGTGGTGGGGTTCAACCACAAACCGCCGGCAATGACCTGGCGCACCTCGGCGCTGTCCTGGCAATTGCCAAGGATGCGTGGGGGTACCAAGTGGACCCGCTCGCCATGGGCGGCGCCCGGCGCGTACTACGCAAGCTGGGCTACAACCTGAAAAGCCGTGAGCGCGATCGCCGGCCGACATTGGACGAGTTGGGAAGGGTGTTGACGCATTACCAAGACATGCAGGAGAGGCGCCCAACTGTCATCAATATGCTGAAAGTCGTGGGCTTTGCTCTGTTCTCTACGCGCCGGCTGGATGAAATAACCCGTATTCGCTGGGCGGATGTCGACGAGCATGGTCAGCGGGTACTGGTGCGCGACATGAAGAACCCAGGGCAGAAGATCGGCAACGATGTCTGGTGTTACCTGCCGGACGAAGCGTGGCAGATTCTCCAGACGATGCCAAAGGCCGGCGACGACATTTTCCCCTACAGCCCTGAATCTATCTCCACTTCTTGGACCAAAGCCTGCAAGTTCTTGAACATCGAAGATCTGCACTTCCATGACCTTCGCCACGAAGGCATCAGCCGTCTGTTCGAAATGGACTGGGATATCCCGCGTGTGGCGAGCGTTTCAGGGCATAGGGATTGGAACTCGATGAGGCGCTATACCCACCTGCGGGGGAAAGGTGATCGTTACATAGGGTGGGAGTGGCACGAGAAGATATTGAGGGCGCCCGTCCAACTGGGCGCCGCATCAATGAAGTGGCTCAGTAGGCGGGTTTTAACCCGTTGAGCTGGTTGTGCTCTTTAACCGCGGCCGCGCGCTGTAGATCTAGGTAAGCCGCTAGGTCGGTGAGGTGGATGCCCTTGGCGGACTTCTGGCTCGGCTCTAGGCGGGTGATGGGCAGTTTGATCTGACCACTCATCACTTTGCGCTGGAACATTTCCGGCGTTAGGTGCGTGAAGTAATCCCGGCACACCAGTTCCAGCGAGATAATCGCCTGGCCGTCGTATTGGGCCATCAGGATAAAAGCTGTGTTCATGGTGCATTCCTCGCACCACAGTTCGGGCAGTCGTCGAATCGCTGTCGCTCGCTGAGAAAACGCCCGCATCCTTCGCAATTAGTGAGACTGCGGTAGCTCCTGGTGGTCTGGTACTTCACCTTTGGCAGCTTGAGGCCCACCGCGCGTAGGGCTTGCTTGTGATCAAGCAGCGAGGCCCGAACGACTGGGCGGGATCGCTCAGCAATGTAGCCGCACGGCCACAGTTCGCAACCCCGCGATAGGTAGCCAGCGGCATCTGTTGCACCTGGATGGATCGCTTCTTCCAGGTTGGCGGTAGGACCTTTGCCGCCGAGCCAGACCAGGTCGTTGCCGTCCCACTCGCGTGCATGGGCCACATACACGCGGCCATCCTCATTGCGGCAGGCCTCGGCTTCGGATTTGCTGAGGTACTGAGAATCGACGCCGACCTCTGCTCGAGCGCGGATGTAGTCCACTGGCCAGGGGAGATCGCTCTCGCGACTCTCGAACTGCCCGACAGCGTGCTCACGGGTGAACTGCTCAGCCTCGTTCAAGTTAGATGTATAGCCGCCCCCCGCGCGCCAGAACATTGCCCGGGTACCCACGTTGCTGCGGCTGTCCTGTAGATAGAAATGCTCAGACATTGTGGTCCTCCTGTTCAGAGCTGGAACGACTGGCGGTGCAGTGGTGGTTGGGATTGCTCGGCCGCATCGACGTCACCGGCCGCCTGGATGTCGCAGACGAAATAGTTCAGCTTTCGGTTCTTGCCGGTGAGGTCTGCGGTGAGCTGGCGCGCGGTGGCGCCACATTGTTGGTATGAGTCAGGCCCCATCCAGCGCTGGACCGGGAACACCTGGCAATCGGTGCGAGCCGCGCTGGTGCAGAGGTAGAGCAACAAGAATACGTTCATAGGGCCTCCTGCTGTGCAACGCTCAGCGCGATCGCTACGGGCTGAACCCAGACCGGCATGCTGTTGAGCATGAACGTCTCGCCGGCCTCGGCCAGGAGGAGGGTGGTGCCCATTACCTGGGCGATAGCTTCGGCCGCTGCTGGTGGAACTGCGTTACCGATCCTTTCTCGCCAGGCCTGGTCGCTCAGACCGTCCAGCTCAAGCCATTCCTCGGGCTCGACCAGACTCTGCAGAGCGGCCAGCTCCAGGGTGGTGAAGGGACGGTGCCAGGTGCCGTCGAGGCTTTCGATTACACAGGTGAGCTTTTCATTGGGCTCCGGCATGCGTGGATCTGCGACGGACCAACGGCCGTTGTCCTGGCGGGCACTCGCCGAAACAGCTCCGGCCTGGCCGCTCCAGTCGACAACCCCGTAATGGCCACCGGCGAAGTAGGCGTCGCCTTTGTCGCGCTTCATTCCCGGGCGAGGGTCAGCGATCGACAGTGCCCCGCTGACCACCTGTTGCGAACCAGTAACAGTTCCAGCCGTCTTGTCCCAAGGGCAGACCCCAAGCTTTCTGGTGCTCGCGCCGGCGTGCCAGTTGACGTAGCGAGGATCTTGCACGGCGAAAGCGCTCTGGCCGGTGGTGCTGCCAGCGATTACTGTGGTGCTGGGGCGCTCCCACGGTGTTACCAGGTACTTGCCAAAGCTACCTTGGGGCTGACGCGGGTCAGCAACGCTGAACGTCCCTTGCCCGGGTGACTTGACGCCAATCACCGCACCGCTGGTTTCATCCCAGCGCCGCACGCCGTACTGCTGGTATTGCTGCGCGCCCTCCCTGGCCCGTGGGTCTGCCACGGAGAACGCGCCATTGGTTGGCCGGCTCCGGCCGGCGACAACACCCATTGAGTCGTCCCACTTGTTCACCCCCAGATAGCCGCCGTAAGCCTCGGGCACTATCACGAAGTCGCGCAGATACCCGTCCTCGATGGCCAGGTCATTCAGGCTGCGCCAGTCCTTGCCAGCCTGGACCAGTGCCAGGCGCACCCAGGTTTTCCAGTGCAGTGACGGCACGCGGTGCATTGGGCCCGCGGCCTCGATATCGCCGGCCATCGGCATGCGGCCGAGGATCGATCCCACCGACTTGAGCGTCTTTTTCTCAGGCTCGTACAGGAAAGGCGGAACCTTTTCGATATGACGGGCCATCAGCAGGAACCGCTTGCGGCTCTGGGCCAGCCCGCCGATGACGCCGCAGTCGTGAGTGGTTTCAGCCGAGGCGTAGCCGTAGTGGCTCAGCAGCTTGTTGATCTGGTCCAGCAGGTGCCGGCCGCGGGTAGCGAGCCGTGGCACGTTTTCGAAGGCGATCAACGGCACCGGATCATCTGGCCAGGCCTCGCCCATCAGCCAGATGCAGCGCAGCGTCAGCTCGTTCAATGCCTGGTATTTCGGGGTGCGGCTCATTTTTTCGGACAGTAGGCCAGATGCGCCTTTGCAGGGGCTGGAAATGAAGATCGCATCGGGTCGCTGATACCCGGCCGCCCGACGAATGTCCTCCGCCGTGGCCTCGCGCCACCCTGGTGGTGGCTCTTTTCCGTGGAAGCGAACGTATTGATCCCGTGTGAACAGATCCAGCTGTGTGCCCGGGACGCCGGCGAGACGTTCGAAATCGCGCAAACCCACCGGGTCAACGTCGACGCCCCCGATGCACTGCCAGGTGCCCAGCATGTTGCCGACCACGGACCTGGCCCGGTTGAAACCCTTGGCACCGCCGCCGAGGCCGCAGCAGAAGTGAAAGTGCTTGAAGATGCGATTAAGCATGCTGCACCTCCTTCAACTCGACGCTATAGAAGTTGATGGACGCAACTTCTGCCGCTACGCAGCGAATGCCACACCAACCAAAAGGACTGCCGTCAGATCCGCCCCAGCCGTCCGCCTCATGAACATCAGCCGACCAGATCAGGCCAGGATGCGGGTCACCATCTGGGGACTCGTAATCAGGGCTGAAGTCGGTTCCACCCCCTTGGCTCATGTCGCTGATGATCCAGCTGCCGAAAAGGCGCACGGCGGCGCGGACTGGGTTCCCTTCTTCGGATTCGGCGTAGCTCCCTAAACAGCTCCAGAAGTTGCAGATCTCGGTAGCCCGCTCGGGTGTAAGCTTGTTGAGGTCAACTTCGAGCAGGACGTTATTGCCCCCGAACGTTTCCTCCACACGGTAAAGCGCGATATTGCTGGCTTGGGGCACGGTGGCCGCAGGTTGGATGGTTTGCATGGTGCTTCTCCTTTGGGGCAATGGGGGAGTTGCAGCTCCCCGTTAAACGCCCGTTTTCCAGTTCAGCGCGCGAAACGCCGCGGCTTGTTCTGCTTGGCTGCGGCCTGTTCGGCCATGAATGCTGCCCACTCCGCTGTTTTGCGCTGTTGGCGGGTCTTGCTGCAGCGTTGGTGGGTGCGGGTGGATCTGGCTTTGCCGCAGATGTCACAGCGGCTCGGCAGGTCCAGACGATGGCTTGCCATCGCCGGGCGGGAGCGTTCGGCCATGTTCAGCGCCCTCCGCTCAACATGCGGGTGAGCGCGTTCGGTTGACCGTCTGGTGTCAGCTTGTCGAGAGGTTGGGTGATGCAACGGCCGTTGGCTGCGCGCAAGGTCGCAACATTGCCGTTGATCTCGACGATAACGCCTTTGCGCGCGCTGAAACGGTAGCTGCGACCGCCGCCGCTGATGGTGACGTAGCTCACCTTGTCGCCGACAGCGAGTGGGGTTGTGGTAGCCTCTGCGGTACCGCCTTGGGGTTGATTCACTTGCATGGTGCTTCTCCTTTGGGGTGGTCGGTGCCGAGGGATTGCAGTCCCTCGGCACCACTCTTTCGGAACAATTCAGCCGGCGATGCGAACCAGGAAAATTTCCAGGTCCTTCAAACCATCGTTCTCGTCGTGAGCTGTCTGCCACTTCAATACTTCGTCGATTTGCTGGCGGGTGCAGTCATCCACGAGCAATGTGCGTTCTCCGCGCTCAATCCTGACTTCCATGATCGAAAGCAGCCCCTCTTGGGCGTATGCATCCGCGTGGATGATGCTGGTGGGCTTTCCTTGCGCGTTTCGCTGCTCCTCGATCTGCCTTAGTTGGCGGGTCTTTCCCGTTTCCCTGGCGCCTTTGATGACCTTGATATGCATGGTGCTTCTCCTTTGGGGGGGGCAGGCGTTGCAGCGCCTGGGCGGGTGGGTCAGC